>DATNCC010000030.1:0-30572 GCA_035571735.1 Dongiaceae bacterium | reverse complement strand
TTATCGACCTCCTGCATGTCAACCTTTGATACGATGTCAAATGACGGCATAACGAAACCTCCAAATGTTTATCCTGTTAAACAGGTTACTGTTTTATCACCTCGACCCCTTCCGGGATCTTGAAGTTGAATCTGCCGTCGGCGAGCCCCTTGTTGACCCTTGGGCGGCTGTAGTCGATCCGGGTCCGGTTGCCGCCCGCGTCGTGAACTATCGAGGAGACGACCGGGAAGATATCCTTGACCTCCCCGGACGCCTGCAGCTGCTCGACGGCTTCGGACGACACCGTCAGCTGGAGTTTGGCCAGAACCGGGCTCGCTTTTTTCGGGGTCAATACGAGCTGATAGTTGCCGCTCTTGTCCTGCGGCTCGGCGGCAAAGGCGATATCAAAGTCACGCGAAACGTGGCCGAGACCGGTCAGATACGACAGGGCGATGGAGTTCCCCCCCGAGAACATCGCGGCGACACTGTTGACCATCACCTGCCTGTTCTCCGGAGTGTAAAACCAGACCTGCTTGCCGTTGGAGATGATCTGCTGCTTCGGCTTGGCATAGTTGAACCGGAACATGGCGGTCGCCGATGCGGGTCGCTTCAGCAGCACTTCGCCGCTCCCCTTCTGCTCCCGGTTGACGGCGGCTATTGTGGTTTTCTGGGAAAAGTCGGCCTGCACATCCTGCAGTCCGGCATATCCCTTCTCAAGAGCGGCGACAACATCCTTCAAGGGTGCGGGTGCCGCTACGGACGACAGCGGGAGAGCAAAAAACAACAACAGACATACGGTACAGATTCTCAACATTTTGTACTACCTTTCCCTGCTAGGCTGACAAGCGGTGCGATACTGCCATATAAGACCAAATGCCGCAACCGTTTCAGGCCAGTGCGTTTACATCGGCGACGAACAGCACCCGGCCGTCGCCGGTGACCGTGGCTCCGCTGACCCCCCGCAGCCGCGACAGCGGCGAACGGAGAGGACGGATAAAAATTTCCTGCTGCCCGGTGATGCGGTCGGCGCTGAAAGCCAGGGTATTACCGCCGCTGTCACAGACAATCACCGGCAGAAGATCATCTTCCAGTCCCGATGCAGCCGGCAGACGCAGCGCCTGCCGCAGGCTCCGGACCTGCAGCGGGACATCGTCCAGAAGGATGAATGATTGCCCCGATTCTTCCTGAATTTCATCACGCCTTATTTCCAGGGTCCGCGTGACGACATTCAGGGGAAATGCGATCTCGAACCGGCCGCACTGTACCATAAGGGCATGGATGATTGAAGCCGTCATCGGCAGCCGCATGACAAAACGGCTCCCCTGACCACTCTGCGACTGGATGGTCAGAACTCCGGCCAATGTTTGCACGGCCTCTCGAACGGCATCCATGCCGACTCCGCGCCCGGAGACATCGGTAACGATGGCGGAGGTCGAAAATCCGGGGGCGCAGATCAGTTTGTATGCTTCTTGTGGAGCCATCCTGGCGGCCTGTTCCGGGGAGATCAGCCCTTTTTCGACGGCCTTCGTCTTCAGCCGTTCCGGGTCCATGCCGCGCCCGTCATCGGCAATGACAATTTCAACCTGGTCTTTCTCGCGGCTTACCGCCAGGGTTATCGTGCCTTCAAAAGGCTTGCCCGCCATCACCCGCTCATCGGCCGTCTCCAGACCATGATCGATAGCGTTCCGGAGGATATGGACGATCGGCTCGGCGACCTCTTCCAAAATCCCGCGATCGAGTTCGATCTCTTTCCCTTCAAGCTGGAAACGGACCTCTTTCCCCTGTTTACGGGCCAGGTCCCGCACCAGCCGCGGAAACCGCTCGGCTATGACGGCAAACGGCAGCATGCGCGCCTTTAACACCTCATCGCGCAGGTTGCGCAGCAACGCGGTAAGCTGGTTTAGGGGTTCCCGGCATTCGGCGGCATCGGCCAGGCGGATCGATTCCGCCAGACGGTAACGGTTGGTAATCAGTTCTCCGGTGATATTGACCAGATGATCGAGTGTTTCGGTTTTGATGCGGATACTCTTGAAAGAATCGGACTGCCGGAACTGGTGTGGATCCGAAGCAGCCGTTTCGCGGGGAGAGTCCGCCTCAGTGCGCGACGGATTGCCATGAGTGGCGGGATGCGCTTCTGCGGATGGATCAAAAGCCGCCAGTCGTTCGACCAGACCGGACGTATCTTCACCTTCGTCATTCCCCGCTTCAATCCGGGACACCAGGCGGCCCAGAACATCGCTCCCTTCCAGCAGCAGGTCCGCCAGAGCGGGCAGCAGATCGAATTCCCCGCTGCGGATCCGGCTCAACTGGTTTTCCATGAGATGGGCGACCTCAACAACCTGCTCATAGTTCATGGTCGCCGCCATTCCCTTCAGAGAATGAGCGTGGCGGAAAAGCTCATCGATTGCGGCGGCATCCCCGGGGGAATCCTCGAGACGTACAATCAGCTCACCGAAAGCGGAGAGATGGCTGCGGGCTTCGGAAACGAACAGATCCCGATAGGGGGACATGTCCATCGGTCAGTCCTCCAGGCTTGCCAGTACTTCGGCCATTTTTTCGGGGGTAACCGGTTTCTGGAGAAAGGCTTTGGCGCCCAGATCGAGCGATTTCCGAATGACCTGCGCATCCCCGATCGAAGAGCAGACAACGATCCTTGAATCCGGACAGGCCGTGATAATCGACTCCAGCAGGTTGAAGCCATTTGAGTCGGGCAGGATGATGTCCAGCAAGATGACATCCGGGCGGTGGGTATGCAGGTTCTTCATGGCCTCGATGCCGGTCGTGGCTTCGGCGGCAACGGTGTAGCCCTTTTCGGTGAGAATCGTGCGCAGAATCTTGCGCATGAAGGTGGAGTCATCGACAATCATAACCGTACGGATCATAGCTAACCTCCACCTGAATCTGTGACGCCTCCGTGCTCCATTTGCCCGGAACGCCTGTAGCTTCAGGATTACATGATTAATTGAATCCTACCCCTTCAGTTTGTTCAGCAGCAGTTCGTTAACCACCGCCGGATTGGCCTTTCCCTTGCTGGCTTTCATGACCTGACCGACGAAGAAGCCGAAGACTTTCTCCTTGCCGCCGCGATACTCTTCCACCTGCCCGGCATTGGCGGCCATGATCTCGTCGATGATGCCTTCGATGGCTCCGCTGTCGGAGACCTGCACGAGCCCCTGCTCTTCGACGATGGCCTGCGGCGCCTTGCCGCTCTTCCACATTTCATCAAAGACGGTCTTGGCCATCTTGCCCGAAAGGGTGCCGTTATCGATCAGCTTCAGCAGCTCCGCCAGCCGCTCCGGCGAGACCGGACACGCCTCGATCGAGGTTCCGCTGTCATTCAGCGCCCGGGTGATTTCGCCCATTATCCAGTTGCCGACCCCTTTGGCGTTGCCATGAGCTGCGACACAAGCTTCAAAATAATCCGCCAGAGCCCGACTGGCGGTCAGCACTTC
The DNA here is from genome assembly GCA_035571735.1 of Dongiaceae bacterium. Taxonomy (GTDB): domain Bacteria; phylum Desulfobacterota; class Desulfuromonadia; order Geobacterales; family Pseudopelobacteraceae; genus JACRCG01. Next base: position 27,141 of record DATNCC010000030.1, on the reverse strand, counting down.
GGCGTCGTAGAGAGGCAGCCCCAGTTCGGTCATGAAGCGCTGTCGCCGCTGTTCCGGCAGTTCCGGCAGCTCCCGGCGCGAGCGCTCTATCCACTGGTCGCTGATAACCAGCGGCACCAGATCGGGATCGGGAAAATAGCGATAATCGTGAGCCTCTTCCTTGCTCCGCATCGAGCGGGTTGTCCCGCTGTTCGGGTCGAAAAGCCGCGTTTCCTGGACGACCGTGCCGCCATCCTCGATCAGGTCGATCTGGCGCTGGATCTCGTATTCGATGGCCTGCTGGACAAATTTGAAGGAGTTGACGTTCTTGATCTCGGCCCGCGTGCCCAATTTGTCCGAGCCGACCGGCATCACCGAAACGTTGGCGTCGCAGCGGAAACTCCCCTCTTCCATGTTTCCGTCGCAGATGCCGAGCCAGGTCACGATCCTGTGCAGCTGTTTCAGGTAGGCCACCGCTTCGTCGGACGAGCGGAGATCCGGTTCGGAAACAACTTCCAGCAGGGGGGTACAGGCCCGGTTCAGGTCAACGCCGGAACCGTCGGCCATATCGGAGTCGCCATGGACCAGCTTGCCGGCGTCCTCTTCCATATGGATGCGGGTGATGCCGATCCTTTTTGGCTCGTCTCCCCCAACCGTGATATCCAGCCAGCCATGCTGACAGATCGGTTCCTCGAACTGGCTGATCTGGTACCCCTTGGGAAGGTCGGGATAGAAGTAGTTCTTTCGGGCGAAGATGCTGCGCGGCGTGATGGAGCAGTTGGTGGAGAGGCCGGCCTTGATGGCGAATTCCACCACCTTCTTGTTGAGCACCGGAAGGGCTCCCGGCAGACCCAGGCAGACCGGACAGGTCTGGGAGTTCGGCTCGGCGCCGAACTTTGTCGAGCAGCCGCAGAATATCTTGGTGTCGGTCAGGAGCTGGACGTGCACTTCAAGACCGATGACTGGCTGGTATTTCATGGTATGCTCCGGAAGTTAAATCGTTGCTTTAGTGGTGTGCCACCCTGTGGCCTGCTCGAAAGCGTGCCCCGCCCGCAGGATGGTCTCCTCGCCGAACGGCTTGCCGATCAATTGCAGACCGATCGGGAGCCCCGACGCCGAGAATCCGGCCGGAAGCGACAGGGCGCAGGTGCCGGCAAGGTTGACCGGGATCGTGAAAATATCGGACAGGTACATCTGCAGCGGATCATTGACCTTTTCGCCGATCTTGAACGCCGGCGTCGGGGCAACCGGTGTCAGCATGACATCGACGCTCGCAAACGCCGTGATGAAGTCATTCATGATCAGCGTCCGCACTTTCTGGGCCTTGACGTAATAGGCGTCGTAATAGCCCGATGACAGTGCGTAGGTGCCGAGCATGATGCGGCGCTTGACCTCGGCGCCGAATCCTTCGCTGCGGCTTCTGGTGTACATGTCCAACAGTCCGTCCGCTTCGGCGCGGTGACCGAAACGAACTCCGTCGTAGCGGGCCAGATTGGAGCTGGCTTCGGCGGTCGCGACCAGGTAATAGGTTGCCACCGCATAGTCGGTATGCGGCAGCGAAATATCGACGAATTCGGCGCCGAGACTCCGGTAGGTCGCGATCGCGGCGTCCATCGCCTTTTGCACGTCCGGATCGAGGCCGGCGATAAAGTACTCTTTCGGCAGGCCGATCTTCAGCCCCTTGACTCCGTTCGCGATGCCCGCGGAATAGTCCGGCACCGGCATATCGACGCTGGTGGAGTCCTTGGGGTCGTGGCCGGCAATCGCCTCCAGCATGACGGCGCAGTCGGCCACATCCCTGGTCAGCGGTCCGACCTGATCCAGCGAAGAGGCGTAGGCAATGACTCCGTAGCGGGAAACCCGGCCATAGGTCGGTTTCAGGCCGACGCAGCCGCAGTGCGAAGCGGGCTGCCGGATGGAACCGCCGGTGTCCGTGCCGAGTGTCGCGATCGCCTGTCTGGCGGCAACCGCAGCCGCCGAACCTCCGGACGACCCCCCGGGGATGCGGGTCGTATCCCACGGATTGCGGGTGCTCCCATAGGCGCTCGACTCGTTTGAAGAACCCATGGCAAACTCGTCTTGGTTCAGCTTTCCGAGCAGAACCGCGCCGAGGTCGCGCAATTTCTCCCACGAGGTGGCGCTGTAAGGGGGAATGAAGTTGTCCAGGATGCGGGAGCCGCAGGTGGTGCGGATACCTTCCGTCAGAAAGATGTCCTTGATGGCCAGCGGTATGCCGGTCAGCGGATGGCATTCTCCCCGCGCAATCCGCTGATCTGCGGCGGCAGCCGCGGCCAGCGCCTGCTCCGGAGTAACCGTGATGAAAGAGCCGACCCGCGGCTCAACGGCTTCGATCCGCTCCAGCATGGCTTTGGTGGCTTCCACGGAAGAAAGCTGCTTCCCCTTCAGCGCCGTGTGGAGCTCATGGATGGTCATGTCAAAAATATTCATGGCTTGAATGTATCCCTTGCGTTATTCGATGACTTTAGGCACGGTATAAAAGGTGCCGGAGCGCCCGGGAGCGTTGGCCAAAGCCTTCTCCGGACCTATTGACGGTTGTACGGCATCTTCGCGGAAGGCATTTTCCATCGGTACGGCATGCGAGGTCGGCACGATCCCGGTCGTGTCCAACTCCTTGAGTTTCTCGACATACCCGAAGATCGCATCCATCTGTCCGGCAAACAGCTCCTTCTCTCCGGTGGTGAGATCAAGGCGGGCCAGGCGCGCGACATACTCGACATCTGCTACGGTTATACTCATGGTGCCAGCTCCAAAATATCTGATAATTGCCGCGCTCTTGTAACATGAAATCCGCTCCGTGACAACATTGTTCAGATCAATATGTTGTCCTGTAAATTTTTCCCTTGACACGACTACACACTTTCAGTAAGTTACACCTCTTCAAAAAAATCATGGCCTGAATTATCCAACAGGTTGTACCACGGGTGGGGAAATTATGAAAACAGAAGTAGCTAAAGCTGAAAATGTAAAGCGTGACTGGTACATCGTTGATGCACAGGATGCCGTTCTGGGTCGTCTTTCAACTCAGGTGGCCAATGTTCTGCGTGGCAAGAACAAGGCTCTCTATACTCCCAGCGTCGACACCGGCGATTTTGTCATCGTTGTTAACGCTGAAAAGATCGCCCTGACCGGCCGCAAGCTGGCCGACAAGGTTTACTACAGCCACTCCGGATACGTCGGCGGGCTGAAAGAGATCACCGCCGGCAAGCTGCTTGAGAAGAAGCCTGAAGATCTGATCAAGAAAGCCGTCAAAGGGATGCTCCCCAAGAACAAACTTGCCCGGGCCATGCTCAGCAAGCTCAAGATCTATGCGGGACCAAACCACCCGCACGCGGCCCAGCAGCCGAAGAACCTGGCACTTTAATACTCTTAAGGAGAACACGATATGGCAGCAGTCAGTTATTATGGAACAGGCAAGCGCAAGAGTTCGGTCGCTCGCGTTTGGCTCAAGCCCGGTGCAGGTAATTTCACCGTCAACCACAAAACCCTTGATCAGTATTTCGGCCGGGAAACCTCCAAGATGGTTGTCCGTCAGCCGTTTGAACTGGTTGAAAAAGTCGGCATCTTTGATGTGTACGTCACCGTTTCCGGCGGCGGCGATACCGGCCAGGCCGGCGCCATCAAGCACGGCATCACCAAGGCTCTGCTCCTCCATGATCCCGAACTGCGCGGCGTCCTCAAGAAAGCCGGTTTCATCACCCGCGACTCGCGCGTGAAAGAGCGCAAGAAGTACGGCAGAAAAGCTGCCCGCGCCCGCTTCCAGTTCTCCAAGCGTTAATCGCCGGAGTACATCAAGCTGCAAAGAAAGATGGGGAAATCCGCAAGGGTTTCCCCATTTTTTATGTTTAGGTTTGATATGTGCTGAATAACGAAGTGCAGGGAATCCTTACTGACTTCAATCCGCTCCACAACCTCCTTAGTAATCTCCTGACGATTATCATAAGTTAACTCTGGCAACAAGGCTGCCAGCTTTGTTGCCTGACAAATTACAGACTGCCGACCGACTTCCTCGCTTTGAATGAATGACCTTCCCCCTGAAAACCGAGACATTGTAAACTTCGTGATTTCAGTCTTTGACCTTACCCCATGTATTTGATGGCGTTTTCAATCAGATTCAGGACAACTTCGGCGATTCGTAACCGCTCGCCAAGAGCCGCGGGGAGATCCGGCTGCACCAACTGTTGACCAGCCACGTCCCACGCCACGATTTACTGTAAGAAATGAAGCATACAAAATACAAACAAAACGTTGACATATTATGTTCGAAATGATTTTATCTGACGAAATCTGTTTGTGAAGGTTGGAAGGCCATTATCTCGTTGTAAACCCGTTTGACTTTCCTTGCTACGCCCTTAGTGGCCTAGTAGCCGGGATCTTCAGCACCTTCCGGCTACTCGATACAAAGACAGTTAAATTAACAGTGCTCTTATTTAGATTAATTCACTTCGTAATGACTTGGGTTTGTTGTTCACCCCCCCATAAAGGAGAAATACTATGCAAACAGCTGTAAATCTCTGGCCGCTCATCGGTGTGGCCGTCATCATTGTCGGATTTATCCTTCGGCAAAACCCCGTAATGGTCGTCATAATTGCCGCAATAATCACCGGGCTGGCCGCTGCAATGCCGATCGAAAAAATCCTCATCTCGCTGGGGACAGGTTTCATAAAAACCCGTAACCTGCCGCTGATTCTGCTCCTTCCTCTGGGCGTTATTGGACTGCTTGAACGCTATGGCCTGAAGGAACAGTCCCAGATACTGATTGCGAAAATCAAGTCGGCCACTTCCGGCCGCTTGCTGATAGTCTACCTGTTTGTACGCGAACTTACCGCGGCACTCGGACTGGTCAGCCTTGGCGGCCACCCCCAGATGGTGCGGCCACTGATTGCTCCTATGGCAGAAGGGGCAACGGAAAACCGTTACGGAACGATTCCTGACAAGCTGCTGTATAAAATACGGGCAATGTCTGCCGCTACGGACAATGTTGGGCTCTTTTTCGGTGAAGACATCTTTGTCGCCTTTGGCGCCATCGTACTGATGCAGACAATCATGCGCGGCTCCGGGATTGAGGTCAACCCGCTCCACATGGCCATGTGGGGCATACCTACTGCGATCTGTGCCTTCTGCATACACGCCTTCCGCCTGAGCCGACTGGATGTGGAGATCGAACGCGAGCTGGGTTCACAAAAAGTTACTAATAATATTGCGACTGTAGCCATCGAAGGAGATAACGCATGAGCTCAACCACCATTTTGCCACTCGACTATTTTTACATTCTGCTGGGATTGACACTCTCCATCATCTCCCTGATGTCTTATCGGGATAAAGGCAATTCAAAACGCATGGCAACCGGTTCTTTCTGGGCGCTGTACGCGGTTGTTTTTCTGATCGGTGACCGCCTGCTCCCGCTCGTGGTAGGCATCATTGTAGTTGCAATGGCGCTCATCGCCGGACTGGGTGGAGTCTCGCTCGGCAAGTACGGACAATTCACTCAGGAGGAACGACGCAGCAGTGCACTGAAGCTGGGAAATCGCCTGCTTTACCCCGCACTGATCATCCCCTTCACTACCATGATCGGCTCAGTTGTCTTCCAGAAGACCAAAATCGGCGGCATGTTCCTGCTGGACCAAAAGAACTTCACCCTGGTCAGCCTGGGTATCGGCTGCATCCTCGCCCTGATCGCCGCCTGCCGCTTTACCCAATCGACCCCGGTGCAGGCCATGCGTGAAGCACGCCGCCTGATCGACTCCATGGGCTGGGCTGTGGTATTGCCGCACATGCTGGCGGTGCTCGGCCTGCTGTTCATGGATGCCGGGGTGGGCAAGGCAGTTGCAAACGTAACAACAACCTATATCCCCATGGACTCGCGGTTTATTGCGGTCGCGGTTTACTGCCTGGGCATGGCCGTATTTACCATGATCATGGGCAATGCCTTTGCCTCGTTCCCGGTCATGGCCGGCGGCGTCGGGATCCCGATTCTGATCGGAGCATTTCACGGCAACCCGGCCATAATTGCGTCAATCGGCATGTTTTCGGGATACTGCGGCACGCTAATGACACCGATGGCGGCAAATTTCAATATCGTACCGGCAGCCCTGCTTGATTTGCCGGACAAAAATGGTGTCATCAAAGTCCAATTTCTGACGGCTCTGCCGCTCTTGACCGTCAACATTTTCCTGATGTACTACCTGATGAATGCCTTCTGAACTTGCTTGCGGCGCGGTCCTGTGACGTCACAGGACCGTTCAAAACTGCCGTTGAATGTTCAACTTAGATGAGGAGATGTTTGTGACTAATCCAGAGAAACTCCCCGTTGACGTATCCCTCCCGAACCTGGAACGCAACTGTGCCTGGTTGCAGGAGGAAATGCATCCCTACTTTTTCGTTTCCATGAATGACGAATCGGAGGCAATCAACATCCTCAAACGGGAACTGGGGGTTCTGCAGCATAATCACCGCCTAATTCTGGCCGATCGCGAGAAGACATTTATCCTGGCCATGGCCAACGTCCCCGGATCGCTCTACGAATCCATCAGCCGTGTTCGTGAGCGGGAAATTTCTTATGCCATGATCGCCCACTCGGACGGGCCGCTGCCCGACATGGAACAGACGCTGGAAATCCAACGTTTTGAATTCGACCGCAAAACCAATCAGGAAGTCCTGAACGGAAAAGGCAACAATGTTCCCGCGGACATTCGGGAACGGATTTACACCGATCTGACCCGTGAATATCCGCAGTGCAGTACAACTGACTTTGACAAACTGCTCAGGATCATCTGGCTCAACGACGAGAATTATGTGCGTGTCTCGCCGCCGGCCAGAGTCGCCCAGATCCTGAACCTGTTCCAAATGGGCAACCAGGGTGGCGGTCTGCACGTTGACGTGGAGCCGATGGAGAACGGAACCGAATCCCGAGTCCTGTTTGCCGTAGGCAATCCACCCCAGAAGGACTTCCTCCTGCAGGTCATGGAAGTATTCAAGCGACTTGGTCTTGCCGTTAACCGGGCCTACTGCCTGACCATCTCCAACGGAGTCCACCCCTACTTCCTGGGCACGTTTTACGTACGCCGGAGGGGCGGTGGTGTACTGGAAAGGAATTCCGATATCTTCAGCCGCCTGCAGGGCGAGTTGTACAACACCCAGATTCTGAACGTCACGTCCCACACCTACCGCGAATTTGTCACGAACGGAATCGTAACCGGTGAAGACGCCTCACTGATCAATGCCTTCATGGCCTTCTGCCATACGAACCTGGCCCACAACCAGCCGGACCGTTTCGGCCTCGAAGATGTCAAGAACGCATTCTGCTCCCATCCGGAGATTGCGCTGCAGCTGGTCAAGCTGTTCCGCAGCCGCTTTGACCCCGCCACCAGGGATAAGGCCGACACCTACCGGATCCTGCTGGCCGAGGCCCAACAAACCGTTGACGAGTACAACACCGGCCATCGCTATCTGGATGACATTCGCCGGGCAATATTCCGCTGCTGCCTGGCCTTCATTCGCAACACCCTCAAGACGAACTTCTTCGTGGTGGTAAAACAGGCCCTCTCCTTCAGGATCAACCCGGCCTACCTGGCCGAACTCGGCCCGGACTTCACCAGTGATCTGCCCCAGGGGGCACCCTTCCGAGTAACCTTCTTCTTCAGCCGTTTCGGATTCGGCTACCACATCGGCTTTTCCGACATTGCCCGCGGCGGTTGGCGCACCGTTATCGCCCGTACAAGCGACGATTTCGTCACCAACTCCAACACTCTCTTCCGGGAAAATTTCGTTCTCGCCTTTACCCAGCACCTGAAGAACAAGGACATCTACGAAGGCGGTTCCAAGATGGTACTGATCCTGAACGCCGCCGACCTCAAAGCCCAGGAGCGGGATCAGGAAACCTGGCGTCTGTACAAACTGCAGTACGGCGTCATCAATGCCTTCCTCGATATTTACGTCACCGAGAACGGGGTGGCAAAAAATACGAATGTCGTCGATTTCTACCGCGAGGATGAACCGATCGAGCTCGGTCCGGACGAAAATATGCATGACAATATGATCGAAGTCATAGCCCGGATCTCCACGAAAAGGGGTTATATTCTCGGCAACGGCATCATGTCCAGCAAGCGGGTCGGCATCAATCACAAGGAATACGGCGTCACCTCCCTCGGCGTGGTCACTTTTGCCGAGATCACCATGGCGGAACTGGGCATCGACATGCGTAAAGACGCCTTCTCCGTCAAACTGACCGGCGGACCGAACGGTGATGTGGCGGGCAACGCCATGCGGATCATGCTCGAACGCTGCCCGCAGGTGCAGATCCGCCTGATACTGGACGGGACCGCGGCACTCTGCGACATGGCCGGCGCAGACCGCAAGGAACTGGGGCGGATCCTGCTTGATCGGGACCTGGATGCCTTTGATCCCAAGCAGCTCCACCCCGGCGGCTACATGCTCTTCCGCACCGGCACTCGCAAGGAAGGTCTTCGCGAGCTCTATCGCAAGGTGATCAGGACAGATTCTGGCATACAGGAGGAGTGGATCTCCGTGGATGAATTTTCACGGGAATTCGGTGACCTGCCCTTCTCGGTTCCGGCTGACATTTTCATCCCTGGTGGCGGAAGGCCGGAAACTATCGACAGGCTCAACTGGGAGCGCTTTTTACTACCCGATGGTACACCTTCGTCAAAGATCATCGTAGAGGGCGCAAACTCGTTCATAACTCCCGACGCGCAAGTCCAACTGCAGAAAAAAGGTGTCATCATCATGCGGGACGCTTCCGCCAACAAGTGCGGCGTCATTTCCTCCTCCTACGAGATCATTGCCAACCTGCTGCTTACCGAAGAGGAATTCCTGGCCAACAAGGAGCGCTATGTTGCCGATGTGCTCCAAATTCTGGAAAAGCGGGCCGCTGACGAGGCGCGGCTGATCCTGAAGCGGCGCAGAGAACAACCGACCCTGCTGTGCACGGAGATTTCCAACTCCCTCAGTACCGAGATCAATACCCACTATGCCCGACTGTTCGGGTTCTTCCAGAAACGCCCCGAAATCTGTCTGCAACCGCTGTTCAAGCGTGCAATCATGAACCATCTGCCCGATTTCCTAAGCGAAAACAGTCGCTATTGCCAACGGATCGGGAATCTGCCCCAGAAGTACATCTTTGCCATCCTGGCGGCTGAAATCGGTTCCGCAATGGTCTACCGGGGCGATCAGGAAGCGGACTTCGAGGCTTTGGTGGAAGTATTCCTGAGCCGCAACTTCCCCAGCCTGTAGCTGGTTCAGGGCTGCACAAAAGAGCACGGTCAGGAGGGAACATGCGTGACTTCAGCATCATGAAAGCCGGCGAAAAGGGGCTGGTAGTCGATTTCGGCAATGTGATCGATCCCCAGGTCAATGGCTGCGTCCATCGCCTTGCGCGAGTTATTGCCGCGAATATGCCGGACGATATTATCGAAGCAATTCCGACCTACCGTTCACTGATGGTCTACTTCGACCCACTGCATATCAGCAGGGAATCGATCAGCGATAAGATCAGAATGCATCTGGACAACATAGCCGAGAGTGGCAGCGAAGGCGACACTACGACGGTGGTCAGTATCCCGGTCTGCTATGGCAATGAATTCGGCCCGGACCTTGATTTCGTTGCCAGCCATAACAAGCTCAGCATCCAGGAAGTCATTGATATCCATACTTCCAAACCGTATCAGGTTTACATGTTGGGCTTTACACCAGGTTTCCCCTATCTGGGCGGAATGTCGGAGCGCATTGCCGCCCCGCGGCTGGCTCAGCCACGGGTAGCGATTCCCGCCGGGTCGGTCGGCATCGCCGGTAGCCAGACCGGAATCTATCCGATTGAGAGCCCGGGCGGGTGGCAGTTGATCGGACGCACTCCGTTGCAGGTTTTCAATCCCGGTTCGCCTAATCCGTTTCTCTTTGCGGCCGGAAACTATCTCCGGTTTACAGAGATAGATGCCGCTACCTTCGAGGATATCCGGCGACAGGTCGAGTCAGGTACCTATACTCCGCTGACCAGTACTATCGAAAGAGGGGGAGGCGCAGAGTGTGCACTGTAATTCAACCAGGAATGCTGACAACCATCCAGGATCAGGGACGCATCGGGTATCGGGCATACGGCATGCCTGTTTCCGGAGTGATGGACCGCTATGCCGCAACCATGGCCAACATCCTGGTCGGCAACGAGCCAGACGCTGCTGTCCTGGAAATGACCCTCCTGGGCGGGACCTTCCGGTTCCCGAACGAGGCGTATATGGCCATCTGCGGTGCCGACATGCAGGGGACGCTGAACGGCAAAAAAATCAGGAACTGGTCAGCCTTCTATGTTCCCGCAAACAGTGAACTTGCCTTTGAGTACGCCGTCAGCGGATGCCGGGCATATCTGGCCTTTTACGGCGGCATTGCCGTGCCCAAAGTACTAGGAAGCCGTTCCACCTACACCCGTGCCGCCATCGGAGGGCTTGAGGGCCGGGCACTGCAGGCCGATGATGTTATCGAAATTGGAAAAGCGGCCGCCATGCCGTATGCCGCGCGCGAATTGTCCTACCATCACCTGCCCAAATACATGAACGAGATTCATGTGCGCGTGATCTTGGGCCCCCAAGACGACCTCTTTACGGCGAAAGGCCTGCAGACGCTGTTCAGCAGCAGCTTTACGGTTTCATCCAGAAACGACCGCATGGGAATCCTGCTTGAGGGAGCCAAAATAGAACATGTCTCCGGACCGGATATCATTTCCGACGCATTATGCGCAGGAGCGATCCAGGTCCCGGGAGACGGTCTGCCGATTATAATGATGGCGGACTGCCAGACAACCGGTGGATATGCTAAAATCGGCTTCGTGATCAGCCCCGACCTGTCAAAACTTGCCCAAGCAAAAGCCGGAGATACCGTTACGTTTGTCGAGTGTTCTGACGCGGAAGCCGTATCAGCGCTTGCCGCCGAGAAGCAGAGCTACGAAAAAGCTGCTATCGGGTAAATCCACGGCGAACTAACGACAAGAACCACGAGGAGACACGAGTATGCAGATCGATTTGAATTGTGACATGGGCGAAGGCTTTGGTGTGTATACCATCGGGAGTGATGAGCAGGTCATGCCGTTTATCACCTCGGCAAATATCGCCTGCGGATTTCATGCGTCGGACCCGGAGACGATCTGGAAAACCATCAAAATGGCCAAAGCCAACGGCGTCTCCGTGGGAGCCCACCCCTCCTACCCCGACCTGGTCGGTTTCGGGCGCCGTCCCATGGAGGTTTCCCCAGAGGAGGTCATGGCGGATGTGATTTACCAGATCGGCGCCCTATCGGCTTTCTGCAAGCGCGAGGGGGTAAAACTGCAGCACGTCAAGCCGCATGGCGCACTCTATAACAAGGCTGCCGCCAACAGCGCCATCGCCGTTGCCATTGCCGAGGCGATCAAATCAGTAGATGAAGACCTGTACATGGTCTGCCTGAGCAACTCCGAGATGGTGACGGCGGCCCGGACAACCGGCATCAAATATGTGGAAGAGGTTTTCGCGGATCGCGCCTACACACGGGAAGGCAAACTGGTGCCGCGCACCCAGGCGGGTGCAGTGATACATGACCCGGCACTGGCCGCAGAGCGGGTTCTAACCATGGTCAGGAACCGCTCTGTGGTTGCCATCGACGGCACTACCGTCCCGATCAACGCCCAGACGATCTGTGTTCATGGCGATACTGCCGAAGCGTTTGAGATGATCAGGATCATCAAAACCCGGCTTGAGCAGGAAAACGTCCAACTGAAAGCCTTCGGCGCGCACGCCGTATAGAAGACCCGGCCCTGAGGTATTTCCAAGCACTGTAGGATCCACCGCCATTCTTCGGCAGATATATAAAGAGGTACGTCATGACGATTGAAAACAAACTCCGCCTTTTGCAGTCAAGGAATGAAGAAGCCGAATCGGGCGGCGGACGTGATCGAATTGAAAAACAACACAAATCCGGGCGACTGACTGCACGTGAACGGATTGCCATTCTTCTGGACGAAGGAAGCTTTAACGAGATCGACAAGTTTGTCGTTCACCGCTGTCACAACTTCGGCATGGAAAAGCAGAGAATTGCCGGGGATGGCGTAGTGACTGGTTACGGGACCATTGACGGTCGTCTGACCTATGTGTTTGCCCAGGATTTCACGGTGTTTGGTGGGTCGCTCTCAAAGTCATATGCCGAGAAGATTGTCAAGATCATGGACATGGCCATGAAGAACGGCGCGCCGGTGATCGGGTTAAATGATTCCGGTGGCGCCCGCATCCAGGAGGGTGTCGATTCGCTGGCCGGGTATGCAGACATCTTTCTGCGCAACGTAACCTCCTCCGGCGTGATACCGCAGCTGTCGGCTATTATGGGCCCTTGTGCCGGCGGCGCGGTCTACTCACCAGCCATTACCGATTTTGTTTTTATGGTCAAGGACACCTCCTACATGTTCATCACGGGACCGGATGTGATAAAGACCGTAACCCACGAAGTGGTGTCCAAAGAGGAACTGGGAGGCGCCATGACCCACAACTCCAAGTCCGGGTGCGCCCATTTTGCATGTTCCGATGATGAAGAGTGCTTGCTGATGATCCGCGAGCTGTTCTCGTTCATCCCCCTAAACAACATGGAAGACCCTCCACTCACTAGCTGCGATGACGACATTAACCGATGTGAAACGTCACTCAAAACCATCATACCGAATGACCCCAACATTCCGTACGATATCAGGGAAGTCATCAAGGCTGTTGTCGACAATAATTATTTCTTCGAGGTGCAGGAGCACTATGCCAGGAATCTGGTCGTGGGCTTTGCTCGGATGAACGGCAGGCCGGTGGGGATCGTGGCAAACCAGCCCCTCTTTCTGGCCGGCGCCCTCGACGTGGATTCTTCGCTCAAGGGGGCCCGCTTCACCCGTTTTTGCGATGCCTTCAACATCCCCTTGATTATATTTGAAGATGTCCCTGGCTTCATGCCGGGCGTCGGCCAGGAACTGGGCGGGATCATCAAACATGGCGCCAAGTTGCTTTACGCCATGGCCGAGGCCACGGTTCCCAAGATTACCGTCATTACACGCAAGGCATACGGCGGCGCCTATTGTGTCATGAACTCCAAGCATATTCGCGGCGACTACAGTATGGCCTTTCCCACGGCGGAGATTGCTGTCATGGGGCCGGAAGGTGCGGTCAATATCATCCATCGTGCCGAAATGGCTAAATCCGGACATCCTGAGAAAACCCGACAGACACTGGTCGACGACTACCGGAACAAGTTTGCCAACCCGTATAACGCTGCGGAACTTGGCTACATCGACGAAGTCATCGACCCGACCAGGACCCGTCCCAAGCTGATCAGCGTACTGGAGATGTGCAAGAACAAGCGTGACAGCAACCCGCCGCGCAAACACGGCAACATTCCGCTATAATGGGTACCGCAAGGAGTATTTCCATGGCTGCTGATTCGCTCTTTAATAAAATACTGATCGCCAATCGCGGCGAAATCGCCGTACGGATCATCCGCTCCTGTAAAGAACTTCAGATCCCCACTGTGGCAGTCTATTCAGAGGCTGACCGTGGCGCACTGCATGTGAGGGCCGCCGATGAAGCTTACTGCATCGGCGAGGCACCCGGCAGCCGCTCCTACCTGAGGGGTGACACAATCATCGCGATTGCCAAAAAGACAGGCTGTGACGCCATTCATCCCGGTTACGGCTTTCTCTCGGAACGGGCTGACTTTGCCGAGCAATGCGCAGCAGCAGGGATTACCTTTGTCGGTCCAAATCCGCACGCCATCCGTGTCATGTGCAACAAAGCCGCGGCACGGGCGCTGGCTGCCGAGGCGGATGTGCCGCTGATACCCGGCATGCAGGAATACCTGACGGATGAAGGCCAGGCGCGTGAATTGGCTGCAACCATCGGTTTTCCGCTAATGATCAAGGCCGCTGACGGTTACGGTGGCAAAGGCATGCGCAAGGTCGAACGGCCCGAAGACCTGTCTAAGGCGTTGCGGGCCGTCACATCCGAAACGCTCAATTCATTTGGCCGCAGCGAGGTCTACATGGAGCGTTATATAGAAAACACGCGCCACATTGAAATCCAGGTGCTCGGCGACAAACAGGGCCACATCGTCCATTTCATGGAGCGGGAGTGCTCCGTCCAGCGGCGTTATCAGAAAATGATCGAGGAAGCGCCATCGACCATCATAAATGACGAGCTGCGGCGCAAGATGGGAGAGGCTGCGATTAGTATCGCCCGGGCGGTCAGGTACGATTCCGCCGGCACGGTTGAATTTCTGGTTTCTGCGAAAACCGGGGATTTCTTCTTTTTGGAGATGAATCCCCGTCTAGCGGTAGAGCATCCGATCACCGAGGCGATCACCGGCACCGATCTGTGCAAGGAGATGATCCGAGTGGCCGCAGGTCTTCCGCTGACCCTCCGTCAGGAGGAAATCAAGATCCGCGGCCACGCCATCGAGTGCCGCATCTATGCCGAGGATCCGGACAATAATTTTTTCCCCAGCGAAGGACGCATCAGCTGTCTCCGGACACCGGGTGGTCCGGGCGTCCGCGATGAGTCAGGCATCTATGAGGGCCTTGATGTTCCCATCTACTACGACCCTCTGCTGGCCAAGCTGGTGATCTGGGCCAGCACCAGGGAGCGCTGCATCAGCCGCGCCCAGAGGGCCCTTTCCGAATACTTTATAAAGGGGATCAAAACAACCATCCCGTTCAGTGAGCGGATAATGAAAAATAGACATTTTATGGCCGGCGACTATGATACGACCTTTACCGACACCAGCTTTGTAAAGGAAGATGCCGCTCGCGAGAAGCCCCATCTGGACTTGGCGCTTCTGGCGGCTGTCATCAAGACCTTCCGCCGCGACAAGGTCCGTGCATGTAAAAACATTGGAATTTCGGACGCCACCACACCGGCGGCCCAATCAGGTTGGAAAATGAGCGGCCGGGTAAAGCGCTGATTCCTTTACGCGCACGGACAGGGCCATGTACAGTGGCGACTACCGCTTCAAAACCAGAGAGGATAATCGCACATGACATATATCGTTACCCATAAAAACAGAGAACAGAATGTCAAGGTTGAAGAGTTTCATCCTGGACAGTACAAGGTTCTGTTGGGTGGAAAGGAGTATCTGGTAGATTACCTTGAACCCCAGAACAATCTCCTTTCCCTGATCATTGATGGCAGATCCTATGAGGTGGATATAGACGCCGCCGATAACAGCGATGTGTACGGGGTTGACATCCTTGGTGACCACTTCGAGTTCGAAGTGATTGAGGAGAAAAGGAAAAAACTGGTCAGAAAGATGTCGGCTGGTCCATCCGGTCGGCAGGAAATTAAATCCCCCATGTCAGGAATTGTCTGGAAGATATTGGTCAAGGAAGGTGATCTTGTTGAGTCCGGCCAAGTACTCATCATCCTCGAAGCGATGAAGATGAAGAACGAGATCAAGGCGCCGCTAGCCGGTTGTGTGAGTGTTTTGAACGCCAGGGAGGGTGTGCCTGTGGCTACCAATGATATGCTCTGCGTCGTCGAACCGGACGAGGAACAGTCCTCGCATTCTTAGTCCGTTGCATTGCACGCCGGGTGAGCCTGGTTTTTACATGTTGGCAAAAGCACGGAATCACGTTAGCATTTGATACTTTTCAGCATCTCCATGAGTTTGTCAGAGGTTTTATGCCTAACAACGAAATCAGTACGGTCGGCATCCACAAGCCAGCATCTTCTCAAAATTCCGAAGATGATCTTCGCATCGTTACCTCTGCCCATCTGGCCACATCCTATCCAGAGGCGTCGGAGTTTGAATTCGGCCTGATTATTGCCTATCATTCCTTCGAGCGCTGGATGATCCGTTGCATGAATGCGGCCGGGTCAAAGGACATGGCTCCGATCGATATCCTGATACTTCATCACATCAATCATCGTGGTAAGCAGAAACGTCTGGCGGATATTTGCTTCATCCTGAATATCGAAGACACGCATCTTGCCACGTATTCGATTAAAAAACTTGTTACTGCCGACTTGGTCAATGGAACCAAAAAGGGCAAGGAGATGTATTATTCCACCACCCCAAAAGGCTCTGATCTCTGCAGTCGCTATAAGAGTGTGCGTGACACTTGCCTCATAGGAAGTTTTACAAAGAGTGAAGACGAAGCGAAAACTTTGGCCAGTATAGCCAAATTTTTGCGGAATACCTCTGGCAGCTTTGACCAGGCTTCTCGCGCAGCATCCTCATTTGACCTTGCTTCGACATGATGTTTTTTAGAAGTCTCCCACTGATTCTTGATCAACAACTTTCCGGACAACTGCTATGTTTTTGTTGTGGGTACCTCTGGAATCTGGTTCGACTTATCGACATTCTCCAGACCAACGGCTATTGCAGAACATCGCTAAAAAATCAAGCCATTCCATAAAGATGTTGAAAAATGTAACCAGCTGATAATCTAATGCCTCTTAGTAATTCGCTAAGGGGCAAAGATGAAAGTTAATATAGTGAAACAGACACTGAAAAGTGATGTCGGCTTAAGCATGAAAAGATAGGTAAAACCTCGAGGGTTTCCCCATTTTTTTGTCTTCATGTTAAACAATGACGATCCGCGAGTACATTGGCGCTTTCCAGCCGCTCCCCTTCAACATGGTGGTCACGTTACCTTTTTTTAAATAAACTGTCGACATTTGATAAAATGCTGATACATTGACCTCATGAAAAAGCCGACCGGACCGACAAAAACGGACAATGTCCCTCCCTCCCCCGTCCCCACCCCGAAAAAGAGGAAAAGCTCGATAACGGAGGCAGCTCCTGCCAACCCCGCTACACGGGATGTGTACGTTAAGAAGAATAGTTCCGCACAAACAGGTGCGGCAGAGAATTCCAACGCACCGAAAGAGACCCCGGCAAAGCAAAAGGGGCTCCCGTTTCCGATTGTCGGCATCGGCGCCTCCGCCGGAGGGTTGGAGGCGCTGGAGCAGTTCCTCCGACAGGTTCCGAAAGAGAGCGGCATGGCTTTTGTCATCGTCCAGCATCTGGACCCGACCCACAAGGGGATCATGCCCGAACTGCTCCAGCGGGTCACCGAAATGGAGGTTTTCCAGGTCAGGGACCGGATGCGGGTCAACCCGAACTGTGTCTACGTGATTCCCCCCAACAAGGACATGTCGATCCTGCATGGAGTGCTGCACCTGTTCGTTCCGACTGCCCCCCGCGGCCTGCGCCTGCCGATCGATTTCTTCCTCCGCTCCCTGGCCGATGACCAGCATGAGCGCAGCATCGGCGTCATCCTCTCCGGCATGGGCTCGGACGGTACGGCGGGGCTCAGGGCCATCAAGGCGATGGGCGGATTGGTGCTGGTGCAGGATCCAGCCTCGGCCAGGTTCGACAGCATGCCGAGGAGCGCCATTGAAGCCGGGCTGGCCGACCTTGTAGCTCCGGCGGAACAACTTCCCGAAAAAATCAGCGATTTTCACCGGCATGTCGTCAAATTAGCCAAGGACAGCTCCGCAATGGAGGAAAAGGACCTGGGCAATCTCGATAAAGTTCTCATCATGCTGCGGAGCAGGACCGGCCACGACTTCTCACTGTACAAGAAGAACACCATCTACCGCCGGATCGAACGTCGCATGGGCATTCACCAGATCGACAGGATCGCTTCATACGTCCGTTACCTGCAGGAGAACCCACAGGAGGTGGAACTCCTCTTCAAGGAACTCCTTATCGGAGTGACCAGCTTTTTCCGCGACCCGGAGGCATGGGAGCAATTACAAGATGAAGCCGTCCCGGCGCTCCTTGCGCGCCATCCGTCAGGCGGGGTGTTGCGCGCCTGGTCGGCTGGCTGTTCGACCGGAGAGGAGGCGTATTCGCTGGCCATTGTCTTCAAGGAGACGCTGCAACGGGTCAAGTCCGCGGAGAATTTCACGCTGCAGATCTTTGCCACCGACCTGGACCGGGACGCGATAAACAAGGCCCGACAGGGATTTTATCCGGCCAACATCTCCGCGGACGTCTCTCCCGAACGGCTGCGGCGGTATTTTATCAAGGAAGGGAACGGCTACCGGGTCAGCAGCGAGATCCGGGAGATGGTGACCTTCGCCACCCAGAACATCATCATGGACCCCCCGTTTACAAAGCTCGATTTCCTCATCTGCCGCAACCTTTTGATCTATCTGACTCCGGAACTGCAGAAAAAGCTCCTGCCGCTCTTTCACTACAGCCTGAAACCGGGCGGCGTCCTGTTTCTGGGGAGCGCGGAGACCATCGGCGCCTTCACCGACCTCTACGCGCCGTTGAACATCAAATCGCGGCTCTACCAGCGGCGGGAATCGGTTTTAGCGGCCGACGCGGTGGCATTTCCACCCTCGTTTGTTCCCGCCGCGCCCGGCGTTCAACCCGAGATCCAGGTGGTGAAACCTGCCGCCAATCTCCAGACTCTCGCGGACCAGCTGCTCCTGCAACATTTTTCACCGCCAGCCGTGCTGGTCAGCGACAGGGGAGATATCCTCTATATCAGCGGGCGAACCGGCAAGTATCTTGAGCCGGCGGCCGGCAAGGCCAACTGGAATATTTTCGCCATGGCCCGTGAGGGGCTCCGGTTTGATCTCGGAAACGCCTTCCAGAAGGCGCTCCGGCACAAGGATACGGTAACCGTCCGCGGCATCAATGTCGGGACCGACAACGGCCCGCAGCATGTCGATGTCACGATCCAGGCGATTGAAGAGCCGGAGGCGCTGCGGGGGATGGTGATGATCGTCTTTACCGACACAGCCGCGCCACCGCAAACAAATGCGCCGGACCGTTCCGGGACCGCGGCGAGAGGCACCGCCAGGGTTCTCGAGCTGGAACGGGAACTCCGGCAATACCGCGAAGAGCTTCAGACTACCCGCGAGGAGATGCAATCCTCCCAGGAAGAGCTCAAATCCACGAATGAGGAGCTGCAGTCCACCAACGAGGAGTTGCAATCCACCAACGAGGAACTGACCACCTCACGGGAAGAGATGCAGTCAATGAACGAAGAGCTGCAGACAGTGAACGCCGAGCAGCTTTCCAAAATGGATGAGCTGGCGCGGATAAACAACGACATGAGGAACCTCTTGAACAGCACGGAAATAATCACCCTGTTCCTGGACAAGGAACTCCATATCCGACGCTTCACCGACGGTGTTGACAAGATCTTCAAGCTGCGGGCGGTCGATGTGGGGAGGCCGCTTGCCGAGGTCGTGACCGACCTGCGTTATCCCGGGATGGCGGAAGAAGCGCGGGAGGTGCTCCGGACGCTGGTCTTCTCGGAAAAGCAGATCGCCACCCTTGACGGACGCTGGTTTTCGGTACGCATCATGCCATACCGTACCCTGGATGACGTAATCCTTGGAGTCGTAATCACCTTCGTGAACATCACCAGGACCAAGGAGCTGGAGGAGGAACTGCGGGCAGAGATTGCAAGACTCAGGAAACGATTGAAAGATGAGGGTTAAGGGAGCAGTGATGCAAAGCGATACCGACGGGAAGAAATTGACAGCCGACGATCTGCGCAGTCGTGCGGAAGAGCTGATAAGGAAAGCCGAATCCCCTGAAAAGCGCCGTAAACGGGCGGCGGATGATACCCTGAAGCTCGTCCATGAACTAGAAGTCCACCAGATAGAGCTGGAGATTCAGACTGCGGAGCTCCACCGGGTCATGGATGCCAGGGAAAAAGTGGAGACGGCTCTGGACCGGTATACCGACCTCTACGATTTCGCCCCGGTCGGCTACTTTACCCTCGACCGTGCCGGGGTAATCATAGCCGCGAATCTCCGCGCTGCCACCCTCCTCCATTCAGAACGCGCCAGGCTGCTCGGCCGGCCCTTCGGGCAGTTTGTCGCCACCGAAGCCCGTCCCGCCTTCACCGCCCTGCTCGAAAAGACCTTTACCAGCCGGGACAAGGAGTCCTGTGATGTGTCGCTCAAGGTAACGGGAAATTCCCCGCTCTTTGCACAGATCGAAGCCATTGCCTTCGGGGCGGGACAGGAATGCCGCATCGCCCTGATCGACATCACCGGACGCAAACTCGCCGAAGATGCGCTCATCGAAAAAACACGCGAGCTCGAGGAGCTCAACAGATCGATGGAGGTACGCATTGCCCAGGCTGTGGACGAACTGCGCGAGAAGGACAAGCTGCTGTTTCTGCTGGACCGCCGGGCGGTCATGGGGGAGATGATCAACAATATCGCCCACCAGTGGCGACAGCCGCTGAATATACTGGGGTTGGTCATCCAGCAGTTGCCCTACCTCTATGACGCAGGCGAATTAGACAGGGAATTTCTGGAGAAGAATGTCGGGAAGAGCATGGAGGTGATCCTGCAAATGTCCCGGACTATCGATGAGTTCAGGAGCTTCTTCAGCTCCGACAAGGAAACAGTTACTTTCGGCGTTAATCAGGTAATAGCGCGTACGCTCTCCCTCATCGAAAAGAATTTGCAGGGTCAACGGATCCGTGTTGTTCACGATCCCGATGGCGACCCGATGGCCAGCGGCTATCCCAACGAGTATACCCAGGTACTCCTGAATATCCTGATGAATTCCCGTGACGCGCTGGTCGAGCACAATGTCGACAATGCCCTGATTTCGATCCGCTCATCTGCGGAAGGGGGCAAATCGGTCGTAACCATATCCGATAACTCCGGCGGAATCCCCGACAAGATCATCGGCAAAGTGTTCGATCCCTACTTCACTACCAACAAGCCGGACCAGGGGACGGGAATCGGCCTGTTCATGGCGAAGACCATCATCGAAAAAAACATGGGGGGCGAGTTGACGGTTCGCAATACCGGGAGCGGCGCGGAGTTCCGGATCGTGGTCTGATAAGGGATGAGGGAGCGGCAATGGGAATCGATAAAGACGAGAGCCCGATAAAAGCATCCGCCGAGCAGCGGAGCCTTGCCAGGGACCGGGTGCGTGCGAAAATGGCTGAATTGCACCTGTCATGTACCGTGGAATCGGCTCAGAAGATTGTCCATGAATTCGAGATCAACCAGATCGACCTGGAGATGCAAAACTACGAACTGCGCCAAACCAGCGAAGAGCTCGAGATATCGCGGGATACGTATGCCGACCTGTTTGACTTTGCACCGGTCGGCTTGTTCACGTTTGATGCGCTCGGAACGATCCGCACGGTAAATATTACCGGCGCGCAGCTGCTGGAAACGGAGAGACGGCTTCTGGGCGGCAAGTCCCTTACCGGTTTTATTGCCACTGCGGACGGAAAGGAAACTTTTTCCAATCACCTCAGACTGGTTTTGCAACGACGTGTAATGCTGAGATGCGAAATCAGACTCACGAGAAATGACGGTACGGTGATCCAGGGCCAACTTCAGAGCGTGGCGATCACCAAAGGAAAAAAGGGCGGGCATATCCTTACCGCAATCACCGACGGCACGGTCCGCAAACAGCTGGAAGAGTCGCTGCGGAAAGCGCATGACAGCCTGGAGACGGCCGTACGGGAGCGGACCAGGGAACTGATCGGCCTGAATGCGCTGCTGACGCAGGAGATAGAGGTCCGCAAGAGGGCGGAAGAGTCGCTCCAGGGTACGTATGCGGAAATCAACCGGTTGAAAGACCGGCTCCAGGCCGAGAACATCTACCTGCAGCATGAGGTGGCCCGGCAGTTCAACTTCGGCGAGATCATCGGTCAAAGCGATTCCCTTAAGCGCGTATTCCTGCAGGTCGAGCAGGTTGCTCCCATGAATGCAACCGTTCTTCTCCTCGGCGAGACCGGCACCGGCAAGGGGGTGGTGGCTCGCGCCATCCACTGCAGCAGTACCCGCAAGGATCGGCCGCTGATAACGGTCGACTGCGCGACATTGCCGGCGAACCTCATCGAAAGCGAGCTTTTCGGGCGGGAAAAAGGGGCGTTTACCGGGGCTAATGTCCGGCAGGCAGGGCGTTTCGAGCTTGCCAATGGCGGCACCATATTTCTCGACGAAATCGGCGACCTGCCGCCGGAGCTGCAATCCAAGCTGCTCCGGGTCATTCAGGACGGCGAGTTTGAGCGCCTGGGCAGCCCCCGCACCATAAAAATCGACGTAAGGATCATCGCGGCCACCAACCGGAATCTTGAGGACGAGATCAGGAGCGGCAGGTTCCGGGAAGACCTCTTTTACCGGCTCAATGTTTTCCCCGTGAAGATGCCGCCACTTCGGCAGCGCAAGGAGGACATCCCGCTGCTCGTCAAGCATTTCATCGCCAAATACAACCAGAAGAATGGCAAGAAAGTAGAGACTGTTTCGAAAGACACCCTGGATGCCCTTCAGGAATACCACTGGCCCGGCAACGTGCGGGAGTTGGAAAGCGTAATCGAGCGGGCGGTGATCACCAGCCAGGGGACCGCCCTGCAGATAGTGGACCGGTTCGATGCGTTCCGGAAGACACCCGGACCCGCAGAACAGAACATCAAAGCCCTCGGCGAGCTGGAACGCGACCACATCATCCAGGTGCTCCGAAAAACCGGGTGGCGGATCAATGGCAATAAAGGGGCGGCGCTGCTCCTTGGTCTCAACCCCAGCACCCTTCGCGCCCGGATGCGGAAACTCGGCATCACCTGTCAAAAATATGACAAAAATATAATCCATATTTAAATGTCATCCGGACGGCCTTGAGGAGCCGCCGGCACTTACCCCGCACGTCCATTCTCCATTTATCCCATACAATCAAGCCTTTACACTCCCGGTATCCGTACCCCGTCTCCGGCGCGTTAGTTGCTGCTTAATTTCTCCCGCAAACAGGCGGAGTTTCTGCCACATTTGACCCGACGATGAACTCTGCTACCATGAAGGTAAGAATCAAGCCGCCGCGGCAGCACGAGAAGGACTGCGGGCCAAACCAATTTTCCGGAGAAATCCCATGAGCACTCTGTTTTCGCCCTTTACCCTGCGAGCCGTCACGTTTCGCAACAGGGTCTTCGTTTCTCCCATGTGCCAGTATTCCAGCAACAACGGATTACCAAACGACTGGCACCTGGTTCATCTCGGCAGCCGTGCCGTGGGCGGCGCAAGCATGGTCATGGTCGAAGCAACCGCGGTGAGCCCCGAGGGGCGCATAAGCCCCGCTGACAGCGGCATCTGGAGCGACGCCCATGCCGAGGCGTTTGCTCCAATTGCCCGCTTCATTCGGGAACAAGGAGCCGTACCCGGAATCCAGCTTGCCCATGCCGGACGCAAGGGGTCATGTTCACTGCCGTGGCTCGGCGGCGGCCCACTGGGTATGGAGTCATGCGGCTGGCAGCCGCTTGCGCCGAGCGCATCACCCTTTGACACAGGTCATCCCGTTCCCCGTGCCCTCTCCCTGCCCGAACTGGACGAGCTGGAAGCCCGGTTCCGCGCCGCGGCACAGAGAGCGCTCGTCGCCGGTTTCCAGGTGATTGAGCTGCATATGGCCCATGGCTACCTGCTCCACGAATTCCTCTCTCCGCTGGTTAACCGGCGAGAAGATGACTACGGGGGGAGTCTGGATAACCGGCTCCGTTTCCCCTTGAGGGTGGCCCGGGCGGTACGGGAGGAGTGGCCTGCGGAGCTGCCGCTGTTTGTCAGGATTTCTGCTACCGATTGGGTGGAGGGGGGGTGGGACATTAATCAGTCGGTGGTTCTGGCCAGGCAGCTGAAGGAGGTCGGGGTGGATCTGATCGACTGTTCTTCCGGGTTTGCAGTGCCGAATGAGCCGGTTCCGTTCGGTCCCGGCTTCCAGGTCCCCTTTGCTGCCAGGATCCGTGCGGAGGCGGGGATTGCCAGCGGAGCGGTCGGCCTCATCACCGAACCGGCCCAAGCCGAGCAGATAGTGGCGACCGGCCAGGCCGATGTCGTGCTGTTGGCGCGGCAGATGCTGCGTGACCCCTACTGGCCGCTCCATGCAGCCAAGGCGCTGCGTGCGGATGTCCAGTGGCCGAACCAGTACTTGCGGGCCAAATAGCCGGTTTTCATTCTGCGGCAGGGTTAGGAACCATGCACGCAAGCAGCCCCATAACGGAAAAGTATGCCCCAGGACTCTTGAGTGTCCTGGGGCATTTTTCATAGTCTGGAACCTGGTGAACCGGAGGAGGGCCATCAGCGCCAGCCTTCCTCCCCCGGTTGAGCATCGTCGACCTCCCTCCCCTTCAAGGAGGAAAGTTCCCTAAAACAGGCTCCCCGTGAACGTCCCGGTGACGAGTACGCCTGGACCCGTCTGCCAGGTGCCGCTGGTGGCGCCCGCGGCGATCGTGCCCGCGAACGTACCCGGCGTGAAGGTAGTTACGCCTTCATTGTCGAACATCACCAACCCCGAGAACGCGCCGGCAGTTCCGAGAGACCCAAGGTTGAACCCTGGAGGAGGACCGAGCACTCCGGCAGTAGTCACTGTGCCGTCGATCAGGAACGGAGTCTGCTGGATGTCAGCCACCCTCTGCCTCAGGAACATCGTAAACCCGTGGACGGAGTTGTCGTTGTTGACTGCAAAGGTGAAGGTGCTAGGCAGGCCCGGCGCTGTGTCGGTGTGCGTGCCCTGGTAAACGCCGACAAGGGGGTTGGCCGTCTTGGCGAAACCGAGAGTGGTGGCCGCCGGAGTTCCGGCATTGAGGTCCGTCGCCATCATCTTGATCGAGGCGGTGCCAGCAACCGTATTGAGGCTGCCGGTGAAGATGGTGACAGGCGACGGGTTGGTCAGCGCCTTCCCGTTGAGATTGAGCGCTTCGCCCGCGCCCGGCGTACCCCCGATGACGATGATGTTGCCGGTGCTCGACACTACGCCGCTGAGCACGGCAAAATGGCTGCTGTAGATCGCCGCCAGCGCCACGATGCCGGTCACCTGCCCCCGCACGACATGTGCGCTGATCGTGCCGTCGGCATTGACGGTCATATCGGCCCCTACATGGACCATATCCCCGGCAACGGGCGGCACGCCCGCATCATTCGGGAGCCCGAACTTGCCGGTCACCAAGGGCGCCACGGCCTTCTCGAATACGACCGGCACCTGTTTGGCCACGTTGTTCAGTGTGAAGCTTGCCGACGAGGTAATCTGCGTCGGAACGGTCATTGTTCCGGTTATCGTCATGTTGGCCGGTGGGGTGGCGCCGGTGCCGGTGCCCGTGGCATTCAGGGTGCCATCAATGGCCATCGTGCCGACGATGCTCCAGGTGGCGCCCGAGGTGCTCGCCGCAACGCCGGTCACGTTGGATCCGTTCCCCAAAAGGTTCGGGGTCGCATTCAGCAGCAGACCCAGCGTGGGGGTAACCAGCGAATCGACAGCCGCGAATGTCCCCGTCTTCGGCGGCGGCAAGACCGTCAGGACGGTCGAGCCGGAAATGGCCCCGGATGTGGCCATGATGGTGGTCGTCCCGGCGGCCAGGGCAGTGGCCTTGCCATTTGTTCCAGCCGCATTGCTGATGGTAGCCATGGCCGTATCGGAGGAACTCCAGGTCACCGCTGTCGTCAAGTCCTGTGTGCTGTTGTCGGAATATGTCCCGGTGGCGGTGAATTGCTGGAATTTGCCGATGGCAATGCTTGGATTTGCCGGTGTGACCGCAATGGACTGCAAGGTTGCCGGTGTTACTGTCAGGGTGGTCGAGCCGGAAATAAGCCCGGATGTGGCCGTGATGGTGGTCGTCCCGGCGGCCAGGGAAGTGGCCGTGCCGTTTGTCCCGGCCGCATTGCTGATGGCGGCCCTGGTCGTATCGGAGGAACTCCAGGTCACCGTTGTCGTCAGGTCTTGAGAACTGTTGTCCGAAAAGGTCCCCACGGCGGTGAATTGCATGGATGTGGCCTTGGCGATGCTTGGATTTAACGGTATGATCGCAATGGACTGCAGGGTTGCCTTGGTGATTGTCAGGACGGCCGAGCCGGAAATGGACCCGGATGTAGCCGAGATGATGGTCGTACCGGCGGCCAGGGAAATGGCCTTGCCATTTGTTCCGGTCACATTGCTGATGGTCGCCCTGGTCGTATCGGAGGAACCCCAGGTCACAGCTGTCGTCAGGTCTTGCGTGCTGCCGTCGGAAAAGGTCCCCGTGGCGGTGAATTGCTGGACCGTTGAACTGACAATGCTTGGATTTGCCGGTGTGACCGCGATGGACAGCAGGGTTGCCGGGGTGACCGTCAGTGCGGTCGAACCGGAAATGGCCCCGGATGTGGCCATGATGGTTGTCGTCCCGGCGGCCAGGGCAGTGGCCTTGCCGTTTGTTCCGGCCGCATTGCTGATGGTCGCCCTGGTCGCATCGGAGGAACTCCAGGTCACCGCTGTCGTCAGGTCCTGCGTGCTGTTGTCGGAAAAGGTCCCCGTGGCGGTGAATTGCTGGGATGTGGCCTTGGCAATGACCGGATTTGTCGGTGTGACCGCGATGGACTTCAGGGTTGCCGGGGTAACTGTCAGGACGGTCGAGCCGGAAATGAGCCCGGATGTGGCCTTGATGGTGGTCGTCCCGGCGGCCAGGGCAGCGGCCTTGCCGATTGTTCCGGCCGCATTGCTGATGGTCGCCCTGGTCGCATCGGAGGAACTCCAGGTCACCGTTGTCGTCAGGTCTTGCGTGCTGTTGTCCGAAAAGGTCCCCGTGGCGGCAAATTGCTGGGATGTATCCTTGGCAATGCTTGGATTTGTCGGTGTGACCGAGATAGACAGAAGCGTTTTCGGACTGGAATTGTTATTGTCGCCGCCACCTCCGCATCCCGTGAGTGTTGCAAGAACAGCAATCATCATTAGCTTACAAATCATTTTTGACATAACCCCTCCCTGTCTTTTGACCTGAACCTCAAGCCGCTAGCCGGCGTACGTCAAGTTTATCCGGGTTTTGCGCTCTGTCAACTGTGCCCCTTCTTGACAACCGCTTGACTTGCGATATTTTTGTTAAATCCATTTCAGTCACATTTGAAACCCGGCGAATCGGTAACTCTCTGTCGGAAAAACCGGAGAGAGAAAGGAGGTAATACGAGAATGAGAAAATCGACACCAGTTATAGCGGCAATGTTGCTCCTGATCATATCCGGTATCATGTCCCAGGTTTCCCGGTCTCAAGCGCGGAGCCCCGACTGGGAACCGGGGATTGACGGAGGAAAACGTCAAAAGGTCCGGCAGGAAAACAGAATGGATGCACCGGGACAGCAAGCGCAAAAAATCGCGGGTGAATCGGAACTTGACCGGGAAATACGCCGGGTGATG
>DATNCC010000029.1:0-5573 GCA_035571735.1 Dongiaceae bacterium | reverse complement strand
GGCGGACAGATGCTGGTGTCCTGCGGTCTGGCATCCGAAAAGCAAGACCATGCCCGTGAGTGCGGCCAGTGCGATCCGCCGCCTGGACAGAACGAAAACCTTCGGTATCGCGAGAAGTCTTTTTCTCATAGCTCTCTCCTTATAGTTGGCTCCAATCGGCATATATGCGGATAGGAATTTACTTTTTCAGCGAGTGAGACAATAGTAACCTGAAATGAGCCGCTGTCAAAAATGGCAAGACATGAAAAAAAGAGAGTAAAGCGAGAAAGGACAAATTTCCAACCAGGCTTACGACCCGCCCTGAAAGACTGGCGGGTCAAAGCCATGCCCGTTAGCTGCGAAATTTAGCAAAATACAAGGACATCAGACCAATGAAACTCTTTTGCATAACAACCTGCCTGCTTCTCTCGCTGGCTGCTCCGGCCCTGGCAGCGGAAGAAAACATGTCCAGACAGGTGCTGGCCGAGATCAATCTGGCCCGCACTGCGCCCCGCACCTATGCCGGGTATCTTCGCGAATTACGTGGCCTGTTTCGGGGGAAATCGTACCTGCTGCCGGGCAGCAGTTCCCGGGTAACTACCGTTGAAGGGAAGGGTGCCGTGGATGAAGCGATCAAGTACCTTTCCCGCCAGAAGCCGCTGCAGCCGCTCGCGTGGTCGGATGGACTTGCCGCGGCGGCCGCCGAGCTTGCCGAGGAAGAGGGCCGATCGGGCGCCACCGGCCATGTCGGCAGGCAGAGCCGTGGACCGAAGGAACGGATCGAGCGCCACGGGAGATGGGAAGGGCAGATCGGCGAAAATATCGGTTACGGACCAAGAGGCGCCCGCGAGATGGTCATGCAGCTGATTATCGACGACGGGGTGAAGGGGAGAGGACATCGGAAGAACATCTTCACCAAAGGGTTCACTACCGCCGGAGTTGCCTGCGGTCCCCATCCGCGTTTCGACTCCATGTGCGTAATCGATTTTTCAGGCGGGTTCAGGGAGTAGAGCTTGGCTTTTTTCCGGGTGCGGTGTGAAGATCGGGAGTGTCAATCCGCAAAGATATTGAGATGACAAAAGGCACACCTTGGGCTATGATTGAGAAATGAAGCCGATCAACTGGAATTCAGAAAAAAATATTCGACTCAAATCGGCTCGAGGTGTCTCTTTCGAGGAGGTCCTTGCTGCAATCTCGCACGGTGCTCTTCTTGATGTTGTTGAACATCCAAACAAAGAAAGATACCCAAATCAGCGCATGTTCATAGTCCGTATTCGTGGCTACGCATATTTGGTTCCTTTCGTGGAAACAGATGAAGAAGTATTCTTGAAGACCATCATCCCAAGTCGAATTGCGACCAGAGGATATCTTAAAGAGGACCGTAACAATGAAAACTAAAGAAAGAAAATATGAAGAGGACATTCTTGCTTCTTTTGAACGGGGGGAATGGCAATCTGTGCCTGATCTCAAAGACGAGATTGCTCGATATGCCTCAAGTGCTGCGGCAACACTCATTAAGGATAAACGGATCAACATCCGTCTTTCATCAAGGGATCTGGAAGATATCCAGACTCGTGCTGCTGAGGAAGGAATGCCCTATCAGACTCTAATTGCGAGCGTCCTTCACAAATATGTAAGCGGTCGGTTTATTGAAGCTGCTCCACGTCCAACAATGCGCTCAACCGGAGGCGTAAAAAAACGGGCTGCCGGCTAGGTACTTTGAATGGTGCTCGACTGGACGCGGGAAAAAACTCCACGCCGGTTAGCGTCAAAGATCTCCGGTAAGTACAGAATTGTATTCGGGAATAATGATCAGGTGATAGGTCCGGGTGATTCTTACTCTATTCCTCGCGATGTTGAGCATTGCATTGAAATTATTGAGCCAGGAGAAGTCCTAGACGTCTTTAGTCCGCCAAGAAAGGACTATCTGTAGTCCGATGTTGGCTGGGTCCGATCTCTAATGGCAATAATCGCCGACCTGAAGGAAAAAACCGTAAGGAATGGAGTTGTTATGAAAGCAATTTTTCTGCTATTGGCTTTTCTCTTGAGTGGTTGTGCGGTTAGTGTAAAAGAGTCATATCGGAATCCCGACTTCAAACAATCATTCGACAAAATATCCGTTGCCTGGATTCCTCTTGATAAAAATGAATACAAAAAGGAATATCTTGCCAGTTCAGGATACGTTGTCGTAAATGAAGCGCTGGCTATGAAGACGGCAAGAAAGCACTTGTGGGATCTTCAGACTCGAACGCGAAAAATTCTTCATAATGAATTGGCTTATTATGACACCGACATTGTCGAGGAATCCCTATCCAATTATGTACTCCTGATGACGCCCGAGAGGCTTATCAAGATACTCTGCCTGCCTGCCTCCTGCCAATCTGATGTGATAGTGAAATTGACTATGAAGGAACGCAAATCCGACACGCTGATCTGGTCTTCCGCTATCAAAGTTACTTCGGCGAATGCGCCATATACCAGGACCGATCTGGCAGGCAAAGAAGAGCTCGTGACGCCGGACACGACACAGGAGCTGGTTCAATCTGTAATCGATCAGTGGAACAAGTATCAGTTGTTGCCCGCCCGGCTCGCTTCTCCGCGATCGCGTCTCCCTTTGGAGGAAGCTCCTATAGTCGACAAGTTGGACCAAACGGACCCGTTATACGGAAAGCTCCTTACCTGGGTAAGGGAAAACAACAAATGGGGTAAGGACGCTGCAGTTGTGAAAGAATTTGAAAAAAATCTGGAGTCTGCCATTGGGGGAACGAGCGCCTCATGGAAAATAGGCTGGGGATTAACCAGATCCGGCAAGGCATATGAAATTGGCTGGACAAAAAAGATTCTGAACATCGCCGAGTTGACGCCTGAAGAAGCAGCACTGAAAGGCTTCCGGGAAAAGAAGAGTATATTCGCCATCGAATGATCAATTGTCTGCAGCAACAATAAAAATAATGGAGGGTGTATGAAAATTGCAGTTAAGTATCTTGTGTCATTTTGTCTGATTTTTCTTCTGGCAGGCTGTGCAACGAGGGTAGGAAACAGCCAGAAACTGACGGGTTATGATGTCAAGTTGCAAAACCTGGCCGTTGTTTACTCTCAGGGGAAATTCGGGCATGAAGGAATAGGGAAAAAACTTGAACGCTACAATTTCCAGAACATGGGTGAATACATCGCTAAAGCAGCCCCGCAGACCTTCCCGAATTATGGCATAAGCGCCTCGGTTTACACCAGGACAGCAGATTCGGGGAACCCTTCTCCAAAAGAAAAACATATTCTGTTTATTTCTCCCGTTAAGGCGGAAGCAGAGGGGCATAAAGGATTATCTGGAGAAGTTGTCATTTCCGGTGGTCCGTCCAGTACTCCCATCAAGGTCAAATATGAAGTCACTATGTTCGATGCCCTGATTAACAAAGAGGTCTGGAATGCGGATTTCTCCATCGTTGCCGGCGGTCTGCTTTACAGCGCTTTTAACGAGGAAAAGGCGGCAGGCTTTTTGAACGATATTTTAGGAAAACTGGAAGCAGACGGCCTTGCACAGAAAATACAATCAGCCCAGAAGTGACCGGAGGTGACGGGTGGCGTTCATGAAATTGCCTCTCCGGCGCACACTGTAATCAGCAAGCCCTGAGTATCTAAACACCCAAGAACAAAATTATGGAGGTTTTGAGGCATGAGAATTATGTCTGTTTGCTTGATGGCCGGCTTGCTGCTGGCAGGGTCTGTTTCGGCAAAAGAGTCTGAAACAGCAAAAGATACGTTTTCCGTTATTCATTCCAGAAAGAGCGTAAAATCATTTACCGGAGCGGCTGTCAGCACGGAAAATCTGGATAAGATCATAAAGGCTGGCATGGCCGCGCCAACTGCAGTCAACAAACAACCGTGGTCGTTTGTTGTCGTAACCGACAAAAAGAAAATTGATGAGCTGGCTGCCGGGCTGCCGACTGCACGGGGTATAGAGAAGGCGGGAGCTGTAGTGATTGTCTGCACGGAACCGGAAAAAGCTCATTTGCAGAGCAAAGACTTTGCAATCATCGACGCATCGCTTGCAAGCGAAAACATCCTGTTGGCTACCGAGGCTATGGGGCTGGGCGGGCATTGGACAGCTTCATACCCGTATGAAGACAAAATGAAACACGTGCGTACCGTGCTAGGCATACCAGCCAATGTTATTCCGTTGAACGTCATACTGGTCGGAGTCCCAACCGGTGAGGATAAGCCGAAGGACAAATACCAAAAGGATAAAATCCATTGGGGAAAGTGGTAGCCATCATGGCCCTTTTCCCACTGTCCGGGCAAATTCCCGGCTCACTCCAGTCTACATCCGATATGCTTTCCGTGCTGAAGCTCTTTATTATTCCGGTCGGTGGCGGAATCCCTGCGGGTGTCCTGCTCGCCCAGTCCAAGGGCCTGGCCTGGCCCGTCACTGCAGGGCTCTACCTGGTTTCGGATATGCTCCTGGCCCTGGCCTTTGAACCGATCCTGCGGCTTCTCACGGCGCTCTGCGGAAAAGTCCCGTTTCTGGCTCGTTTCAGCGCGGCCTTGAAGGCGGTAACGGCCCGCAGCGTGGCACATTTCAGCGGCACCGGCGCAGGCCCCCTTTCGCTCGTTATGATTGCCTTCGGCGTGGACCCGATGACAGGGCGCGCCACGGCGCTCGCCGCGGGCCACGGATTCCTGGCCGGCTGGGCGTTTGCCATCGCTGGAGACATGCTTTATTTCGCCGTTATCGCGCTCACGACCTTGCGCCTGAACTCGTACTTTCGAGACCCGAACACTACCATGCTGATCGTCCTTGGCGCGATGTTCGTCGTGCCGATGCTGGTACGCTATTTTCGATCCTCAAAATTGCCTGGAGAGGTCGGCCCTGATTCGAGTCTTGCGGACTGAGAAGGCTCAAATATCTGGAGAGTGAGGGGGGCAGATGATGCCCCCCTTTCTATTTCGTAAAGATTTGTGGCGGGAAGATTTGGAGCGTTACTCCGCTTCCGGCTGCTCCAGGACCGTGGCGCGAAACTGCTCGATCCCCATCTCTTCGACGAGGGTGCCGATGCGGACCTCACGGCCGCAGTTGCGGTACCAGCTGATGATCCGGTCGACCACGGCGAGCACGGCATCCTCTTCGGCCGGGGTCTCCACCAGCAGGTCGGCCAGTCGCGGCCGGGCGCCGGCGTTCCCCCCTACGAAGATCTTCCACCCCTTGGGGGTGCCCATGATGCCGATATCCTTGACCGATACCTCGGCGCAGGAGAGCATGCAGCCGGAAACGCCCATCTTCACCTTGTTGGGGAGGGGGAGGGCGTGGTAAAGGGCGTCGATCTTCAGCCCCAGGGAGACCGAATCCTGGACCCCCCGCTTGCAGTGGGTGGTGCCGGGGCAGATCTTGACGCTCCGGACGCAGAGGCCGATGGCCGCACCCGGCTTTTCCGCCACTTCGGCCCAGACCGTGTCCAGATCCTCCTCCTTGACGCCGAAGAGGGCGATGCGCTGGGCCGAGGTCAGCTTCAGCTGCAGCTGGTATTTGTCCGCCACGTCACAGATTTTCCGCAGGGTGGCGGTATCGGTTATTCCTCCCGGAATGTGGGGCGCAATTCCAT
>DATNCC010000028.1:0-4740 GCA_035571735.1 Dongiaceae bacterium | reverse complement strand
CCGAGTAGTCGGAACATCGAATATAATCGGCCGCATAAAGTCGTTTTCTTCATGCCCCAGGATGTGGCAGTGCCAGACGTATTCGAAACCATAATTAAGCACGGCGTTGGGCATGGTAGTCAGTACCGGAGGTGTTACCGAGACATCCGTGGTTGTAATCGGCGAGCCCGGTGGCAGTGTCGGATCAAGAAGTCGCGAACTGGTGGGAAGCGCAAAGGGGAGTGTCTGGGTAACCGGCTTGAAAGCAACGATGGCATCTTCCAGCGGGTTCATCCTGACGGTTTCCTTCCAGCCGATCTCGTTGTCGTCGGGCGGCCTGATGGCGCCGTCCCAACCGACCCGGTTGATCACCTGGACGTTGAAAAGGTGGAAGTGCACCGGATGAGTGTCAACGCCGTTATGGGTAATCTTCCATATCTGGGGCTGACCGTCGGTGATGAACTCAGTGGCCGGCTCCGCATACCCCATCGGAACCGTAGTCTGGAGGGTGTTGTTGGTAAACGGCATTTCGACCCCCAGCGTGGCGTTCATGCGTCCGTAGGAGTCCCACAGCTCCTGAATAGCCTTAGACTTGAACTGGATGGTGGTCGGTATGTTGGAGCCGACCGGCTTGTAAGTAAAGGCTGTGTCCTGGATCCTGGAATACAGATCAGTTGCGGCGCTCCCGCCGGATGCGGGCGGATACGTCGATTGCGGAACGATCGGAGGGGGTTGGGACGCCTTGAAGGCGACCGGCAGTGCAGTTTGCAGCGCAGGCAGATTGAACTGTGCCGACGGAGTTCCGGCAACCCGGAATTGCATGATGGTGCGGGTATTGGGACCGTACCCCCGCATGGTCGACGGTGCGCCGCCGCTCGGGGTCTGATCCGGATTACCGGTATAGTAATCGTAACGCGGGTCAAACGCCGGGGTAGGCGCAGGTGCGTCGTTGTAGAGAATGATATTGGAGCCGGGAGGCACGGAGGAGAAGTCTATTATGACATCCGCCCGTTCCGCCGCCCCCAGCAGAAGGGTTTTGTTCAGGATATTCAGGACTACGATGTTTCTGCGATTGTAATCATAGCCGATCGGCGTGTTATCAAGCACCACCGGAGCCGGGAGGAACCCTCCCTCGGTGCCGATCTGGATCATCTTCGGGCCGGCCAGAGCCGGGTCGGGAACCCCTCCGTCCCGGCCATCAGTCGGCCAGGTAGGCGGAAAGTCAGGATTAGGCCCGGCAGGAACCATCTTGACGTCTTTCCCGGTAGGATCGTTCGGATCGGCATAATACAGCTGCAGGTTGAGCGTCCTGTCGTTGCAGGCGTTCAGGATACGGAAGCGGTACGCTCTGGGCTGTACCGTCAGGTATGGGTAGGCGGTGCCGTTGACGATGGGGGTGTCCATGAAACCTTCCGGCACAAGGGAGGGATCGGGCAGAGTCGCTTTGTCGGTGGCTACCGGCACCGGAGGCCAGAACCAGGGACCATAGTCCCATCTTCCGAAAGGGTTCGCGCCGGCAGGACTGTTGGGGTCCTGATTCGGTTCATAGACGTGAGGAAACCAGAGATCGCCCGGCTGTCCCCAGGTATTCGTATTCCATTTGGCATCCTGAACTGCCACGTTCTGTGGAACAAAGGTCTTGTCCTGAATGACCAGCGGTACTCCGTAACGGTACACGCCACCCAGATTGGGCAGGACACCGGAATTGATCAACCCTTCCTCGGTCGCATCGGTCAGCAGGTAGCCGGCAGCCTCACCGGCATAAACATTGAGTCGGGTCATACCGTAGGCATGGTCGTGATAGAACATCAGCCGGTTGCTCTGCTGGTTGGTCCAGTAAAACGTCATGGCTCCATCGCCGCTGGCAGGCATGTCCGGGACATCATGCGAGCTGACACCCTTGCGCATCACGACAGGCACGGTGTTCTCCCCCACAGGGGTTGTCCACTGATGCGGCGTCCCGTCGCTGATCCAGGGGGTATTACCACCGTGCAGGTGCAGGGTGGCGCGGTTCTGTGTGTACTTGGCGCAATTTGCCCCGGGCAGTGACGGGTCGCATGATGTGCCATTATTTTGGTAAGGCGCCATACCGGCCCCCATGGCGGTGGTATCCACCGGTATGAAGAGATTGCCGGCCGCGCCGACGCCGAGATGGTTTTCGAACTTGACTCGAACCGGTCTCCCCTCGGTGGCGAGAATCAGAGGCCCCAGATACTGATTGGTGTGGTCCGTGCCGTTGATCTGATAGTATCCCCTCAGTTTGGTGGCCTTGGGCAGATCAGAATGCATCTTCTTGGTATAGTCCTTAAGTCCGATCACGTAATAGTCGGACCCCGGAAATGTAGTCTTGTCCGGGACAGCCAGGGGGATGTACTGGCCCAGATTGTTCGCATTCGCCGCCCCCACCCCGGGCAACGAGTCGACGAACTTCCTGAGGGCCGTGCCGGAAAGGCCGCCGGCGGGGCTGTTTGCGTAATACGTGCCGCCGCCCGGTCCGGCCTGGGCCAGATTGAAACCCGCAAGAACCGTTGCCATTACCACCAGCATCTGCATCAGCTTCCGGAAATTCTGTCTGTCCATGGTAAACCTCTCTTGTCGTATTTTTGTTCGCCCGCTTAGTTCCTGAAATTGTTATTGAGACGTTCCTGTAGATGGTGCGTTCGTTTCCAGATCCGTCTGGCGCAGCTCACGAATCAGTTTTCTGCGAGCTGCTGCCGCGTTCTCCATTGCGGCTCGCGGCGGCCGACGTTCCCCGTTTACTACAACTGCGGTGACAGGTTTTATATCTTGTTTTGCATCTTCTTTTTGCTGTGGAGGAACATATTTGGCGTCCCCCTCGCATACCGCCTCGTAATGGTCGGGATATTCAACCAGCCGGCAATCGTCTTTGGCGTACGCAAAACCAGGCGCCGAAGTTATGACGAGAAACATTATCCACAGATAATCAGCTTTCATTTTTCGGTACTCTCAATTTTTACAGGCTCAAGAAAACTTCAATGGATCACCCAATCACTTTTTCTGACCAGTTCAGGAGTTTGCCCTCCAGTCAACTGTACGATGTAGCACCCCTTTGATGCATAGCGCTGTCCGGGCCCGAAGCTGAGACGTCCGTATGTCCCGGACGGCTGATCCGGCGCCATGCTGATGACGTCAAAAAGGTTGTCACTGTAGTAATTCCCCCTCATATCCATCGTCAGCAATCTGGTAATCGAATTGGACAGGCTGGAAGCGCTTTCCGTGCGTTCCCGAACCGGGAGATCAGCAAGGTTGATGCTCCATTTTGATTCGTCTTCGACAGAAACGGCTCCCATCGACGACTGCGTCATTTTCTGGGCAAACGAGAACGGGTAGGTCACACTTATCGATATCCGCCCGCGAGCCGGTGAAAAAATCCCAGCCGGGCTTTGCCCGGTACCGCTTCAGATATTCCAGCATTACTTTCGGTGAGTCGTTTTCCGGATCGATGGATATTGAAACAAGTTTTATCTTCCGGGTATCGGGACCGATCTTCTGCTGAATGTTCGCGTAACCGGCTGAAAGAACAGGACAGATAGTCGTACAGGTCCCGAAAATAAAGTCGACGACTACAGGCCGGTCCGACTCCAGAACTTTGTTGAAACGTACCTTCTTGCCGTTCTGGTCGATCAGGGTTACATCCGGAACGGCATATCTTTCGATCGAACGTTGGTACGGCCTGCTCTCCGCCTGCGCCGCTGGCGCTGCGCAGACCAATGCGACAGAAACGATCAAGAAGATCATTAATATCCTGATACCTGAGAAATTCATGAATCGTATCTCCTCAGCGCCTGGATTTTGCGTTGTCAGCTTAGTACCCGGATCGGCCCCTGAATGCGGATATTAAAAAATGTATCAAATTGTTTTTGTAAATCTAGAGTGTCAGCTAATTTATTTTTTCAACAAATTGTTAAAGTAAATTTATACTGGTGAATCCTTTCCAGACAAGGAAGCAGGTTGTTCGGAATATCCAGGGGTGCCGGGCCGGTTATTTTATGGTCAGCGTCACTCCGGGGATATCTTTTCCGTCTGCATCCTTGACTGCAACACTGCCGTCCACAAGCGAAAAGTCAGCCGCAGATACGGTAAAACCGGTCCTCGCTTCATAGGAAAGGGTGGCGAAATCTCCAATCCCCATTCCTGCTCCCCCCCCATCCAGGAGCACGCTGAAAACTATCTGCTGCTGAGCAGCCTGATAGTTGGCAAAGCCCCCCACACCCGGAATTCCTTTGGCACTCCCGGCAAGTGCAAACAGACCCGAAAGCACCTGACCGTCGCTGTCGGCACGGAGCGACACCTTGAGCTTGTTGGTGGCCGCATCGGCCGGGAGCGCGATTGTCCCCTGGATGGCGAAGATCTTCGTCCCCGCGGGGAGCGCGCCGCTGGTGGACAGGGTTATCGTCTGAGACTTCCTCCCCACGGTGGAGAGATGATCCCTTTCCGAAGGGAAGTCATCGCCCAGAGATACGTTTCCCAGGGCAGAGGAGAAATTGTCGGATGCACTCGTACTCATGCTGCCGGTGGTCTCGGCGTGTGCGACCTCTCCGGTCATGCCGGAAATGAGCGCCTCGAACTTGTCATCGTCCGTAGCACCCGTATTCGCCGTGGCCATCTGCGATACGGTTGCCAGGGCCAGGGTGCGTCACGGGCACCTTGGTGGAAAAGACCGGCACAACACTTATAAGGCCCCCGTCCGTCAATAGGCAAAATAATGCCCGGACGATTTTGACTCGTTTTTTTACTTGA
>DATNCC010000027.1:0-6700 GCA_035571735.1 Dongiaceae bacterium | reverse complement strand
GGATCGGTTTGTACTCCGGATGGGCGCACTTCTCGATGATTAGTTTGGCGCGATCCTTCGGCGCCATGCCACGGCAGTCGGCCAGACCCTGCTCGGTGACCACGCAGTCCAGGTCATGCTCGGTGTGGTCGATGTGGGAGCAGTGCGGCACAACGCAGGAGATGCCGGTCGGATCGGTCTTGGAGGGCCGCGAGGACGGGGTATGCATCATCTTGAGGAAGCCGTTGCGCAGGAAGTCACCAGAACCGCCCAGGCCGTTGATCATGCGGGTTCCGCCGACCAGGGTCGAGTTGGCATGGGCGTACATGTCGATCTCGACCGGTGTGTTCATGGCGATACATCCCAGGCGGCGGATCGGCTCGGGTGCGTTGGAGATGGAGAGCGGACGCAGGGTGATCTTGTCGAAATACTTGTCCATGTTCTCGAAGAATTTCGGGAAACCCGGTGTGGCCGAGAGCGACAGCGAACAGGAAGAGGCGTGGTCCAGTTTGCCCGAGTCGAACAGATCGAGCATGGTGTCCTGCAGAACCTCGGTGTAGACGGACAGGTTGTAGAAGGGGCCCTTGGCCAGGCCGCCGATGACGGCGTTGGCGATGGAGCCGACGCCCGACTGGATCGGCAGCAGGTTGTCCGGCAGGCGGCCAGCCTTTACTTCGTGGGTGAAGAAGTCGATGATGTGGCTGGCGATCGCTTCGGAGGTGTCGTCCTGCTCGGCAAAGGCGCGACCCTGGTCACGCAGCTTGGACTCGACCACGGCCACGATCTTCTTCGGGTCGCAGGGGATCGAGGTGGAGCCGATGCGTGAATCAGCCTTGGTGATGTTGAACACCTGACGGTTGGGCGGGGTGCCGGGGACTATCAGGTCATGGATCCCTTCGAAGGAGGGCTGTCCGGTGTTGACCTCGATGATGATCCGGTCGCAGATCATGAGAATCTCGGGAATTACGCCGCAGGAAGAGGTCGGCACGAGACTGCCGTCTTCGGTGATGGCGGATACTTCGATGATGGCCAGGTCGAGCTTGCCGCTCTCGGTGTCCTTGGTGTAGAAACCGTAGCCCAGATCCTGGGCGAACAGGGAGAGGTGTTTGTCGCCCATGCGGATGCGCCCTTCGTTGATGCCGGCTGCGATATTCTTGCCGGTCTGGTACGGCCAGCGGCGGTCGATCATGTCATTTTCGGCCCAACGGTTTTCGGTTTCGGCGCCGACTGAGGCCCCGATGAACAGATTGAACTTCCACTTGCCCTGAAGGTTATTTTTTTCGACATGTTCAGCTACGGCAATCGGAACAACTTTCGGGTAACCGGCAGGAGTAAAACCTGACCAGCCCAGATTCATGCCCGGCTTGAAGAATTGAACCGTCTCTTCGGCCGTCATGACCTTGCTCAATAATGACTTGTGGCGAACTCGGTCTTGCAGTGTACCGTAATCTGACATCTCCTACCTCCAGTTTGATTATTGATGTTACAGGCTGACAACCTGCATTTGAAAAGCTTCCGAAAGGGGCATGCTTCAATAATAACTACTTTTATTCCGGCACGTTACAGATGTTTTTACTCTCTAGCGCCGAAGTAGAACCGGATTTTACGCATACCGTCATGCTTCGTCAAGCTAAAAATGTATACAGTATTCTCCCTCAGTTTTCGTAATCTACGGCCACAACAGACGAGCAGACCGCCTTCATATGGGGAATGACCTCTCCGGCGTGATACGGATGAATCTGATATGCCTGCAGATCTACAAGCGAATCAAAACGGGTCGTAAGCGCGATGTCATATGAACGCTCCGATCTGATCACATCTACGCCGACCTCGAGGTGACGCAGCAGGTCGATCTTGCCGTCCATACTGAGCAGCTTGTTCCGGGTAGCCGCAATATTTTCGGCGGAGGGCTCCGCCAGTTTGAATAAAACTATGTGGGTAATCATGGATCTGTTCCTTTCATGGCAGAAAAGTTTGAATTCGGGACATCTGGTATACATCGCCGACATGAAGCTGTCAATGCTGCAAGCTGGTACCGGCAATCCGCCTGCTGCACGGGCACCAGACGCCTTACCGGGCATCTGGATAACGGGGAGACCGGGACAGGAAACGGGAGGGGGCCATGATATATGGCGATTCTTGAAGAGTGGAAAAACAACAGGTCCGATAGAAGGGGACTGCCACCGATACACAACCGATCAAGCAGGTGGCGGGAGTTGCCGCAGAAAAACCACATACGCTCCACTCCCCCCCATTTCTCGGGGAGCGGGAGCAAACTCCAGAACCATCGCCCGCCCTGCGTTGCGCAGCCAGGAAGCAACAGCCTGGTTAAGTACAGGCTCTTCGGGAGAATTATTTCCTTTACCGGTGATCACCAGGACCGCTTTTTGACCCTTCTTTTGAGCGGCGTGCAAAAAGCGGGGCAGCGCTTCAAGCGCCTCCTCACGCGTCAAGCCATGCAGATCAAGCTGATAATCGATTGAAACGATGCCCCGCTTCACCTGCCGGAGCCGGTTGCCGGTCAACGGCTGCAACTCGCCTTCATCGGGCACGGAATCCTTGAATTTCGTATCCAGCTTCAGTCTTCCGATCTCCTCGAGAAAGGCACCCTCCTCGACAACGACAAGCTCTTCCCTCTCTTTTTGTGCCGTTTTCTGCAGAGGATGCGAGCCTGCCTGAACCGGCTTTTTGCCTGAAGACAGAAACGGCCGAACATCC
Source organism: Dongiaceae bacterium (assembly GCA_035571735.1). Taxonomy (GTDB): domain Bacteria; phylum Desulfobacterota; class Desulfuromonadia; order Geobacterales; family Pseudopelobacteraceae; genus JACRCG01. Next base: position 4,003 of record DATNCC010000027.1, on the reverse strand, counting down.
GCCACCGCATGAAGGAACAGATCCAGACCGTCATCAGCCGATTCCGGCGTTTTTTGGGGGGTAAGCTTCGGCGGCTTTACCGGTTCCGTTTCCGAAACTGCCACCCCTTTCAGGGCTCCGAACGGAGCGGCATGAAACTCCTTCGGTTTGGGCGGATTTTGATGCCGATGATTTTTCTTTGCCATCGGGTTAGTCCTTTGCCACCAGCGTTATTTCGATTCTGCGATTCTTGGCCCGTCCCTCTTTGGTGCTGTTGTCGGCTACCGGCTTATATTCGGCAAAGGCCGCAGCCGACAGATTGACAGGATCAATCCCCTGCTGCTGGAGATATTTGGTGACATTGATGGCGCGGGCAGCCGACAGCTCCCAGTTGGTAGGGAAGATGCGGGTCAGCCCACCGGTAATTTGAACATTATCGGTGTGCCCCTCGATCCTGATCGCCTTGTCTTTGACATTTTTCAGAGTCTCAACCATCTTGCCCAGGATTTCGAGCCCCTCCGGCATTACATCTGCCTTGCCGGAATCAAACAGGATTGCAGCCTCCATGTTGACCGTCAGCTTTCCCTTCAACTCTGATATGGTTACCTGCCCCTTGGCAATTTCGTTCTTCATGTTGGCAAGAAGCTGCTCGTACGTACCGCTGACCTCTTTAACCTTTTCCTCTTTTGCTTTCTGGAGCTCCGAAATTTGATCGTTCAATTTACCGTTTTCAACTTTCAGCTCCGCCACCTGTTGACGTAACCCATTGATGTTTGCTGTCAACGTATCCGATTTCCCTTTAAGAATTCCCTCAAGCTGTTTCTTGTCCGCGGCAAGGACATTGCAATCCTCGGTAAGCTGCTTAAATTTGGTTTTCAGCGCGGTATTTTCCAGGACAAGCTTTTTGTGCGTCTGTTGCAGTTCTGCCAGCTCTTTGGACAACCCTTCGGCTTCCCCGACTTTTTTCTGGTAGGTACCGCTGGAAACACAGCCGCCGACAGACAGAAGAAACAAGCCACCAACAACAAAAACAAGAAAACGTTTTATCATGATCCAACCTCCCGCGGAGCATACGTGATGATTTTATACACAACTGGGTTTATATCATATAATTCGGATTTTGGTACTGCTGAATATATACTTTCCTGAATTTGTGACCGATCCAGAACCTGCTCCAGCTTGACATGGCGGTGCTTTAAGACTACAAGAAACGGCATATTACAGATAAGGGTTTGATACGGTGGAGAACTGATGGCAACAAGAATATCATTCGTGGGAGCCGGTCCGGGGGCGGCCGACCTGATCACCATCCGCGGCGCACGTCTCCTCAGGCACGCCGATGTCGTCATATTTGCCGGCAGCCTGGTGGACCGGAAACTGGTACAACTCTATGCAACAAAAGCCGATGTTTACGACTCCGCCGGCATGACGCTTTCCGAGGTCATTACCGTCATGATGGACGCATTTGAATCCGGCCGGAGCGTCGTCCGGCTGCATACCGGCGACCCGTCGATATATGGGGCCATCCAGGAGCAGATGGAGGCGCTCGACCGCCTGAAGATCGATTACCAGGTCGTGCCGGGCGTAACCAGCGCCTTTGCCGCGGCGGCCGCGCTCAAGCAGGAGCTGACCCTGCCGGAACTATCCCAGACGGTCATAATCACCCGCATCGAGGGGCGCACCCCGGTGCCGGAGCGTGAGCAGTTGAGCGCCATCGCCCGCCTCGGCGCCACGATGGTGATCTACCTTTCGGTCGGCATGGTCGAGAAGGTCGTTGAACAGCTGCTGCAGGGCGCCTATACGGACGCAACCCCCGCGGCGGTCGTCTGCCGCGCCTCATGGGAAGACGAGCAGATCATCCGGTGTACGCTGGCGGACTTGGCCGAAAGGGTGCACGAGGCCGGCATCGACCGCCAGGCGCTGATCATCGTCGGCGATGTACTGGCCGCCCGCCGCGAGGGGCTCAAGGCGAAATCGCTGCTGTACGACGGCGGATTTACCCACGGCTTCAGGGAAGGACACGTCGCCTGAGACGAATAACGATATGAACATCGCGGCCGTTGCCATAACCGGCGGGGGAGCCCGGCTGGGCAGGAAACTCGGGAAATCCCTGGCGGGCCTCGAATTGTACGTATCCAGCCGCTACGCAGGACAGGCCGGAAGCTCCTGGCACAGGTTCGAACCGGCGGAATTGAAGGATCTGATCGCCGGGATCTGGAAGAGGTACGACGGGTTCGTGCTGATCATGGCAACCGGCATCGTGGTGCGCCTGGTCGCTCCTCTGCTGGAGTCGAAGGAGACCGATCCGGCGGTCGTCGTGATGGATGATGCCGGCAGATTTGCCATTGCGCTCCTTTCCGGACATCTGGGGGGGGCCAACGAACTGGCCGAGCGCTGCGCCTTCGCCTCCGGAGCCCGTCCGGTCATCACCACCGCCACAGATGCCAACGATCTCCCCTCCTTCGACATGCTGGCCAAGGAGCAGGGGTGGGTCATCGATGATATCAGCAGGGTCAAGAGTCTCAACACCATGCTGCTCGATGACGAGGAGATCGCCGTCGTAGACCAGACCGGTCAGGCGCGCATCTGGCTCCATGGCCGGGGGAGGATCACCTTTTACGAGACGTTCGCCGAAGCCGCTCGCAGCGCCGCCCGCGGCTTTCTGTTCGTCACCAATCGCACCCTGCCGCCGCAGACTACCCCGGAGCAGCTCCTGATCCTGCGCCCCCGCAATATCGTACTCGGCATCGGCTGCAATCGCGGCACCCCGGCCGATGAAATCGATGCCTTCGTCGCCCCCCATCTCAAGCGGCTGTTCCTCTCCACCAAAAGCGTCTGCTGTATCGCCTCGGTCGCGGCCAAGCGGGATGAAGCCGGTCTGATGGAATATGCCGAGCGGCTCGGCGTCCCGCTCCGCTGCTTTGAGAGCGACGAGCTGAACCGGATCGCCTTCCCCTCCCCCCCCTCTGAACACGCCCTGGCAGCGGTCGGCGCCGCCGGAGTCGCGGAGCCTGCCTCGATCCTGGCCTCCGGCGGAGGGCGGCTGCTGCTGAAGAAGGTTAAATCCGCGAACGTCACGCTGGCGGTAGCGGAGTTGAAGGAAAAACAATCCTGAACCGGACAAGCTGGAACCAAAAGATTTATTTCACGCGACGACGCAACGAAAGGCTTTAAACAAAGATCTATTCATGGTTTTAAAGCGTTGCGTCGTAGCGTCGTTGCGTGATTAATGTCTTGCTCGGCTTTTGTTCAATACTATTTGGAGTAACTTAGACATGCAAAATCGACCTATCATCGCTATCACCATGGGAGACCCCTCCGGCATCGGCCCGGAAATTATCGTAAAGGCGCTGCAGTCTCAGGGCGTCACGCGGATCTGCGTTCCGCTGGTGATCGGCGACCGGTTGGCGCTGGAGCGGGCCATCGGCGTCTGCAGCTCCACCCTGAAGTTTCATGAAATAGCCGCCCCCGAAGATGCGCGAACCGTTCCGGAAGGCAGCATCGCCCTGCTGGCGCTTTCGCAGTTGTCCGAGGCGGACATGGCGTACGGCGCCCCGTCGGTTGCGGCCGGGGATGCGGTCTACCGCTACATCTGCCGGGCGGCGGAGCTCTGCCTCAGCGGACGGGTCGCGGCCATGGCGACCGCCCCGATCAGCAAGGAGGCGATGCACCGGGCCGGCCACGACTACCCCGGCCATACCGAGCTGCTGGCCGAACTGTGCGGGACCGACAACTTCGTCATGATGCTGGCCGGGGATATCCTGCGGGTCAGCCTGGTGACGATCCACGAGGCGCTGGCCGATGTCCCGCGCCTGGTGACGTTCGAACAGGTGCTGAAAACGATCCGGATCACGGCGGAAGGGGTCGCCCGCCTGACCGGGAAGGGATCGCCGAAGCTGGCGGTGCTGGCGCTCAATCCGCACTGCGGCGAAGGGGGGAAGTTCGGCAGCGAGGAGACGGATGTCATCGCGCCGGCGATACAGGCCGCCCGGCAGGAGGGGATCGACGCCGAGGGGCCGCTGTC
>DATNCC010000026.1:0-2935 GCA_035571735.1 Dongiaceae bacterium | reverse complement strand
AGCTGATCCATACGGTTCGTGGGGTCGGTTATGTCCTGGAAGAACGCGAGCCATGAAAGAAAAAGCGATCTTTCCCCGTACCTTATCCCTCGTCGGCAAGCTGACGGTCCATTACACCCTGTTCACGTTTCTGATCCTACTGATCTCCAGTGTCCTGATGTACTGGGGACTGGTCAGCTCTTTCGAAAGGCGCAATAGCAGCTATCTTGATTCCCAGGTCCAACTTGTTGGAGAAATGCTGCAAAAGGGTGATCAAGACGCCTTAAAAAGAGAAGTGCTGTACGAACATTCATCTGTTGAATATATCCGTCATTATGAGAGGGTTCTGGACGAGAGCGGACGTGTCCTGCTTGAAACCCCGGCGATGAGGAAACTGGTGCCGCCGGAACTTTTTGCAACGGCGACTTTGAAGGGTAACATGAAGGCGCAGCGGTTTGCCGACGGCAACCTGTACGTACTGAAATCGGCATGGTTCCCTATGGCCGGGGGAGAGAATCGGCTTGTCCAGGTGGCGCTGGAAATCTCCCAGGTGGAAAAAATCCGGGCAGATTACCGGGACCAACTCCTGACGGTGCTTATTGCAGGGATCCTCTTCTGTGCTGGAGCAGGCACCTTTATCGCACGCCGGGACTTGCGGCCACTTCGGGAAATCACGGAAACCGCCCGACGCATAACCGTATCCAATCTGGACGACCGTATCTGCCACGGATCCCTTCCCGAGGAGCTTCAGGGCCTGGCAGCGGCTTTAGACGGTATGCTCGATCGCCTCAAGAATTCATTCGAGAGCCTCTCAAATTACAGTGCCAACCTCGCCCACGAACTGCGGACGCCCATCAGCATCCTCATGGGGGAAGCGGAGGTGGCATTGTCCAGGCAGAGGAGCGCCGAGGAGTACCGGCAAGTTATTGAGTCGGAACTGGAGGAATGCCGGCACCTCACGCGACTGATCGAAAGCCTCCTGTTCCTTGCCCGGTGTGACAGAAACGAGATCAATCTGAAGCCGGAAGAAGTGAGTGTCTGTGAACTCGTTGAGGGCGTATGGGAATATTATGGCCCGCTTGTCGAAGAGCATGGCATCGCGTTGGATTGTACGGGGTGTGCAGTTCTGACGGGAGACCGTGAACTGATTCGTCGGGCTCTCGGCGATCTCCTCCATAATGCCATCGTATATAACAAGAAGGGGGGAAGGGTGACGGTCGCGATGTCCCAGCTGGAAGACCGTTCCGCCGAAATCAGTATAGGCGACACCGGTTGCGGCATATCCCCGGAGAGACTCCCTCGGATATTCGACCGTCTCTACAGGACCGGCCGGTCCAAGCAACTGTCGCCCATGTGGCCGGGGCTGGTGCTTCCCATCGTCAAGGCGATCATGGAACTCCATGGCGGCACGATCACCGTCGACAGCGAACTGGACCGGGGTACAGTCTTTACTCTCAGGTTCCCCTCCCCACGCACAGCGTGATTCATTTTGTAAAATGACAAAATCGTAATCTTGCCGTAATCTTGCCGTGCGGCACTTTCCGCACTTTTCTCTGTCACCCTGTTTTATCCCGTAAAAAAACCAGCCCCTCTTTTCCCTATGCCAAGAGGTTCAGGATCCCGGACCTTTTTTATTTCAGAAAAACACAAATCATTCCAACAGGTATCCGCATGTGAGAAGTCGTCTTGGCATTTGATGGCTCAATCGGGCATGGCTGTTGCCAATATATGTATGAAAAGATAGATACTTAATAGTCAAACTGATTAATCTTTAACAATAAATTGACAAAGAAAGAAGTCACTTTTGCGAAAACATACGGATTCACAAACATCTAAATCAAAAAAGTATAGAGGGGGATTAAACATGGCAAAGTCTTGCCGACAAAGAATGATGATGCTGCTAAGCTGCTGTCTTGTGTGTCTGGTGGCGCTTGCAGTGGGATCCGGGACGGCCCACGCGGCACTCAGTTGTAATTCCTGCCACGGGATGCCCCCGCTGGACAGCCCCGTACGTAGCCCTTCTACCGGCGCCTTCTCAGGCAATCACCAGACCCACCAACCCGGCAATGCTACGGCTTCCGACTGCGCCACCTGTCACGTGACCACAGGGTTCACAAGCAGCCACCGTGATGGCCTGATCGGCTTTCAGTCAAACCTGAACAATTCGCCTGCCACGGCTCAATACAAGGTAGGCGGGACGGCTGTCAGCAGCAAGAACCAGACCTCCCTCCCCACCCCTGGTTCCTGCTCGAATGTCAATTGCCATTTCGAAACCGATACGCCCCAGTGGGGTTCACCGGCTTTCGGCGTCCGTTCCGATGTCGTATGTTCTACCTGCCACGACGCCGCGCCTTCGACGAATGCCCACTCCAAGCATATTGCATACCTGGCCGCCAAGAATGCGGTCAGCGCATCGTATACCTGCGACACATGTCACACCACCAACTACACCGATGCTTCACATGCCAAGGAAGTTGGCCGCGCCATCAAAGTGCAGCTTCCGACCGGCCAGTACAACACCACCACGCCGACGAGTTATCTCCCTTCTCAGCTGGCCGGCCGCGTAACCGGCACTTGCAGCAATGTATCCTGCCACAGCAACGGTATGGGAAACTATGCAACTCCGAACTGGGGTGATCTGGCGACCGGGGCTTGCGGAACCTGCCATGGCAACCCGCCGTCATCCGCCGGCTCGGTTGAGACCTCCCCCTATCAGCCGCATGCAGCCACGGCCTTTGGCAGCACCGTCAATACCTGCGCCACCTGCCACGTCTTCACCGACGAAAATGGTGCCACCCACCTGAACGGCACGGTCGACAAGCAGGCGTTCCTGCTCACCGAGCCGCACAAGAACAACGTTATCACCGGCAACTACTCGGCGGCCTACATCACCTCCAAGGCCACCTGCGCCGACTGCCACAACACTGCAGCGGGCAACCTGACGATCCGCCAGCAG
>DATNCC010000025.1:0-5699 GCA_035571735.1 Dongiaceae bacterium | reverse complement strand
GGGAACCCTCCCAGAGTTTCTCCGGCGCGGTAATATGACGTATTCCGTCAGGATGGCATATGACATGCGCCTCGGGGAACTCCTTTAACAGCGCCCCGGCTCCGCCGGCATGGTCGATGTGGATATGGGTCAGCAGCACGTAATCGAGGCGTTCCACCCCATGACTGCGGAGCGTCGCGATAAGCCGGGGAATGGTGGAGAGTGGGCCGGGATCGACCAGAAGGTTGAAGCCTTCTCCCCGGTAAAGCCAGGAGCTGATGAAGTTGCGAAATCCCTCCAGGGACGGTTGATCCAGGTCGATGCAGGTGAGGTTGTCGATGTTCACTTTATCTCCTATTGCTGAAAGTGCTGTCTGTTTCAAAAAACTATTTAAGCCTCAAGATTACTTCATGATTACTCAAGATTTTAGATTCAGAATCCCGGGAATCGTGAGGTAATCATGAGGCAATTCTATTTTCCTGATTCGACGGAGCTGATTTATCGCGTAAAGCCGGGTGGTTTGTCAATGTTCAAGAGGTAGCTCCTTGACAACCCCCTCTTAAGGCGGTTTACTTGAAAAAAGAGATACATCATACGTACTGAACTAAATTTGGGAGAGGTATGGAGAAGACCATTCAGATCATCGGTGTCCCGATCGACCTGGGTCAGACCCAGCGAGGGGTCGATATGGGGCCGGCGGCGATGCGCTATGCCGGTCTGGCTGCCGGACTGGCAGCACTCGGGTATCGGATTTGCGACAGCGGCAATATCGAGGTGCCGATCCGCGAAACCCTTGGAGAGGAACAATCGCTGCATTACCTTCCCTCCATCCGCAGAACCTGCCAGACCGTCTATGAGACCGTACGGATGGCCGTGGAACGGGGGCATATACCGCTGCTCCTGGGGGGGGATCATACGCTTGCGATCGGCAGCATCGGCGGCAGTACCCACGCGACTCCGGCCGGCCTGATCTGGATCGACGCCCACGGCGACTTCAACACTCCCCGGACGACCCTCACCGGCAATATCCACGGCATGACGCTGGCGCTGCTGCTGGGTGACGGTTATCCGGAACTGGTCGATGTCGGCCGGCCCGGTCCCACGCTTCAGCCCGAAGACGTGGTGATGATCGGCATCCGCGACCTGGACCCGGAAGAGCGGAACCGTCTGCGGGAGAGTGGCATCACGGTGTATACCATGCGCGACATCGACGAACGGGGTATGGGGGCGGTTACCCGCGAAGCCTTGGCCCGGCTGGAACACTGCGAGCGGCTGCATGTCAGCCTGGATATGGACGCCCTTGACCCGCAGGTCGGACCGGGGGTCGGCACCATCTCTCCCGGCGGCCTGACCCGCCGCGAGGCGGAGCTGCTGATGGAGATCATCGCCGATTCCGGACGCTGCTGTGCGCTCGACATCGTCGAGATCAACCCGATCCTCGACCGGCACAACCAGACCGCCCGGCTGGCGGTCGAACTGGCCGCCTCGCTGTTCGGCAAGCGGATACTGTGAACAACCTGAACCGGACAATCCTGAAAAAACAGAAAAAATCAAAGGCAATGGGACGCTTTTCACCATCTTCCGCAATCAGGATCTTCATGGCGTCTTCCTCCGATGATTTATGTTGAAACTCCATCCGTTGAAAGGGTGAAGTAGAAGGTCGCTCCTTTGTCCGGTTCTCCTTCGGCCCATATTTTTCCCCCGTGGCGCCGGATGATCCGACCCACCGTGGCCAGGCCGATGCCGAAACCTCTGAACTCCTCGGCGCCGGGGAGGCGCTGGAAAGGGGTGAAGAGTTTATCCGCATCCGCCATGTCGAAGCCGGCCCCGTTGTCGCGGACGAAATAAACCGGTTTCCCGTCGATTTCCGTCGCGCCGAACTCGACGACCGCCTCCTCCCGCTTGCCGGTGTACTTCCAGGCGTTGCCGAGGAGGTTGTCCAGGACCGCACGCACAAGGTTCGTGTCGGCAATGGCCGCAATTCCGTCGGCGATCCGAAAATCGACCTGTCGCTCAGGGGCGGTCTGTTTCAGCATCGTGGCCACCTCGTGCGCCAGCGCGCAGAGATCGACCTTTCCCCGGTGCGGTTCGACGTGGATCAGGCGTGAAAAATTGAGCAGGGCTCCAATGAGCCGGCTCATGCTCAAGGTGCCCTCGTAGGCACTCTGGAGATAATTCTTGCACTCTTCGTCGAGTTTGTCGCTGCACAGCAGCTTGACTGCCTGGCAGGAGATGCTGATGACGTTCAATGGATTGCGCAGATCGTGGGCAACAGTGTAATTGAAAGCCTCCAATTCCAGATTGGCGTCTTCCAGATCGGCAGCCCGTGCGGCCAGGCTCACGTTCAGGCTCTTGATATCCTCTTCCGCCAGCTTGCGTTCGGTAATGTCTTCCAAGGCCAGGAGGATAATGTGTGAGCCGATATTTTCCCGGAAAATCTGCCGGGCATTCAAAAGCATTATGCGCCTGCCGATAGTGGCAAAATCGTGTTCAACCTCATAGTTGTCAAAGGTTGTATGTTGAGGAAGTATGGTTTCCAGCAGTTCCCGCAGCTTGGGGATATCCCACTGCTTATTGCCCAGGTCATAAATTAGCTGACCCACGGTCTCTTCAGGTTTTACCTTGAAGAATTCATAGAAGGAACGGCTGGCTGTGACCACCCGGAGGTCCTGATCCAGAGAAATCAAGGGTTCACGTACCGTGTTGATAATGTTCTCGGCGAATTCGCGGGCTTCATCTATTTCGTCATTCAGAAATTTGATTCTGAGAAGCGACTTTACCCTGGCTAAAAGCTCATATTGATCAAAAGGCTTGGAGATAAAATCATCGCATCCCGACTCAAAAGCTTTTGCCCTGGCTTCGTTCTCATTATACGCCGTGATCATGACTACCGGGATACGCCGTGTCTTTTTATCAGCGCGTAATTTTGCCAGCACTTCGAAGCCGGACATCCCGGGCATCTTTACGTCCAGCAGAACCAGATCAACCTGATTACGGATAAGTTTTTCCAGCGCTTCTTCACCGCTTTCCGCCTGGATAACTTCATACTCCAGCCTGACAAGAAATCCTTCGAGGAGTTTAATGTTATGGAGCTGGTCATCTACGACTAATATTACAGGTTTGTTTTTCATTATCTATCCTGTTGAAGCTGGATCTTGACATCATCCTGGAAAAGTCAGGAGGCGAAAGCTATTTGTCGCTGGATTGACTGGAAATATAGTACCACTCCAGGGAGGGGGGGCAAGTGAGGAGACAAAATAAATACAACAAGCGACCACGTGAGGTTTTCTCATGCCTTTCCGCTGAACGCAGCACCTGCAGCATCGGTCTTCATCACGTTCACCACATGCGTCCCGGCATTCCCAACTACCGTTTGCGGGAGTGCTACGAGGCGATTCCCGAGCTGCGGGAGGTCGAGCCGATCACGATCCGCACGAGCCTGGAATCGCTCCGCTTGAACCTGTATGATGAACAGCAACGGAGAATGGTAAGTTTCAGCTCTCTGAAAGGGTGAAGTAAAACGCCGCTCCTTTGCCCGGTTCCCCTTCTGCCCACACTCTCCCGCCGTGGCGCCGGATTATCCGCTCCACCGTGGCCAGGCCGATGCCTTTGCCTGCAAATTCCTCCGTACCGGGCAAGCGCTGGAATGGTTTGAAAAGTTTCTCTACATGCGTCATATCGAACCCTACCCCGTTATCCCGCACAAAATAGACCGGCTTTCCTTCAACTTCTGTAACCCCGAATTCGACGAAAGCCTCCTCATGCTTGCCGGCATGTTTCCAGGCATTGTCGAGGAGGTTATTCAGAACCACCTGCATCAGCTCTCTGTCTCCGTGGGCCATAATTCCACCGGCGTTCCTGAACTTGACATGGCGATCGAGTTTCATCATCTGGAGTTTCACAGCCGCCTGTTCGGCTAACTGGCTCAGGTTGATTGTTTCCCGATGAAGCTCGCTCTGCGTCGGTCTGAAGAAATCATTCATGGTGCCGATGAGTTGCGCCAGGTGCCTGGTCTTGTCATAAATCTGTTTTGCATTAGTTTTGCAGAGCTCGTCGTTTTTGTCGCAGGAAAAGTCTCGGATCGCGTTCGAATAATTTCCGATTGACAACAAGGATTTGAGCAGGTCGTTGGCGACGGTGAAGCTGAACGACTCCAGATCCCTGTTGGCCGCTTCCAGTTCGGCGGCGTGGGCGGCCAGTTCGTTTTGCAACTCCACGATGCGCCTTCCCGCATTGAGGCGAACCCTCAGCTCATTGATATTGAGCGGTTTGTTAATGTAGTCGTCAGCTCCTGCTTCCATGCCGGTGACAAGATCTTCGTCCTCATGCTGCGCTGTCAGAAGGATTAGATAGGTGTAAGGTTCTTTCAGCTCTTTCCTGATTTTCCGGCATAATTCAACTCCATCGATACCGGGCATAAGCCAGTCAAGGATGGCGAGATGCGGGGCATCCCCGGACATAAGGGCCTGCCAGGCCTCGTTCCCGTCCTGCGCTACGACCACGTCGTATCCCCACTTGACCAGTATCTCCTGCAGGAGATGGCGAAAAGCATGGTCATCTTCAGCAATTAAAATTCTCATTGTTTTCCTCCTCTGATAGTTGCACCGCAATGCGTTTCTGTTGGCCAGGGTCAGTCCCGTTATCCGATGATGGCATGGATCATCTCTATACATTTCTTGAAGTCTATCGGTTTGGAAAGATAGGCATCCATACCTGCGGCAAGGCATTCCGCTTCATCTTTCTCGAGAGCGTAGGCTGTAATAGCAACGATGGGGGTGTGTCTACCGCTCGCCCGCTCCTTCTCCCTGATCGCGCAAGTTGCCTCAAAACCGTTCATGCGCGGCATTTGCACATCCATCAGCACCAAGTCGCAGTCCCCTTTTTCCCACATTTCCACCCCAATCAGCCCGTTCTCGGCGACGTCAACTTCGAAACCCGCTCGCCGGAGCATCACTGAAAATACCTTCCTACTCACAGCGTCGTCATCAACGACCAAAATCCGCATTATATTTACTCCTTCGGGTTGGTATCTCCAGCTTCAGAATTTGGCTCGGACCCCGTCTCCCCGAACGGAATAGTAACTGTGAAACTGCACCCAATACCCTCTTCGCAATCGAAGACTATCGTCCCCTCCATCTGTTCCACGATCTCCTTGCTGATCACGAGTCCGAGTCCGGTGCCGCCGTATCTGCGGGTGTGGGAGTCGTTCACCTGGCTGAAGGGACGGAAAATCAGGGACTTCTTGTCGTCGGGGATGCCGATGCCGGTGTCCGTGACGGTGAAGGTGACCTCCCGTTTTCCGGAGGGGATGGTATTCAATGCCTCTACCTTCAGCTCCACCTTACCCCGTTCGGTAAATTTGACGGCGTTACCCACCAGGTTCGTAAGGACCTGCCTGAGCTGCAATTGGTCCCCAACCACGGTTTCCGGCACATCGTCCGCCACCGAGAGAACGAGGGCCAGTCCCTTGCGCCGCGCCTCGGCAATGAAGATGTCCACCACAACGGACACGCACTTGTGCAGGGAAAACTGTTTTTCCTCCATTGAGAGCATTCCCGCCTCGATCCTGGTCATAGTAAGAATGTCGTTGAGAATCCTGACAAGGGAACCGGCCGAATGATGAGCCGTTAGAATGAATTCCCGCTGCTCCGCTTCGAGGGGGCCGCCGAGGGCTACTTCGAGCATGCCGAGCACGCCGGCCATGGGGGTGCGCAGTTCGT
>DATNCC010000024.1:0-9977 GCA_035571735.1 Dongiaceae bacterium | reverse complement strand
ACGGTAAATGATCTCGCGCTGGATGATCGGAGCAAGGATCGGAATGTCCTGCTGTTCGGCAAGCAAGTCGATCAACCGCTGAATGGCGGTGAGCAGCGGCAGCGTCACCTCGCCGGTCGCCATGCCACGGCTCGATTGCTGCACACGCGGCGGGGGGAGATTGCTGTCCACCATCAACTGTGAAATCTCGCGCAGGTCAAGCATCAGCCTTAGCCCCAGGTAGGGTCTCTCAGGGCTCGCCTCGATAATCTGCACCACCGTGGGTAGATGCACGGACGTGATCAGGTAATGGTGGGCGTCATAGACAAAGGTATCTTCCCCGAGCCGCACCCGCTTGGCTCCTTGTGCCACCAGGCAAACGCTCGGTTCATACATGCCGGTGATCGGCTCGGTCGACTCAATCCGCCGAAACAGTGACAGGCCCGGGACAGCGGTTGTATGTAGCTCGCCCTTTTCGGTCAATCGGGCAATGCTCTTTCCCAGTGCTTCAATCGCAACTTCCACGCCGTTATCCTCTATATCCTGCATAGATTCCTCTTTCATCATCGATTCCTCCTACTCAAATATTACTCATCCCCACTTCGCATTACAACCATTATCCGGACTTCCGGATTATTAGGCAATAAGTTGACAGGATTGGTCTACCGGTCAGTGTTCTTTCAGGAGTACGGTATAATCATCAACAGGGAAGTCCTGAGCCGGACAAGTCGGGATCAAAACAAGTCTTGTTTCACGCGACGACGCAACGACGCAACGTAAAACAAAAAAATGTCTGTAAATGGCCTTTCGTCGCGCCGTTGCGTCGTCGCGTGAGTAATGTCTTTCAGAAGGCTCACAATTTGTAAAGACTCAAGTCGTAAAAAACCAAACAAGTTAAAGGAGAAAACAATGCAAAAGCGAAAATTGGGAAAAAGCGGTCTGGAGGTTTCGGCGCTCGGGCTTGGCTGCATGGGGATGAGTTTTTCGTATGGCCCGCCCAAGGACAAACAGGAGATGATCTCGCTTCTTCGGACAGCCGTGGAACGGGGCGTCACCTTTTTCGATACGGCGGAGGTCTATGGCCCGTTTACCAACGAGGAGCTGGTCGGCGAGGCGCTTTCTCCGCTGCGCGACCGGGTGGTGATTGCCACCAAGTTCGGTTTCGATACCACTGTCGATCCCCGGGCGATGAATGGTGGCGGGCCGGTCCTGAACAGCCGTCCGGAGCACATCAAGCAGGTGGCCGAGGCCTCGCTCAAGCGCCTCAGGACTGATGTCATCGATCTGTTCTACCAGCACCGGGTCGATCCGGACGTGCCGATCGAAGACGTAGCCGGTGCGGTGAAGGAGCTGATCCGGGAAGGCAAGGTCAGGCACTTCGGCCTGTCCGAGGCCGGGGTACAGACGATCCGTCGCGCCCACGCCGTCCAGCCGGTCGCCGCCGTCCAGAACGAGTACTCGCTCTGGTTCAGGCGGCCCGAAGAGGGGCTGCTGCAGACGCTGGAAGAGCTGGGCATCGGACTGGTCCCCTACAGCCCGCTGGGCAAGGGATTCCTCACCGGCAAGATGACTGAAACTACCACCTTTGACAGCAGCGACTTCCGTAGCTCCCTGCCGCGCTTCACGCCGGAGGCATTGAAGGCAAATCAGGCCCTGGTCGATCTGCTCGGCAAGATCGCAGCACAGAAGAACGCGACACCTGCCCAGATAGCCCTTGCCTGGCTGCTGGCCCAGAAGCCGTGGATTGTACCCATTCCCGGCACCACGAAGCTGGAGCGGCTGGACGAAAACATCGGCGCCGTTGCCGTCGAACTCACTGCCGACGATCTGGCTGAGATCGACAGCGCCGCCGCACATATCACGGTGCAAGGCGCCCGGTACCCGGAAAAGCTCGAGCAATTGACCGGGCGCTAGAAAACAAAACCAAACCAAACAGGAGAATACATCCATGTACAAAGCAAAAGCCTATTCCGTTGCCAGCGCAACATCACCGTTTGTATCAGACACCATCCAGCGGCGTGAAACAACCGAGCGCGACGTGCAGATCGAAATTCTCTTCTGCGGCATCTGTCACTCCGATCTCCATACGGTCCGCAACGAGTGGAGCAGTGTCATGCCCACAGTCTATCCCTGCGTCCCCGGGCATGAGATCGTCGGCCGGGTAACCAAGGTTGGTTCCGCTGTCACGAAGTTCAAAACAGGTGATCTTGTCGGCGTCGGCTGCCTGGTCGATTCGGATCACACCTGCCCCAACTGCCAGGCTGACGTGGAGCAGTTCTGCCTCAATGCGACCTTTACCTACAATTCTCCGGACAAGCACCTGGGTGGGGTTACCTATGGCGGCTACTCGGAAAGTATCGTCGTTGATGAGCACTTTGTGTTACGAGTCTCCTCCAATCTTGATTTGGCCGGGGTAGCGCCGCTGCTCTGTGCCGGGATCACGACCTACTCACCAATGCGCCGCTGGGGCGACCTCAAGGGAAAGAAGGTCGGTGTAGCCGGCCTCGGCGGTCTGGGGCACATGGGGGTCAAGTTTGCCAAAGCATTCGGAGCCCACGTCGTAGTATTCACCACCTCGCCCGGCAAGAAAGAGGACGCACTCCGCCTGGGCGCCCATGAGGTCATCGTCTCCACCACTCCCGAAGAGATGCAGCAGCACGCCGGTACGTTCAACTTCATCCTCGACACCATCGCCGTCGATCACGACATCAACGCCTACATCAATATGCTTGGCCGTGACGGCAACATCACTCTGGTCGGCGCGCCGGAAACGCCGCTCCAGGTCTCTGCTTTTGCGCTATTGTTCGGCCGCAAAAGTCTCTCCGGTTCGCTCATCGGCGGCATCGCCGAGACCCAGGAGATGCTCGACTTCTGTGCCGCGCACAACATCACTTCCGATGTCGAGGTGATCCCTATTCAGAAGATCAACGAAGCCTACGAAAGACTGGTCAAGTCGGATGTGAAGTACCGGTTTTCCATCGACATGGCGTCGCTCAAATCTGAATAAATGAACCTAAAAACAGCAGTTACTCACGCGACGACGCAACGAACGCAACGAAATGCAGATACTTATAAATGTGAGAATCTAAAACAATTTGATGAATCGAATTTGTTTAATGACTGACTGATTTTACGTCGCGTCGTCGCGTTCGTTGCGTGAAATTGCTTTTTCCAGGATAAAAGACGAGACAGGAACAATAAAAGGGATAGAAAATGGCACATCAAAAAAGCCTGAGTGTTTATTATTCACGCAAAGGAAACAACTACGTGGGAGGCAGTATTGTCAATCTGCCCATCGGCAACACGGAAGTTATCGCAAGGAAAATACAGGGACTGACAGGCAGCGAGCTGTTCCAGGTCCAGACCGTAAAACCGTATCCGGAAGATTATACGGCAACAACCAGAGTGGCGCAGGATGAACTGAGCGGCAATGCCCGGCCTGAGCTCACGGAAACGGTAGCTGATATGGATTCTTATGAGGTGATTTACCTCGGCTATCCGAATTGGTGGGGAACCATGCCGATGGCGGTATTTACTTTCCTGGAGCCGTACGATTTCTCGGGAAAGATCATTGTCCCCTATTGCACCCATGAAGGCAGTGGGCTGGGCAGCAGTGAGCGCGATATCAAAAAGCTTTGTCCGACTGCAAAGGTCTTGTCTGGTTTGGCGATAAAAGGCGGGACTGTTGGCAGGGCAGACAATGATTTGGTAAGCTGGCTGAAAAAGCTTGATTTGATATAATAAGCAACGGGTAAAAAAGTGGCAGGCTGCTTTTTGATAAAGTAGCCTGCCACTTTTTATTGTCGGACCGTCGAAAAACGACAAATCCGGGAGCGCTTTCGCGTGTTGTTCGCTCATTCCGGCCCATCAGGCAATACTTCTTTCCTAAGACTTAAAGCGCAACTTCCATACTGCTATTCCTCGATCTTCCGCATAACTGCCTATTTCCCCATCGATTAATTTACCAATATCCTGACAAATCCCACTGCGCGTTACAAACCGATTATCCAGACCATCGTACTATCAGGCAATAATTCAACAGGATCGATCTACCTCCCTTTGCCCTTTCTGGAGTACGGTGAAATCATCAACAGGGTAGTCCTTAACAGTTGAAAGGAGAAAACAATGCTAAAGCGTATTTTGGGAGAAAGCGGTCTGGAAGTTTCGGCCCTCGGCTTAGGCTGCATGGGCATGAGCGCCAATTACGGTCCAGCGGCCGACAAACAGGAGGCAATTTCCGTTATTCGCGCAGCCGTCGAGCGCGGCGTGACGTTTTTCGATACCGCAGAGGTCTACGGCCCCTTCACCAACGAGGAGCTGGTTGGTGAGGCGCTCTCGCCCTTCAGAGGCCAGGTGGTGATCGCCACCAAGTTCGGCTTCGATCTCGATCCGGAGACGGCGCAGCGAAGTGGGGGTCTGAACAGCCAGCCGGAACATATCAAGGCTGTCGCTGAGGCTTCGCTCAAGCGCCTCAAGGTCGACGCTATCGACCTGTTCTACCAGCACCGAGTAGACCCGAACGTGCCGATCGAAGATGTGGCGGGAGCGGTCAAGGATCTGATTGCTGCAGGCAAAGTCAAGCACTTCGGACTTTCCGAGCCCGGCGTTCAGACGATACGCCGCGCGCACGCCGTCCAGCCCGTGACGGCGGTTCAGAGCGAATACTCCCTGTGGTATCGAGATCCGGAGGCGGAGGTCCTGCCAACGCTCGAAGAACTCGGCATCGGCTTTGTTCCCTTCAGTCCCCTGGGCGCAGGCTTTCTGACCGGCAAGATCGACGAAACCACCCGGTTCGACAGCTCCGACTTCCGCACGCGCGTCCCCCGCTTCGCTCCCGAAGCACTGAAGGCGAACCTGGCTCTGGTCGCTCTGATCCAGGATGTGGCTGAACGCAAAGGTGCTACCCCTGCCCAGATTGCGCTCGCCTGGTTGCTGGCCCGGAAGCCGTGGATCGTGCCGATCCCTGGTACTACGAAGTTGCATCGCCTGGAAGAGAACCTCGGTGCAGTGGCAGTCGAACTCACCACCGATGACCTCAGGGATATCGATGCAGCTGCATCGAAGATACCTTTACAAGGCGCACGCCTTCCTGAAAGTTCACTGGCAATGACCGGGCGTTAATTCGCGGCAACACGCATTTCTCATGTCGGATCTGAACAATCTCGAAATCGCCGACCAGATGTCTAGATTTCCGGAGAAAAAAAGGTTGAACTGAATCAAGGAGAACCCCATGAAATTCCCAAGATTGCTGGTATCGCTCTCTCTGCTCGTTTCAGCGGGTGCTTCTGCCAGCCAGGCGCTGGCAGTTGAAGAAAACAAACCATCGCAAATCATAACCAGGGCCGGAACTCAGGCTTCCATCAAAGGGTCTGCCGAATATTTTACCGGCACTGTTCGTGTTGATCCGCTTTTTGCAGCCAATGATTCAGCACCGTTCTCCGGTGCGTATGTCACCTTCGAGCCAGGGGCCAGATCTGCCTGGCATATTCACCCGACGGGTCAGCGACTGCTGGTGACCGCCGGTGTTGGCAGGACTCAGAAGTGGGGATGCCCGATAGAGGAAATCAAAGCGGGAGATGTGATCTGGTGTCCGCCTGGGGTAAAGCATTGGCACGGAGCCTCACCAACTACGGCAATGACGCATATTGCCATCACGGGGACAGCCAACGGCAAGAACGTGGAATGGCTTGAAAAGGTCACCGACGAGCAGTACCACGGCAAGCCGGGAGGCAAGCATGAATAGACTGGTCACCGAGTTTCTGGCAATCATTCTTGCCATGATGGTTATCATTGCAGCCATTGCGGAGGCACAACCCATGGACAAAAATCAGGCGCTGAGTTCAAGACAACATGGCATTATCCCCATCGCCGCCTTTACCGCCAAGGGCGATTTGGAAAAACTGAAAGTTTCCCTGAATGAAGGTCTGGATGCCGGCCTGACCGTGAACGAAATCAAGGAAATCCTGGTGCAACTGTATGCTTATACGGGATTTCCGCGAAGTCTGAACGGTCTCGGCACCTTCATGACAGTTATGGAAGAGCGGCAGAAAAAGGGGATCAAGGACGAGGCTGGCAAGGAGGCAAGCCCTTTGCCTGTCAATAAAAGCAGTGTCGAGCTTGGCACGGACATTCAGACGCGCCTGGTGGGGAAGCCGGTCACCGGGGCGATCAATACCTTCGCTCCCGCCATCGATCAGTTTTTAAAAGGTCATCTGTTCGGCGATATCTTCGGTCGCGACAATCTTGACTTCCAGAGCAGGGAGATTGCTACCATTTCGGCTCTGGCCGGCATGGAAGGGGTCAATCCCCAACTGCAGGCACATCTAAACGTCAGCATGAACGTCGGCCTGACCGAGGCTCAGATGAGGCAGTTCGTGTCCGTGCTCGACAACAAGATCGGAAAAGATGCATCGTCCAGGGCTGCCAGGCTTTTGGATGAGGTTTTGAAAAACAGAAAAGCTTCAAGCGGAAAATAACGGAGACTGATATGGATAATGAAAAAAAGGGAACTCACGAGCCCGATGAACGGAAAAGCCTCACCCGCCGGGAATTCATAAAGGGGATCGGGATAGGAGGAGGCGCAGTAGTCCTGCTCGGGCAGTTTGGAGTCCATGCGGCGGCATGGGCGCTCTCGGGAGATCCGCAACTTAAAATGGTGCTGGTGGATTATGCCAAATGCACCGGCTGCCGAACCTGTGAGACGGCCTGTTCGGCGCGAAACAGGCCGGTGTCGATCGCCGGCCGGGAACTGCCCGGACTGGGCAATCCCCGCTATGCCAACATCCGGGTGCATGGCTTCAACCCCGACGTGGATGTCCCCAATGTCTGCGCCATGTGCAGCGATACACCCTGCGTCAAGACGTGCCCGATTGAGCCGGACGCCGGGACCGGCAGGCGCGCTCTCTATCGGGATCAGGCGACGCAGACGATCCACAACGATCCCAACAGGTGCATCGGCTGCCGGAGTTGCGCCAAGGCCTGCGCAGGGCAAAGGACCGGGGTAATTAGCCCAAACCCCGCAACGGGCAAACCTGAGCGGATGTGCACACTCTGCGGCGGTGACCCGCAATGCGTCAAGCGGTGCCCTTTCGGGGCGCTCTCCTATGTCGAGGTTCGGAGTGATCGGAAATTTTACGGCCTCGGACCGGAAAAAATTGCGGCTGAACTGGCCAAGGGCTGGTACGGGACGGCTGAGCTCGGAGGGATGAAATGAGCGGGAAACCTGGGTACCATGGAGTAATTCTGAACATAGACCTTGCCACCGGCAAGAGTGAAAAGGTGGCCATTTCCACCGAAGATTTCGACAAATTCGTCGGCGGGCAGGGTCTCGGTATGAAGATCCTCTGGGACCGGCTGAAGAAGCCGGGAGTCGACCCGCTTTCTCCCGATAACCCCCTGATCTTCATGCCCGGTCCGTTTTCGGGGCTCCCGGTTCCCTCATCGTCCAGGACCTGTGTGGTGACGAAATCTCCCATCACGTCGCCGCTTAACGCCGATTACCCCCATGCCTCGACCGTTTCCTACTCGAACATGGGGGGGTTTTTCGGTCCCGAAATCCGCTTTGCGGGCTATGACGGGATTGTGATTACCGGAAAGGCGGCGGAGCTCTGCTATGTCGTTATCGACGACGGCAAGGTGGAGATTCGCGATGCCAAAAAGTTCAAGGGGATGCAAACGGATGCCTTTGACAAGGCAATCCTGAGCGAGCTTGGAGACCGGAAATTCAAGACCGTCTACATCGGGCCGGCCGGGGAAAATCTCGTTCCTTATTCCAGCATACTCCATACCGCCGGGCGGGCAGCGGGCCGGGGCGGCATGGGCTGCGTCATGGGTTCCAAGAATCTGAAGGCTATCGCGGTAAAGGGTTCGGGGCAGCCGACTGTTGCCGACCATACGAGGTTCCTTGCCGCCCTGGAAAAAGCCAGGTTGGCTCTCAGCAACTCTGCTTTCGCAAAGTCGATGGCGGAGCAGGGGACTGCCAGGGCCATCGTCGGCAACAGCAATGCCGGGACCGAGGCGGTCCGCAATTATCGCGAGGGGACATTCCCGGAGGCCGACAAAATAGGCGGCGATGCCGCCAGGCGCGATGTCTGGGTGCGGGACTTTGCCTGCTACTGCTGCCCGCTCGCCTGCAAGAAAAGCGGCATGACGCGGGGCAAATACGGGGGGATCGTCCATGACGGCCCCGAATATGAAACCGGTGTCATGCTCGGTTCGAACCTTTTGATCTCCGACATGCCCGGGTTACTCAAGGCGATCGCCACCCTCGACGATCTCGGCCTGGACCAGATCTCTACCGGCAATGTCGTTGGCTTTCTCATGGAGGCCTACGAGAAAGGCCTAATCAATCGGAAATTTCTGGACGGCATCGATCTCAAATGGGGGAATGTCGATGCCACGCTGGCGATGATCGAGAAGATCGCCGCCCGGGACGGCGTCGGCGCCCTGGCCGCCGAAGGGGTGAGGGCACTTTCCCGGCACATCGGTAAAGGGAGTGAAAAATTTGCCATCCAGGTGAAGGGGCTTGAGCTGGCGGCGCACAACATCCAGGCAAACCAGCCCAGGGGACTATCGTACGCAACTGCCTCCAGGGGAGCCTGCCATATGAGCGGCGATAACATTGCCATGCAGAACCGGCGGGCCATCCTTGATTCGACAGGCATGTGCTTTTTCCCCACCTTTGAACCGGCGCTGGAGGAACCCATGCTCTCCCTGCTCAGCGCCATAACCGGCCATGAATACGACAAAGCCGAGTTCGAAAAAACCGGCGAAAGGATTTTCAATCTGGAGAAGATGTTCAATTACCGCGAAGGGTTTCGCCGTGCAGACGATCGGCTGCCTGACCGCTTTTTCGAGGACGCCTTCACCGTCGGCCCCAAGAAAGGGTCGGTGTTCGACCGGAACCAGTTCGACGCCATGCTCACCCAGTATTATAAGGATCGCGGCTGGGATCCTGAAACCACCAAGCCGGGGAAAACAAAGTTGAAAGAACTCGGACTGGATTCGATCTAATCGCGGGGAGGAAGATGGCATAGATTGAAGGGACATAAATCGTCCCCAGTAAATTGGATTCGTTACCAGGATTCTCGTTGAAAAATATATTCAGTCCCTGGATGATTCCGCTTGAAATGCGTCATCTCGAACTTGAAGCTGTACACGAAAAAGTTTTGCCGAGCGTCTCGCTCGGGGAGCCATAAGAACCTAGGGGTTACAGGTTGAATCTGTAATCCCTTTTCTTTGTGTGCCAAAATCCCGTAAAAGCTCTATTTGCAAGGTTCGGCCGGAAAATAAACAATATCAAGGCCCTGGTTGCCGGTGCCGTCATTACATATCCACAGGCGGTCCATTCGTTGCGGTACGCCGCATGGTGCGTCAGCGGCAACTTTTGAATAGTCACCGTATACGCGTAACTCCTCGGGACAGGGAGGATTTGAAGCTGTGACATCATCTGATCTCGTTATCGGGTCAGAGCCGTTTGTTGTATAATAGCTTATTGCGGGATCGCCGGCCATCGCAAGGCCGCTCACCGTCAGCAAAAAAAGATTCGCCAATAAGGCGGTTATGATAATCATATTTTTCATATTAATTCCTTCATCCGGCGTTGATTGTTGAATCGAAATCCACTTTATCACCAAGAGTTAATTTTTTCAAACACCCTTCACTTCCTGTATGTCCGGTACGTGGCGTCCCGCCAGTTTTATCCACAAAAAAGGCGTCCTTGCGTTTTGTCTGATCGATGGTAGGGTTTAACCATTAATCAGTTTTCACGTAATTGCATGACGAAAAATACTCGGAAGAAAAGGAGAGGATTAAATCAATGAACGCAGCGATCATTTACAAGCCGAACGTCAATAACAGTGTGCTGGATGGACTGGCCAGGGAGTTGCCGGTCATTATCGCAGAAGCGATGGAGGTGCCGGGAGGAAGTTTGGCAAGAGTGAAACCGGTACAAATTTCGCTGGGGTTTTCCCAGGCAAATCTCCGTGACGTCGGCTCGG
>DATNCC010000023.1:0-5092 GCA_035571735.1 Dongiaceae bacterium | reverse complement strand
AATAATGTAGCCAGTAATGCCAAAAACGGATATCTTAGCATTCTCATCGCGTTTCTCCTTTCCCAATGTTTCAGTTGTTTCTTCCTACTATCTGAGCACATACTGGGCAGAATGACAAGAAAATTAAGTGGAATCTACAGTGGTAACCTGTTTAAATATAAGCTGTTTTTTCAATATTGAAATTGCAGGCTGGTTACCCGTTCGCAATTGGTGGATGCCAGCAGAGGTTCGAGCATAACCGTCTCCCATAGGCCATCTTTCCTGTTTACCACCAAGCTACAACTCATTATTTCTCCAACAACTTCCTTATAATTAGGGACACTCCCCATATTTCTCAACGGAAGTGTCCCTAATTGTAGCCCTCCTGTACATTTGACCTGTGCGAAAACTGTATGTATGATACGGGAACGAATGAGAAGGGAATAAACGCAGATGCACCATTTGAAATACCTAGCTGGCTATTCACCTCAGATTACGGCCCGGGTGGCGGAACTGGTAGCGGAAAACCGCTTGGGCAGCGTCCTTGTGCAGAAATATCCGAAGGCTCACAATGTCAGAACCGATAAAGCGCTCTATGACTTTACCGTCACTATCAAGAACGAGTTCATGCGCACCACCCAACCGCTGAGCAGGGTGGCATACGACGGGAAGATCCATGTGATCAACAACGCCCTGGGGACCCACACTTTTGTATCACGTGTACAAGGGGGCAAGCTGAAGGCAAAGCACGAAATCCGCGTAGCATCACTCTTCCGAGACGCTCCCCGGGAATTCCTGAAAATGATTGTCGTGCACGAGTTGGCACACTTGAAGGAGAAGGAGCACAACAAGGCTTTCTACCAGCTCTGTGAATATATGGAACCCGCCTACCGCCAGCT
Source organism: Dongiaceae bacterium (assembly GCA_035571735.1). GTDB lineage: Bacteria > Desulfobacterota > Desulfuromonadia > Geobacterales > Pseudopelobacteraceae > JACRCG01. The sequence goes on along the minus strand of DATNCC010000023.1, from coordinate 4,214 downwards.
TGAATTTGATACCCGGCTGTTCCTGACCCACGTGGAGATGGCCGGGTCACCGTACACGGCCCGGCCTTGTTTACAGTCATAGCCGACCCTGCTGAAAACGTTGAATTTCGGGAACAGTTTATTTAATTCAAAAGGCAGCCAAGCGGCCGCCTTCTCAGCCTCAAAAAACAGTTGCTATTCTTTGGAGCATCAGATAAAATTTTGTGCGACAATTGAAAAAACGTTCTCCGAACGGGCAAAATCAGAGTAATCTGGTGACGCAAAGCCACGGGTCCTGACAAAAGAGGATAGCCGGGTTGCCGAAGAGATGATAAGCATCTTGGCACCCGGTATTCATCCGACACAAGGAGCGCTCTCATCTTCGATGGTAGCGCTCCTTTTTTATTGTGGCCACTTTTCATGGTCTGTTCTTTTAAAAGCCAAGTTCGGTTCGATTTCGGTCATGCAGCGGAATGTTGCCGCATGGGCCGGGAGAATCGGGCAAGTCGCCGAAAGGGTAAAGCACGGGTAACCGTGTGGCACAGAGCCACCATCCAGCGCAAGCTGGTTAGAGGAGCTATCGAAGTGACTTTGCAGGATGATTTTATCGTCGTCACGCCAAGCCTGCCCTTTTTCGGGGCAGGCTTTTTTGGTTTCAGGAGTCTTCTTCTCCCCTTCTGAAACAGAGGGTAGGCGGGATTTTAATATTTTGTCTCGACGAAATTCAACACACGGGAGGTAACAACCATGAACACTCTACGTAGTTTGACGGTTGGCATCTTGATGCTGGTGGCGCTCGTTACGGTCCCGGTCACAGCCTTGGCGGCATTATCAAACTCCAGTGATCCTGGTCTGGTCGGGCTCTGGCACATGGACGGGAACTGGGGAGATTCTTCGGGGAATGGTAACAATATGATGCCATTCAACGGTGTTACATTCAGTCCGAACGCTATATCCGGTACAAAATCCGTAATTTTTGACGGAATAGATGATTATTTAATCATAAACCCTTTCAGGGCTTTCCCGGCAACAGAGGTGTCTGCTGAATTTTGGATTAATACTTCAGATCGCAGTAAAACTGGCGGCATACTTTCTTATGCAACTTTGAAAAGTGACAATGAGTTTTTAATTTACGATCAAAATAACGTCATAATTTATCGAGGAGCTTCCGGTTTAACGACAGGTATTTCGCTCAATGATGGGAATTGGCATCATGTTATAGTAACCTGGCGTTCTGCAGATGGGTTGACAAAATTATTCAAAGATGGAGTGCTTGTATATAGTGGAATTTTGGCTGCAAATACTCTGATCCCGAATGGCGGAAGCCTGGTTATCGGTAGTGAGCAGGATTCGGTGGGTGGGGGCTTCGAGGCAGATCAGAGGTATATTGGTCTCCTTGACGAGGTCGCCATTTATAACCGCGCCCTCTCGGATATTGAAGTCCAGCAGCACTACCGTGATTTTGTCGTGACGGTGAATCCGGTCCGGTCGCCGACGAATTCCGCCACTACCACCCTCAGCGGCACCAAGCCCGCCAACACCGCAATCGTGTTGAACGGCAGCATCCTCGTGCCGCTCGACGCAACCACCAATTGGCAGACTGTATACACCCTGTCACCGGGAACCAACAACCTGACCATCACCTCTCTGAACAGCCAGAATTTTAAAAGCCCCCCTGTTGCGCTTTCGGTCGTCCTCGACACAACACCGCCTGTTGCTCCGACCATCAATCCGGTTTTCGCACCGATCAACATCACCAGCAAAACCATCACCGGCACCAGGAGCAGCGACAGCGCCAGTGTTGACGTCAACTGCGCAGGGGCCACGATCGGCACTATCTCTTACCCGACCGCCACCACCTGGAGCGTGGATTTCTACGGGCTGAAGGAAGGGAGCAACACCATCACCGCCTATGCGGTTGACGCGGCCGGCAACACGAGCGCCACAGCCACTGCGACGATCACCGTCGATACCACCCCGCCCTCTGTTGGCGCAACGCCTGCCGGTGGGATCTACAACTCACCCCGGAGTATAGCCCTTGCCGCAAATGAGTCGGCCGTCATCTATTACACCATGGATGGCTCGACTCCGACCGCAGGTGCCACGATGTATAGCCAGCCGATCTCTATCCCGGCGTCCGCAACCCTCAAATATTTCGGGAGGGACCTGGCCGGGAATAACAGCGAGATTAAAACCGAAAATTATGTCATCGACACGACCCCGCCGGTAGTGGCGATTTCAACCCTGAGTGACGGTGCATACACTAATAACGAAATCCTGAACATCGCGGGGAAGGTGACGGACAACACTGGTGTAAAAGGGATCACTGTCAACGATACATCCGTACAGGTGAATGCGGACGGGAATTTCAGTTATGCGCTGCTGCTGAAGAGCGGCGTCAACATTATAACCATTGCGGCAACAGACAGCGCCGGTAATATGGCAGCGGACACGCGGACAGTGACCCTCGACCAGACAGCGCCGGTCCTGGCAGTCACAACGCCGGCGGACAACAGCAAGACCGGCAAAGTGCTCCTCGAAGTGAGCGGGACAGTGGACAAAACATCCACCGTAACGGTCAAGATGAAAGACCATGTCCAGAGTGCCATCATGAACGGCGGGACCTTTACCGCTACGATAATCCTGGAGCCGGGATACAATACCATCGAGATAACTGCCACCGACCTTGCGGGGAACCTGAGTTCCCTTAAGCGGACGGTGGTATTCGATGACCAGGTGCCTTCATTGGCCGCGACCGTGCCGAGCCAGGACATACGAACCAACCAGAGCAGCCTGGTCATCAAGGGGACGGTATTCGACGCCCTTACAGCGGTCAGCGTGACAGTAAGCAAGGACAACGAGACTTTCACTCCGCCGGTTATTGACGGCACATTCGAGCAGGCGGTGGACTTCGCTGCGGAGAAGACCTACGGCATTGTCGTTACGGCAACGAACGAGGTCGGCTCATCGACCAGCGTCCAGCGCAACGTCATCTATGACATCACGCCCCCGGCACTCGGTATCGATCCGGTCCCCAGTCCGACCAGCCGGCCGAGCCTGTCGGTAACCGGCACAAGAGAAGCCGGGACAGCGATAACCGTGACCAGCGCCACGGCGACAGCCGGCGAAGTTTCCTATCCGACCGCGACAACCTGGCTGGTGGATATTTCCGGCCTCAAGGAAGGTGGGAACGTAATAACCGCTGCATCGGCCGATGCTGCAGGCAATGCGGTCACGGCAACAGCGACGGTCGTTCTGGCAACTAAACCTCTTGAAATCACGATAACGGCGACTCCGGATGTCATTTGGCCGCCCAATCATCAAATGGTGCCGGTGACCATAACAGGAGGAGTTGAAGCCTACGGTTCCTCTATCAAGTCGGTTTCCATATCCGTTAGCGATGAATACGGAAAGTTCAAGTACAACAACCTGACGTTTGGCAGCACCGTTATGCTGGAGGCATGGAGAAACGGCAACGATACTGACGGGAGGAAATATACGATCACTGTCGTCGTTACCGATAAGGGAGGGATCACTGCTTCAAAGACAGCGACGGTTACGGTTCCTCACGATAAGTCGGAATCGAGAAAATCTCTCTAGTAAGCCTGCCGCGCTCCCTGCAAGAGACGCCACAGGAAAATACTTTCATGGCCAAAAACGGCGAGACAATGCCTCTGATTGCGAGTAAGCTGTAATCATGAGCCTAGATCCAGACAAATGTTATCTTGCCATTCTCGCCCGCGATGGGCGCTTCGACGGCGTCTTTTTCACTGCCGTAGTCAGCACGGGAGTTTATTGTCGTCCTGTCTGTCCGGCCAAAACGCCGCTCAAACAGAATTGCCGTTTCTTCCATACTGCCGCCGCAGCGGAAGCGGCTGGATTTCGCCCCTGCTTGCGGTGCCGGCCCGAGCTTTCGCCTGTTCCCGACGGCATTCCTGACAGTACCGTGCGGCGTGCGTTTGCCCTCATGCAGTCGGGCGAATTCAGCTATGACAAAATCGGCGAGATTGCCGCAGAGCTTGGCCTGAGTGATCGGCAATTGCGCCGGCTCTTCCTGCAGGAGTACGGCTTGCCCCCCGTCGCATTCGCCCAGACCCGGCGGCTCCTGTTCGCCAAACGCCTGCTGCAGGAGACGTCGCTTTCGATTGCCGATGTCGCATTCAGCTCCGGATTCGGCAGTGTGCGCAGATTCAACACCCTCTTTCGCGGCCGCTACGGACTGGTGCCGAGTGACA
>DATNCC010000022.1:0-5816 GCA_035571735.1 Dongiaceae bacterium | reverse complement strand
AGACAGCGTTGCCCTCGGCCGGCGTTCCAGGGATGCCGGAACAATGTCCGGAACCCAAAAAATTCACATCGGTGTTCTCAGGCTTCCGCGGATCTCCAACTTTACCGATTTCGATCCGCTGCAGAACGAACCGGATGTTCTCCTCGATTATATCGAGAAGCCGGACCAGTTGCAGGGACTCGATATCCTGATCATCCCCGGCAGCAAGTCAACCATAGCCGATCTGAATTTCCTCAAGGAGCGCGGTCTTTTCGACGCAATACGGGACTTCAAGGGACGAATCGTCGGGATATGCGGCGGTTTTCAGATGCTCGGGACGGTACTGCTCGATCCGGATGGCGTTGAATCCCCGGTCAAAGAGGCGCAGGGGCTAGATCTGCTTCCCTCCACAACACTCCTTCTGCCGGAAAAGGAGACTCACCAGGCGCTGGCACATCTTGATGAAGCCGGCTTGAAGATTGCTCCCGAATGCTGCGAAGCCATTAGCGGCTACGAGATTCACATGGGAGTGACGACGCTCGACGAGGGATTGCGCCCATTCTCGCGCATTATCCGGCGGGGCGCTGCAGCGGTTTCGGTCGCAGACGGAGCGGTTTCCGGCGACGGCAGGATCTTCGGTACCTATCTGCACGGCCTCTTCGAAAACAGCCGCTTCCGCGAAATCTATCTTGACGGTGTCAGGCGTGAAAAGGGGATGCCGCCCGGAAGCGGGGCCGGGAACCGGCCACAGCCGGACCCGTTTGACCAGCTGGCGGAGCAGATGGAGAAACATCTTGACCTGCCGCGAATGCTGGCACTATGCGGACTGGGCAGTGACGTCCCCTGACCCGCCCATCATCTTTCTGGCGCTTCTGCTCGATCTGGTGGTCGGAGATCCCCGCTGGCTGCCGCATCCGGTGGTCGCCATCGGCCGTCTTATCGCCATACTGGATCGGGGCCTGCGCCGCGACCGGCTGAATGAACGTCTGGCAGGCGTACTGCTGCTGGTAGCAGTTGTGGTCAGCGCTGCCGGTACAACCTGGATTCTGCTGAGGGCGCTCGCCGCCCTGCTGCCGCTCGCCGGGTGGATCGCAACCATCCTGATCTCTTCAACCTGCCTGGCTGCCCGTTCCCTGCACAAGGAATCCGCCCGCGTCGCCTCCGCGCTGCTGGCGGGCGATCTGCTTGAGGCCCGCCGCCAGCTTTCCTTCATCGTTGGGCGTGATACCGATCACCTTGAAGAGCCGGAGATCTGGCGCGCCGTGGTGGAGACTGTTGCTGAAAACAGTTCCGACGGCATCATTGCGCCGCTTTTCTGGCTGACGGCCGGTGGGCCGGTCCTTGCGATGGCCTACAAGGCGGTCAGTACCCTGGACTCGATGGTCGGCTACAGGAACCCGCGCTATCTCAAGCTGGGGTGGGCATCGGCACGGACGGACGACCTTTTGAACTTTATCCCGGCCCGCCTCACGGCGCTCCTGCTGGTAATTGCCGCCCCGCTGGCCGGCTGTTCGGCGTCCGGCGCCGCGCGGATAACGCTCCGGGACCGCCTGAATCATCCGTCCCCAAACAGCGGCCATCCGGAAGCGGCCGCCGCCGGTGCTTTAGGTGTTCGTCTGGGTGGCGCTGCCAGTTACGACGGGATTCCGTCCTGGAAAGAGCATATCGGCGATGGGCTGCAGCCGCTTGACGAACGCGCATATTACGGCATGATTAAACTGATGTACATCTCAACCCTGTTGATGGCAGCCGTCTGCATGGCTGTCGCCTACTTCCTGAGAGGATTCCATGTCCCGTTCCTATGATCATGGCGGCAATGTTTTTACCGTTTCCAGAGAGCTCGGCGTCGAGCCCGGGCAGATGCTCGACTTTTCCGCCAGCATCAATCCGCTCGGCATGTCGAAGATAGCGCGCGAGGCCCTGATCCACTCGCTTGACACTCTGGTTCATTATCCCGATACCGGCCATAACGACTTGAAGCAGGCGCTGGCACAATTCCACAATCTCCCCCCCGCCCATTTTACGATAGCGAACGGCTCGACCGAGTTGATTTATCATCTCCCCACCATGATTCACGGCAAAAAAGCGCTGATCATCTCACCTTCGTTCAGCGAATATGCCAAGGCGCTTGATCAGCATCACTGGGAAACGGCGCATTTCATACTGGATCCCGAAAGCAATTTCTCGATAGATACGGACAAACTGGCCCGGGCTCTCGACAATGGTGTCGATGCGCTTTTTATCTGCAATCCGGGGAATCCCAACGGCACGCTCTACCCGCTACGGGTAATTGAAAAGATCTACACTCTCTGCCGGTCTGCCGGCACGTTCATGGTTCTGGATGAAGCGTTCATGGATTTCAGCGAGGAAGCCTCGGCCAAGCGGATGATCGTTGGTTGCGACAATGCCGTCATTCTTCGCTCGATGACAAAATTCTTCGGCATCCCCGGGCTGCGTCTCGGCTATGCCATCGGCAACGCCTCCCTTGCCGAACGGCTGGACGTGATGGGAGGACCCTGGAATGTCAATACCCTGGCGCTGGCTGCGGGAACTGCGGCCCTTCATGACGCCCGGCATAACATGGATACCCTGGAGTTTGTCCGGCAGGAGCGGCGCGTGCTCGTCGAGAGCCTGGCACGGTTCCCCCAACTCAGGGTTTATCCGTCCAGCGCCAACTATCTGCTGATTGAGATCGGGGATGGGATGACCGCCCGCGAGCTCAGGGAGAGCCTGTTGCCCCACGGGATCCTGATACGGGACTGTGCCAATTTCACGGGGCTTGACGGGCGGTTTTTCCGGATCGCGGTCCGGACCGGCGATGAGAACAGGCGGCTGCTGGAGTGTCTGGACGGAATATTTCCGGCGGGCGAACATATTGAAATTATAACCAATTGAAATGGGTTCACCATGACACAACAAAAGGATTTTGACGCTGTTTCCTTGTCATTACCACAGCCACAAAGGTTGTAAAAGGGGATCGAGAATTTCCGGTTTTTTGTGTACTGTCCAGTTAAGTTAGCGTAACTACCCCTCCTCGAACCACCTGCCCATTTTTTACACATTGACGTAAACCCGCCTTGGCTGGGCCTTTACAGGCGGTTCAGCTGATTGCCATTCGGGTCTATCGGTTTTTAGTTTGAGAGCCTCTGTAACCAGTGATGAAATGGACTTTTTCTCTAACAACTGGCCTCAAAAATCTGTAGGAAAGCATAAGTAAGGTCGGCCCTCGAAAGTTGAATTTTAAGGAAGTATGTGAGGAGGAAAACCGAGGAAAACCATGACAAAGACTAAACCGACAACCATTGCCGAATACATAGACTCCGCCCCCGAAGAGGCGCAAATGAAGCTGCGCGAGATGTATGAAATTCTCAAGGAAGTTGCACCGGAAGCTGCGGAAGCCATCAAATGGGGATCGCCGGTGTTTGAAGAGAAGCGGATCCTTTTCGCATTTGCCGCATTCAAAGCGCATCTCAGTTTGATGCCGACTCCTTCCGTAATGGATGCGTTCAAAAAGGAGTTGGCAGAGTACACGACCGGCAAGGGCTCAATCCAGTTCCCCTACGCCAAACCGCTGCCGAAGGCGCTCATACGCAAGATCGCCGCGCTTCGAGTCAAGGAACTCAGGGAAAAGGATGCCAGGTGGATGTAAAGGCAGGCGGAGCCTTGCTGGAACTGCGGATGCACTCCTGAAAGTGGCTCACCTGAGTCAGACGTGCTTCATCGGATGTTCCTTCATCCACTCCCGAAGCGCCTCGTTCATGCGGGTCTGCCATCCTTTGCCCGTGGCCTTGAAGGCCGCCAGGACGTCCAGATCAAAGCGGACGGTTTGCGAAGCCTTAGTCTGACCAGTCGGTCGCCCCCGGCGGACAAGCTTGGTGCCTTGCATAAGGTCAGCTTTTTCAAACCAACTGTCGGTCAATTCCGGAGCATCATCCGGATCAACCAAGGTGTTTTTTGTAACGGCTGATTTCGCGGTCATTTGCGTACCTCATAGAAATAATTCGGCGGGCGTCGTTTCTCGGAGTCCAGACAATCACAACCATCCGGTTATCCAATAGCCCAACTGTGATGAAACGCTCCTCGCCGTAATCAGAACGATCATCGCGAGCGACAAAGTGAAGTCCGTCAAAAACCTTGCCGGAATCAGCAAAATCAAGACCACGCTCCAACAGGGTCTTTTCTCTTTTTGCAGCATCGAACTCGATGATCATGGATTTAACGTAACAACAAAAATACCGCCCGTCAACAATAAATGTTACAACATAAATATTTGCCATAAACCACGTAGGTCTGGGGTCGGGCCAAGTTAACCATCTGAAATATAAAAGCTAACGAGCTGAAATCGGCCCTGTTTATGACCTTGGAACCACGTCGGTAAAAAGGGGTTTCTACAAATGGCGAGAGCAAGCAGACATTTTGTTGCTTTTCCAGGAGGCCTTTGTTATTCTGTTGTCAGCATTATAAAACAGTAGTTGATATGCGATAATACTAAACCATCCGCAAGGATGGGACGGAAAGCCTACAGGGTCTCACCGAGACAGCCGGGTTGCCAAAATATCATTCGATATGAGGCCCCGGCTATTTTTTTGTCCGCGCGACCATCCGCAATGGGATGGCAATTTGAATCAGGAATGGAACATGTACCGTCGTCGCTCCAAAAAACAGAAACATGAGGAAATCAAGTGGGGTTTGGGTCTTGGAAGCATCATGTTGTTGGCCGTCTCGGTGTCCGTGTCATCCTGTGACATCAGAAAAGCTCCGTCGGGGCGAGCCTTTAACGGTACAATCAGCGGCATTATGACCACCACCGACTGCCCACAGGCATCCAGCAGGAGAATAACCGCGAACGGCAGCATGTTGATAAACTTCCGCGCTTCATCACGTTAGGGGCGGTTTCGTGACCATACGCTTGTTTTGTCTCATATTCACATTCGGCCTGCTTTCCGATGCATCGCTGCTGTTCGCAGCGGATGATCCGTTGCATTCCGGCGCCACCGCAACAATAAATCTTCTCATGGCGCGTGCCGTCGCCACCAATATCATCTCAGGCGGTGTTGTCGTGATCGGCAACCACGACGGCATTCTCTCCATCACTGCCAACGGGAGCCTCGCAGCCCGTCCGGGTGCTCCGTTGCTCAACGAGCATACCATCTTCGACATCGCCTCACTGACAAAGGTAATAGCAACCGCACCGGCTGTTATGAAACTGCTGGATGAGGGACGAATCTCCCTGCAGGACCCGCTGATTCGGTGGTTTCCGGAATTTAAAGGATCGGAGCATGAAAACACCACGATCCTCAATCTGCTGACCCATTCTTCGGGACTTTCTGACTTCATGTTGAGCACCGGAAGTACCATGAAAACCGCCATTCACAAGGCGGCGGCGGAGAAAAACGGGCAACTGCAGGGGAGCAGTTTCAACTATGCGGATATCAACTTCATACTGCTGGGAGAACTTGTTCTTCGGGTTTCAGGCAAAACATTGGACAGATACTGCCGTGAAGAACTTTTTGAGCCGCTTGACGCCCATGAGACCATGTTTCTTCCGCCACTTGGGCTTTCGGATTGTATAGCCCCCACTTTGGGGCATAGCAGCGGAACGGTCCAGGATCGGAATGCACGTTGTCTTGGCAGTGTCGCAGGTCATGCCGGCCTCTTCAGCTCTGCATTCGATCTGGCCCGATTCGCCCGGATGATGCTGGGTGGCGGCATGATCGACGGCAGGCGCATCCTGTCGGAACAGACGGTAAACCGGATGACCACCCCCAATTATTTCAGCAAAGGCGCCGTGGTGCGCGGCCTGGGCTGGGACATCGAATCCCGCTTGTCAGCGCCGA
>DATNCC010000021.1:0-4034 GCA_035571735.1 Dongiaceae bacterium | reverse complement strand
GAAGTCCTCCGAGGCCTTCTTGAATTCGGCCAGCCCCTTGCCGAGCGACTTGGCCAGTTCGGGCAGTTTATGCGGCCCGATGACGATCAGGGCGATCACGAGGATAATGATCATTTCCGGCATGCCGATTCCAAACATTGCAGTTCTCCTTGTACAGACAACATAGCTATCCTAAATGCATTAAAAACGGAAATCAGCCCGTTGGCAATAAAAATCTGTTTTTACCCTTGCCATTTATTTCCGCTATGCTACTATGCTCAAAAAATAGGCAGATAAAGACCGTTTTTCCCCTCCCGGTTCGTATCGTCAGTGTGTATCATGCTAAAACCATTAACAATTGGCTCTCTCGCCCTTGCGCACAACGTCGTGCTTGCACCCCTGGCGGGAATAACAAATCTGCCGTTCCGCCTGATATGTCGAAAGGCCGGAGCATCGCTGGCCTATACCGAGATGGTCAGTGTCAACGGCCTGGTGCGCGAAGGGGTCAAGACTCTGGCCCTCCTGAAGAGTTCCCCAGAGGACCGTCCGCTCGGCATCCAGCTGTTCGGCGACAACCCTGCCGATCTCGCCGAAGCGGCGCGCATGATCGAGGGGTACGGCGATCTGCTTGACATCAACATGGGCTGCCCGGTACGCAAGGTGGTCGGGACCGGCGCCGGCAGCGCACTGCTGCAGGAACCGCTCAAAATTGCCGCCATCGTTCGCGCGGTGCGCGCGGCAACCACACTGCCGCTGACGATCAAGATCCGTTCCGGGTGGCGCTGCGGCGACAACGTGTTTAAGGAAGTGGGACGCATCGCCGAGGCTGAGGGGTGTGATGCCGTCACCCTCCATCCCCGCAGCCGCAGCCTGATGTTTTCGGGCCAGGCCGACTGGAGCCAGCTTGCGGAGATGAAGGATACGCTTTCCATTCCCGTATTGGGGAGCGGCGACCTGTTTACGCCTGATGACTGCCTCCGGATGCTGAAAGAAACCGGCTGTGACGGCATCATGATCGCTCGCGGGGCGCTCGGCAACCCCTGGATTTTCAGACAGATTCGGGAGCTGGAACGCTCCGGCGGCTATACTCCTGTCAGTACCGCGGAGCGGGCCGACACCATTGCCCGGCATCTGGACCTCTTTACCGAAGAGCTTGGCGAAGCGGTTGCCGTCCGGGAGATCAAGAAACATATCGGCTGGTATGCCAAAGGATTTGCCGGAGCTTCCGAGATCCGCAGGACAGCCAATTCCGCACACTCGCTTCAGGACATTCAAGTTCTGACGGAAAGGATTCGAAGCGTTCCCGACAACCATGGCCATGCTTCAGACTAGAGATGCAGAGTGAACAGCAGCAGAAAAAACGTGATGACTACTACGCCACCGTGATCGACAGCGTGGGGGACGGCGTTATCGTAGTGGGGAGCAACGGCCGGATTACCCTGTGCAATCCCGCTGCCGAGCAGATCACCGGATTCTCTCAGCGGCAGGCCCTGGGAGCGGAGTTCGAGAAGCTGTTCACGCTTGAAACGACCCTGATCGAGATGCTCACCAAAACCATACGGACAGGCATCACCATCTCGGACCATGAGAATGTCGTCGTCCGTTCAACCGGGAAGATTACCCCGGTGGCCGTAACCTGCTACCCGCTGGTTGAGGGGAGCGGCGAAAACATCGGTGCGATCCTGACACTCAAGGACATCACCTACATCCGCGAACTGGAGGCTGCCGTACGTCAGGCTGACCGGCTTTCGACACTCGGCACCCTGGCCGCCGGTCTGGCCCACGAGGTTAAAAACCCGCTCGGGGGCATCAAGGGGGCTGCCCAACTTCTGGAGCGGGAGTTTGCGCCTGGCAGCGAAATGCTCGATTACACCAGAATCATGATCCGTGAAACCGAGCGGATCGACCACATTATCCGCGAATTGCTGGAACTGGCCTCCCCACGGGCGCTCAAGCTCGCCCCGGTCAATCTGCACAAGGTCCTGGGGGATATTCTGCTGCTGCAAAAAGAAGCCGTATCCGACCGGGAGATCGCTTTTATTCAGCATTTCGACCCCAGCATCCCGGACATCATGGCCGATGAAGAGATGCTGACCCGGCTGTTTCTGAACCTGATCTGTAACGCGATCGATGCGATGGGTGTTGACGGCCGCCTGACGGTAACAAGCAGGGTGCTTGCAGATTATCGCATGACCCAGAACGAGCGGCATTCGAGGATGGTCGCCATCGAAGTGGGTGACGATGGTCCCGGCATTCCCCAGCAGGATCTGGAAAACATCTGGACGCCGTTCTTCAGCACCAAATCGGGTGGTACCGGCCTGGGCTTGACCATCTGCCACAAGATCGTCTCGGAGCATCGCGGCATGATCAAGGCCGAATCTGATCCGGGGCACGGCACAAAATTCACGGTTCTGCTGCCGCTGGTAAGATAACTACAACGTGAAAGGTGAAGGGTGAAAAGTGAAAAACTAGAAAACTTTTGACCTTACTTCACCCTTCACCCTTCACAGTTCACTATTCACTGATAAAAGAGGTACCCCCATGCCGCTCAACAGAATACTGGTTGCCGATGACGAAGAGAGTATCCGCTGGGTGCTTTCAAAGGCTCTCAAGCAGAAAGGATTCAGCGTGGATCTGGCGCAAGACGGCAGGCACGCACTGGAACTGATCAAGGACAACTGCTATGATCTGGCCATCCTCGACATCAAGATGCCCGGCATCACCGGGCTTGACCTCCTGGACAAGGTCCGCGAACTGAACAACGATCTGCTGGTGGTCATCATGACCGCCGAGGCCAGCATGAAAAATGCGGTCGAAGCGATGAAGCGGGGTGCATACGACTATATCACCAAGCCGTTCGACCTGGACGTAATCGATGCCATCATCGAGAAGGTCGCCAGGGCACGCGATATCGCCGGGCAGGTAGTCAATCTCAAACAGGAACTAAAAGAGCGCTACCAGGTAGAGAAGAACATCGTCGGCAATTCGGCGGCAATGCAAGAGGTCTACAAAACCATCGGCAAGGTGGCTGTAAGCGATGTCACCATACTGATCCAGGGGGAGTCCGGCACCGGAAAGGAACTGGTGGCGCGCGCCGTCCATTTCAATTCGGAGCGTCTCGGAAAACCGTTCGTGGCGATCAACTGCGCCGCCATTCCCCGCGACCTGCTGGAGAGCGAGCTGTTCGGTTCGGAAAAGGGAGCCTTCACCGGCGCCGGTGAGCGGAAACAGGGGAAATTCGAACAGGCCCATCACGGTACCCTCTTTCTTGACGAGATCGGCGATATGCCTCTGGACCTGCAGGCCAAGATTTTGCGGGTTCTGCAGGAGCAGGAGGTCACCAGGATCGGGGGAAACCAGAACATTCCGGTGGATGTCAGGATTGTCGCCGCGACCAACCAGTCGCTGGTCGAAAAAGTGCGCCAGAAGGAGTTCCGCGAAGACCTCTATTATCGCCTGAATGTCGTGCCGATTACCCTCGCCCCCCTGCGTGAACGCCGCGATGACATTCCCGATCTGGCCAACTATTTTCTGTCACGCTCCTGTGCGGAAATGTCGGTTACGCCCAAACGGCTGACCGATGACGCTCTGGCGCTCCTGAAAGGATATTCCTGGCCCGGCAACGTGCGGGAACTCGAAAATGCCATGAAAAGAGCCGTGATCCTGTCAAACGATCCGCTCTTGACGGCGCTTGATTTCGGGGGACTGCTCCCGGCGAAAGAGCCTGTCCAGACCGGAACGCAGGACACCTCACTGGAAGATCTGGTCGATCTGAAACTGCGCTCCTGCATGAACGGGATAGAGGGACTTGATAAAGGGGATATTCATGCTATGGTACTGGAGCAGGTCGAGCGCCCGCTGATCCGCCTTGTGCTGGAGAAATGCCGCTGGAATCAGGTAAAAGCCGCCGACGTGCTTGGTATCAACCGGAATACGCTGCGGAAAAAAATTTCGGAGTTGCAGATCGAGATGAAACGGGGCTGAATTAGTTACAAGTTGCATTCATGAGGCCACGGAAGGAGCTATCACCATGGGCGAATGGGGTCTGGGAAGCG
>DATNCC010000020.1:0-24086 GCA_035571735.1 Dongiaceae bacterium | reverse complement strand
TGGCGACAGCGGTCCGTAAAGATCGATTTACGGCAAAGTTATATTTTGGAAAGGATGTCAACATACCTTGTCAGTAGATGCCGTTTTAATGTGTTTTGTCAACAGTTTTGCTTGAAACAATTTTTTCCGATGTCAAATCACCCCAGCCTGAACGGCGTGCCGAGCATCCGCCAGGAGACGATCAGGGAAAACAACAGGTAGAGTGCCAGGGTAACCAGCACCAGGCGCCGCTGAATGGGCGGGATCACTTTCGACAGGCTTGGATTGGAGGTGAACGGCATCAGCGACCCGACCCCCAGTCCGCTTACCGCTCCGCCAAACAGGGTGGCGTAAAGCGCATAGCCGATGAAGCCGTATTCCTTCTGCAGGATGCAGAACGGGCAGTGGTGACTGGGGAGTTCGTAGAAATAGAGGCAGATGAACGAGACCAGCGCGGTTGCGGAAACAACAAAGGTCAGGCTGCTGAATAAAGAAAAAAGGCCGCCCCCCTTGCCTTTCATGCAGAAAAAGACACCGAGGGCCGCGGTAACAGCCATCATTCCGAAAAATGCCAGTTGCATGGGACCGTGCGGCAGGCCGGCGACTTCTCCGGCGATGCTGTGCTTCTCCGTGCTGAACAGGCTGCCGCAGCAGGATGTGATGACATCGGCCTTGAGATCCAGAAAATAGGCAAACTGCAAGACGGTTTCCAGCAGTACCAGCGGAGCCAGAATATTGAGCAGTTCGTATTTGGGTTTGATCAGCGGGTAGTCGTAGCCGCGGGAATCGACGTGGTTGATGATCAGCCAGACGCCCGCCACCAGGCAGTTGACGATCTTCAGGATCAGAACCGGATAGCCGAAGCCGTTGACGCCCAGACTGCCGGCCGCACACATGGCGCCGGTGAACAGGCTGTGAAGGTAGTCGGCGGTAAAGATGTACAGGAACAGCGAGAGGATCTGGAAGACGAGCGTATAGCTGAGTATGACCGAGATCAGGTAGGTGCGCCGCTCAAGCTCCAGCTGAAGTTCGCTGCCGCTCCGCAGGTCCCACTTCTCCAGTATCCGTCTGCCGTACCAGGCGGCGTAGATCAGCATGAAGCAGACAAGGAGCGATTCAATGGAGAGCGCCAGGATGGCGGGACGCTGGATCATGGTGCGCCCCTGATTCCGGTGATGCGCCCGTCCCGCATGCCGACGACGGCATCGGCCAGTTCGGAGTCATAGACCAGCGGGTCATGGCTGGCGATCAGGATGGTTTTTCCCTGAGCCTTGAGAGTGCCGACCATCTCCATGAACTCGCTGGAAAGCTTGCTGTCCAGATGCGCGGTCGGTTCATCGGCGATTATGATGTCGGGGTTGTTGATCAGGGCGCGAGCGATGGCCACACGCTGCAGTTCGCCCCCCGAAAGCCAGTCCACCGGTGATGCCGCGTGGCGTGAGACGGAAAACAGCTCCATCAGCTCCAGGGCTCTTTGGCGGAAGACCGCCTGCCCTTCGCCGGTCGGATAGGCCGGCAGCATGATGTTTTCCAGGGCGCTGATCCCTTTCACCAGGTTGAACTGCTGGAAGATGAAGCCGAAGGTTGTCCGGCGGATCTCGGTCAGAAATCGCTCCGGCAGGCTGGTGATGTCAAGGAAACTGCCGCCGTCGGCATCGGAGAAAAACGAGGTACGGATGCCGTGGAGCCTGATGCGTCCCGAACTGGGGCGGGCCATGCAACCGATCAGCGCCAGCAGCGTCGTCTTGCCCGAGCCGCTCGGTCCTTTCAGGATGGTCAGGAGCCCGGGATTGATGGTCAGGCTGATATCGTCAACCGCCGTGAACCGGTTGTGTTTGTCGGCATTGAAGGTTTTGGTGACGTTGGTAAGCTCAATCACGGTTACGACCTCATGGCGGCGTCGGGGGGGACGGTGGCCGCCAGCCAGGCCGGAATAATGGTTGCCGTGGTGTAGGGTAGCACCGTCAGGAAAAAGAGTATCGACAGCTGATAGGCATCGATTACGGGAACAAGCCTGAATTGCGGATAGATGACGGACCATCCCTTGAGAGCGGGTTCAAACAGGGCCGCCGAATAAAAGAATACATGTCCGTAGGCCAGCACGAAACCCACCAGAAATGCCGACAGCGATATGACGATTCCTTCCCAGAACTTGAGCAGCAGCACGTCCGAGGTCTCCCAGCCGATGGATTTGAGTATGCCGATCTCCTTGCGCTCTTCGGCGGAAAGCCCGGTGGCCTTGTCCCAGGCGAAGATTATGAAGGAGAGGACCGCCGTGGCCAGGATGACCACCATCATGCCTCCGCGCCACTCGAACAGCGAATCGTACGTCCTCAGTATCTCGCTCTTCAGGATCGGACGCGTATCGGGAAACAGCTCCGCGATCTTTGCGGCCACGGTAACCTGCTCCCGTGGATTGGCAACCGCCACGGCCAGGTCGGTGGCCTGACCGGCAGGCAGATTGAACATGGCCTGAAAATCTTCCGCCGACAGAACGATCAGGTCGGAGGAAACCTGTTCGGAACTGCTGGGATATATCCCCCGAACGGTCAGCGGCAGGAAGGCATTGCGGGAAGTTACCAGTACCATCTGGTCACCGTCCTTGATCTTTCGACTGCGGGCAACTCCCTGGCCAATCATGATATTACCAGGCTCCACCAGCTTTTTTTCGGGGACCAGCAGGGTGTAGTTGCCGCCGAAGAACTTGTCGTAGTAATAGCCCCACAGGCGTGGCGTTACCGATGCCACCCCGCGGATGCCGCTGATCTGCTCTCCGTATCCGGCAGGTATCAGGTCATGGCGCCCGGCGACCATCCGTTGCACCGTCACATCCGGCGCCTCCGACAGGAGTTGGGCCGCCTCGCGCTTCAGGGCCTGTACGAAAAAGATCAGGGAGGCGATCACAAAGACGATCAGGGTGTACACTACCAGCAGCGAGATGTTTTTGGACTTTCTCCGCAGCAGTGATGAGAGGGCAAAATCAAGGATATTGCTGTGTCGGTGTAGTGAGGCGTTCATGATTCCTTTTACTTGGCGGCGTTACCACTTGGGGGCCTAACCAGCGATCCTGACGGGAAGTGTTCCATGGCCAACGGATGATCCTGAAAGGGGGCAAACCTGTCGGCCATGGCCGGATTACGGGTATAGCGCGCCTCGGTGAAGAGGCAGAGATCGGTCAGCCGCAGAGTCCTGACCAGTTCGTCCCGCTCGCGACGATCGTTTATCGATACGGCCTGACTGTGGCGGGCATGTACCGCAATCAGCACGATCAGGAGAATGAGCACGGTTGTGAACAGGATGAATCTGGTGGATTTGCGCATCAAATAATATCCATTGCTGCCGTTATTCCAGGGACTTCAAAACGCCGGGAGTGACATCGCTGAAACGCAGAACCTTCCTGCCCTTGTGGTCCTTGAGGAACGCATTGGCGTCGTTCAATCTGCCGAATGGCACCAGTTCTTTTCCCATGGGGCCGAATACATCGCTGCCGATGACAAAATACGCCTGTCGAGCGTCAACCGGTTTGAGGCTGTAGTAATCATTGACGTATATGGCTGCGATTGAAGCCTGCTTTCTTTCAGGAGTGTACTTCTGCATGGAGTGATAATAGGTAAAGAAGTCCTTGGCGCCGTCAAAAAACAATGTTCCGGATCCTGTAAACGTGGCCGTGGCTACCCAGTCCGGGTATTTGCCGACAAACATCCCGCAGACCGGGCATTTATCCTTCGCCTGGGGGGCGGGCGCGGCCGGCGGTGCTGCGAGGGCTGCTGAAACGGATAACGCCAGGCTGAACAGCAATGTTGCCGGGAACCTGAATAGTTGCATAACTAGTCCTTTTTTGCCTTGTACTATCGGGCCGGCGGGTGGAAATACCCGCCGGACCCCGGGGTCATCCCTTACATCTTATGGTCTCCATGCCTCTCGTGCTCACGGTCTTTATCGCGTTGCGCCTCGTCGGCCAGCTCTTTTTCGGTTGCCTTCAGCGCCTCATCGAAGGTTGCCGGTTTGCCGCCGTACTGCCCAATGAATGCGTCGGCATCCTTCCTGTCGGCAAAGGCCCACTTGGCAACGTCAGTCATGACGCCTCTTTTGCTGCCGCCGATAACCCAGGCCGCGCTCCTGGCGTCGATCAGCTTTTTGGTGTTGTAGTCACCCACCTGGATGGATTTGACTTCTTTACCCTTTGATTCCCTCATGTCGATCACCACGCAATTAATGCTGCAGGTGCCGGAGCTGCTGCCGTCGGCATAGGCAACCACCATGCGGCTGTGGGCGAGTTTGACGCGATCCATGCCGCACTGTTTGCAGTCGACCGGTCCTTCGACCATATCGGCCGCCAGGCAGATTGCTCCAAGCGACAAGATCAGCAAAACGGCTATCGAGAGTTTCTTCATATCTTTTCTGCTCCTGTTATCCGGTTATTTTTTGGCCTTTGAGGGGGCAGCCGGTCTGGACATCATCACAGGTTCATTATTACCTTAATCCACTGATAGTCAAGATGCCGGATGGCATCCGTACCATTTCCTATGCGGTCCGGGACCGGTCAAAACCGCCACGTCACAGCCGCCTTGATGCGATAATCCGGCACCAGTTGCAGCGCGGTATTGTTTGCGACAACCGGAAACTCGGCACCCAGCTCGGCGCTCAGATTCTCCTTCCAGGTGAAATTCAACTCCGGACCGATGAATACCGAAGTGATGCCGGTATCATCGGCTGTAACGCCGGCCATGTTATCCTTGCCCTTGGCTTCGCCGCTGACCGCCAGCTGCAGGCCCAGGGTGCCTTCGTGCGCCAGCCAGAGATACCCGCCCGGCTTGACATACCAGGAGAGGTCGTTGGCGTACTGGTAGTCGAAATCACCACGGGTGCGGATGCTGTATTGCAGCCCGCTGGTCAGGTATAGTCGCTGCCAGCGACCAAAGATAGCCGTGCCGACGATGCCGTCATAGGAGCCGCTCCCCAGGGCAAGATCATGCCCGTGGATTCCCGATGCGGGTGAGCCGGCCGGTGTGTCCATTTCACTGAGTTCTTCCCTGATACGGGCCGTGCTGCCGGTAGGAAACTTGATCCCGCCGATCAGATCCCAGGCGAAGATGGTCTCTTCTGCAAGGTGCTGATAAGCCCGGTAGTGGCCGATGAGTGAGAGATCACCCAGGCCGGATTCTGTTCCCTTGTCGATCGAAAGCGTTCCGGCGTCATCGTATGCCGGTCGCTTGAACGATCTGCTGATGTAGGGAACACTCAGCTGCATGCCGAAACGGTCGTTGACCTGATATCCGGCGATGAACTGGGTGATGGAGCTATCCAGTTTCTGCCCCAAAGGATTCCCGACATTCTTGCCGTCCTCCCGGATAGTGCCGAAATGGGTAAATTGCTGAAAGACACCCAGGTTGAAACCCGGGTTGGCCCCCTTCGCCTCCATGGAACGGTAGATGGCGCACAGATCGCAGGCAAACGCCGGCTGAATGGTTGCGATAAAAACGATGATCAAAAAAAGAATCTTCTTCATGGCAAGTCTCCCTATTCATAATTTCAATGTCTTGCCTGAATCCGTAACGCCGGAACACCGCAGTGCCCGGAAATGCCGGAGTTGACCGTCGCTGGCTCGGCAACAACCCGTTTGCGCCGGTGGTCCTCCGACGATCAGCCGCAATCCCCGGAAACGCGGGAACTGAGGCTTTCCGGGTTAGCGAAGGTGTGGAGGCGTCACGGATTCAGGTTTTGGTCTAATGCTGCAGATACGTATCGAGGTTGGGCGGCAATCCGCTGTTACGATAGGTTATCACTCCGGATTCATCCAGGATGACACAATAGGGCATGCCGGGCACCCCGAAGGCTTTTGCCAGCGATGCCTTTGGGTCCATAACCACCTGGTAGCCGATGTTGTTTTTGGTGATGAAATCGTTGACCTTCCTGATGCTCTCCCCTTCATTTACGGCTATCACCTGCAGGTTAGGGTTGGAATTCAACTTTTTGAGCTGTGGTACTTCGTCTTTACAGATCGGGCACCATGAAGCCCAAAACACGACCACAACGGTTTTTCTTCCTATGTAACGGATCAGGGAAATTTTCTCGCCATCGGGTGCCACGAGTTCCAGGTCGCCAAGTATCGGTTTCTCGGTTCCCGTTGCAGCCATTGCAGAGACTTGTAAAGACAGAACAAGCATTACCGCTGACAGTGCCCTTATTAATCTGGGGTATGACATGCAATTACTCCTTTTCAATTTAACATTACCGCCTCATGGCAATAATGAGCAAGGGAATCAGATCCCTTTATCGGGCACGATCAGGCCAACCAAACATACCGGGTGCCGGCACTACCTTCGACGGAACTTACGGGTGCTGCACCGATTTTTCAGGAGAAATGGGAGAGTCTTGGCGGTGGATCGGGTGGGTCGCCGTGGCGGGAGGCCAGGCGATGAGACAGGCTGGTAAAGAGGGTTTCCGCGGCTTGGGGCTCTATTCTTACGCCGGCGGCAACGGGGAGCAGCTCGTTAGATCCGAAGCCGGTCAGGGAGAGCACTTTTCCTGTGCCGCAAGGGCAACCACACTTGAAGACGGTTTCGGATCTGTTGGAGTCTGGTTTTTGCTGCACCCCCGGTTCAACGGCATTCTGCTTGTCCGTTTTTTTCGCGCAACAATCAGGTTTCGCCGCCCGCTTCTGATTTTTCTTCGCACAACAGCAGGTATGATTCGCGCGGCTCTCCGGCGAACATCCGCAGATGTCGCAATCGCCCGAACACTCCCCTGTCACGAGATGGAGAGCCGTCTTCGAATACATGGCGAGTGAGGCGAGCGGACTCATTACAATCAGCATGTATACCGTTGTCAGCACTACGGCGCAGAGCCTGCGAAACGAACGCGGCGCCGGATGTCCGGGAGGAGTAATCATGATGGCGATTATTACATATGAACAGGTTCTGTCAAGTCGCATTCGCGGGCATCTTCTATCGGACCCATCGCTTGCTCTTCGGAGATATTATTGGTTGATCTCTGTCCGTTGAAACGGTACCTTCCACTTATGAAGATGCAATTACCACTCTCCCGGAGGAACATGTGATTACTTTCCGGTGTATATTCCCGGCACTGTTGTTGTCGCTGTTCCTGCTCAACAGCGCTGATGCCCGGGAGGTGCGCGGCGACATCCCGGCGCGGATTCCCATGGATCACTGGTCCTGCCGCGAGATAACTGCGCTGGCGACCAAATATGGCGCCATCAACATGGTACCGGAGCGGGCTACCCTGGAAAAGAAGGAGCTTGCCGCGCCGCTTCTTGCCGTAATGGAAAAAGTGCTGGCGAAGTGCGAGCTGGAAGGAAAAGAGGCGGTCCCTGCGGAGGATCTGGAGCGGATAGCGGCCCTGCACGAGGCGCTGAAGGAAGAGTTGGCGCAGTACGAGGGGTACCGGACGCGCCGGGAGTCGATTGAGAAAATGCTCGCCAAGCCCGAGATTCCGCCATTCGAGTACAAGGTCGGGATCAATGGTACCCTCCGCGGCGAGGGGGGCGGTAATTTCCGGCTGGCCGATTTAAGTTATGCCCCCGGACACGGCGAGGGGCGCTTTGTTTACCGGGTCAAGCCGTATGCGTACTGGCACCCGACCGAATGGCTCGACATACATGCTGAAGGTCAGGAGTACGGTTTAACCGGCTCGAATCATCAGGAGTACAATAAATTTTCCCTCTACCAGGGGTTCATCGAGGCGCGGCTCCCCGGAAGCGGACTGCTCGCCCTCAAGGTTGGACGCCAGGAGTTCAGCTACGGCAGCGCCTTTATCATCGGTCCCGATTCGTTTTTCGACGGCCTTCCCTTTGACGCGGCGCGGCTGCGGATAAGACCGGTTGGGCCGCTTAACGTCGATCTTCTTGTGGGAGCCTACGCCACCCCGTTTTCAGAGGGGGTAAAGGGGAACCTTGCGGGTGTCTACACAACCTATGCCATTTCCGAGGGAAATGCCGTAGAGGCATATGTGTTCCGCGATACCGGCCCGACCGAACGCCGGCCAGGGGAGTACCTGGCAATCTGGGGGGTGCGGGGGACGGCAAAGAACGGGCCGCTCTCAGTGGAAGTGGAGCCTGACTTCGAGTCGGGACGTATATTCAACGACTCAAGGGGGGAGAACGACCGGATCGAGGCTTTCGGTGGGCATGTGGATCTCACGCTGGAATCTGTTCTGGCCGGATTCAACAACAAGCTCTTTGCGAGCTACGCCTTTGGCTCTGGGAGCGCGAACTCGGCCAATGGCGCCGGGAGTGCCCGTGAATTCAAAAACCCGAACAGAGACACCTCGCTGGTGGGGGACATGGGCCTGATTAGGGATATGTCGGGGGTGACTGTTGACGGCCATCACGCCAGCGGCTTGCGGATATATACCCTGGGGCTTGGAGTGGACCTCACCGGCAAGCTCAACTTTTCAGCTACCGGCCGATATTTCGTCGCCAACGCCGTGGAGAGCGGCTTCAGAAATCAGCTCGGCCTGGAATCCGATTTCACCCTCACCTGGAACGTGAGCGAGGGGCTCTCCGCCATCGCCGGATACGACCGTTTCTTTACAGACGGCTTTTTCCGTGACGCCTCGGGCAGCAGCCACGGCATCGATTATGGTTACCTGATGCTGCAGTTCGATCTATCCAAAAGCAAGCCGCGTCCGAAGCTGCCGAAACAGGCCCGGCCGTCCCCGGGTTGAAGCCCGGTACACCCGCAGTGCCGCCTCGCCCGTAGTCACCGGGTATGGAGACGGATTGCAAAGCGAAAAGTTGATGGTATGATGTTTCACGACCGGGAAACGTAGCATCAGCCATGCCTGGCTGGAAAAGAGCTTAAACTTACTAAAAGGAACCGGGTATGCTTGTAAAGAAAATTGCCGCCATGGTAATCCTCGGCATCCTGTTCGCCGGATGCCGGGAAGCGCCGAAAGCTCCGGTCGGACAGCGGGAAAAAGTCGTTATCGATTTGGCCTTGCCGCAGGCGTTCCTGGTGCAGCTGGCCTTCACGAAAGGCTATTTTGCGGACGAAGGAGTTGATGCGACCCTGCGTCTGCAGACATCCGGCAAAACCGCCCTGCAGGGCGTGCTGGCGGGAAATGCGGACCTGGCGACCGTAGCGGAAACCCCCATTGTATTTGCCAGGCTGGAGGGAAAACGGGTATCGATTATCGCTACCATAGCGACTGCAAACAAAAACCTGGCGGTCGTTGCCAGGAAGGACCACGGGATCTCAAGCCCGTCTGATCTGCAAGAAAAAAGGATCGGTTTAACCCTGGGCACCAACGGCGAGTTTTTCATGGATACGATCCTTATCGCCAATGGGATAAAACGGGACAGGGTCAAAATCGTCAACCTGGAGCCGGATGCCATGGTTTCCGCCCTAGTCTCCGGAAAGGTGGATGCGGTAGCGACCTGGCAGCCACACGTGATCCGGCTGCAAAAAGAGTTGGGCGACAGGGGAGCGACCTTTTACAACGAAGAACTCTATACCGAGAACTATAATCTTGTTACGAGGCCGGAATATGTGGGGCAACACCCGGAGACGGTCAAGAAACTGCTCCGGGCTCTTGTAAAGGCGGAAGAATTCGCCGGACAAAACCCCGCCGAGGCAAAGCGTATCCTGACGGACAGCACCGGCATGGATAAAGCTCTCGCCAATGAAGTCTGGAGCAGCTTCGATCTGAGGGTGACCCTGCAGCAGTCCATGGTGATTGCCATGGAGGATCTGGCCAGGTGGGCGGCGCAGAGGAACCGGAACGAGGCGGCGAGAATTCAGGACTATCAGGCTGACATCTATCCGGCCGGGCTGCTGGTGGTGAAACCCGGGGCAGTCAGGCTCATAAGATAGTTTTTGTCCGGAAGCTCCGGACGAGAATCTGTCAGTTTCCGTTTTGGAAAACGGGGATTTTTTCTCCTGGCAAGGAAATCAAGGCATTGCGCGGAGGCGTACAAAGGTACGCCGCACAAGCAAAGACGCAGATTGACGCCGCTAGGGGGAAAAAGCACCCTTTCCGGACGGAAACAAGATAACGGAGCGGTTTCATGACAATTAAAACCAGACTGCTGACAAGCTCGATAATCTCGATCAGTGCCATAGCGATCATCATTGTGGCCCTTGTCTGGTCACATGACCTCTCCCGCCTGGCGGACGAAAACAGACAGCTGGCCTCGCGACTGGAGCATGTCGCCTTCGAGGAGACCACCCTGAGGCATGAGTATCTGCGGAGCCCGGAAGAATGGGCCAAATCCCGCATGCTGGCCAAGCATGGAGATATGGACCGCCTCCTTGAACAGGCCGCCGTTCGATTCATGGATAAGGATGACCGGATTGTCACGGGAGAAATACGGGAAAGCCATCGCATTTATAAATCCATTATCGCCGACAGCATAAAAAACCGTGAGCGGGCGGGACTTGACCAGGAGCAAACATCCATTTCCCATGAGCTTGAACAGCGCCTGACAAGTCATGCTCTGCAAAAGTCGTATATCATCGTCGATGGCGCGGCCAGACTCCTTGAATCAAGCAATAGAAAACTGGACGCGGCGCAATCAAGGACATACCGGCTCATCGTTTTTCTGGTGGCCGCTGTGCTCGCAACCATCATCGGCAATGCATTTCTGTTGAACCGGATGCTCAAAACCCGGCTCGCCAGGCTGCGCGAAGGCACCGAGATCGTTGCCGGGGGCAACCTGGACTTCAGTATCGATGTCGCCGGTCACGACGAGCTGGGAGATCTGTCGCGAACGTTCAATGAGATGACCAGAAAACTGAAAAAATCCCATACGGCCCTGAAAGAAGAGATCACGGAGCGCAGAAGAGCGGAAGAAACAGTCATAAGGCAGATTGCCCTGCTGGAGGCGATCATCAGGATCTTCAGAGAGACCCCGGATTGCGAGACCGAGGAAGAGGTAGCGCAAATCTGCCTGAAGGTCGCCGAGGACCTGACCGGCAGCAATATCGGCTTCATCGGCGAATTGAACCAGGAGGGGCTGTTCGACACGACAACGCTCAGCGAGAGAGGCTGGGACGCCTGCCAGGTCCCCCGTCCGGAGGCGTACACCCTGCTGAAAAGCATGCCCAACAGGGGCATTAACCGGCTCGGCCTCAGGGAAGACAAGTCCTGGATCATCAATAATCCCGCCTCCCACCCGGACAAGGTAGAGAAGCCGGAGGGACATCCGCAGCTATTGTCATTCCTTGGGGTCCCTTTACGTTACGTGGGGGGGATCACCGGCATGATCGCACTGGCCAACAAGGAAGCGGGATATACCCTGGCCGATCAGCAGGACGTGGAAGCACTCTCGGTCGCGTTCGTCGAATCCCTGAACCGCCGCCGGGCGGAGAAAAAGATCAGCGAACTGAACGAGGAACTGAAGCGTCATGTCCAGCAGGCAGAGTCAGCCAACAAGGAGCTGGAAGCCTTCAGCTATTCCGTCTCCCATGATCTGCGCGCCCCGCTTCGCCATGTCACCGGGTTTGTGGAGCTTCTGAACAAGCAGGATCAGGGAGCACTGGACGGGAAGAGCCGGCACTACCTGCAGGTGATCTCGGAAGCGGCCCAGAAGATGGGTAACCTGATCGACGACATCCTTGTTTTCTCCCGCATGGGGCGTGCCGAGATGATGAAAGCCCGGGTAGCCTCCGATCAGCTTGTTAAAGAGGTCATTAATGAGCTGAAGGAGGATACGGAGGGGAGAGACATTGTCTGGGAGATCGCGCCTCTGCCGGTCGTTGTGGGAGATGCCGCCATGCTCCGCCAGGTATGGGTAAATCTCATATCCAACGCCCTGAAATACACGCACCTGCGTCCTCAAGCCAGGATCGAGATCGGAGCGATCAGCGACGAGCCGCTGGAAACGGTCTTCTACATCAAGGATAACGGCGCCGGTTTCGACATGAAATATGTTGACAAGCTGTTCGGTCTGTTCCAGCGTCTTCATGACGCGGAGGTTTATGCCGGGACCGGCGTCGGCCTGGCCAACGTCCAGCGCATCATTCACCGCCATGGCGGCCGCGTCTGGGCCGAAGGGGTGGTGGACGGCGGCGCGCTCTTCCGGTTTTCGCTGCCTAAATCGAAGGGGGAATGAAAAATGGTTCCATTGAAACGAATCCTGCTGGTGGAAGACAATCCCAACGACGCGGAACTGACCATGGAGGCACTGGCGGCGCACAACCTTGCCAATGATGTCATATGGGCGCATGACGGGGAAGAGGCCCTGGATTACCTCTTTTGCCGGGGGAAATACCAGGGACATGTTTGTGATGATCTGTCGGTGATACTGCTCGATCTCAAGCTCCCGAAGGTGGATGGACTCGAAGTTCTGCGCACCATTAAGTCCGATGAAAGGTTGAAGATTCTTCCGGTGGTGGTGCTCACCTCATCCCGCGAGGAACGGGACATGATCGAGTCATACCGGCTGGGGGTGAATGCTTACGTGGTAAAACCGGTCAATTTTCACGATTTCATGGATGCGGTCAAGGAGTTGGGAGTGTTCTGGGCGCTCGTCAATGAGCCTTTGCCGGCAAGCATCAGAAAAGGATTGAAAGGATGAAGCGACCCCTGAAAATACTCCATCTCGAGGATGATCCGGGCGACGCCGAACTCGTCCAGGCAACCCTTGACGGCGAAGAGATCGGCTGCGATGTGCTGGTGGTTGATGTGCGCGAAGATTTCGTCGCCGCGCTGGAACGGGGCGGGATTGATCTGGTTCTGGCCGATTACTCCCTGCCCGAATTTGATGGCATGAGCGCACTGGCCATCGTCCGGGAGAAGTATCCCGACCTGCCGTTCGTTTTCGTTTCCGGCAGACTGGGGGAAGAGGCGGCCATCGAGTCCCTCAAGAACGGTGCAACGGATTATGTCCTGAAAAACAGGCTTTCCCGACTCGTACCGGCGGTCAACCGGGCGCTGAGCGAGTGCGACGAGCGGACCGAACTGAGAAAAGCGGAAGAAGAACTGGCCAGAGCAAGCCGGGAGATCCGGGAACAGGCGGAGAGTTACCATAACCTCTTCTGCAGCATACGCGACGTCATTCTCGTGGCAGACCTCGATCGCACGATTGTGCAGATAAATCAGCCGGCACTGCGCGAGACGTTCGGCTACGAACTGGAAGAGGTGGTGGGAAAGGGTACCAGGATCCTCTACGCCGATGAAGAGGAATACCGCCTGATGGGGAGGGAGATCTTCGACAGCAGGGAATCGATCAAGGGAAAGCTGCTGG
This sequence comes from Dongiaceae bacterium, assembly GCA_035571735.1. Lineage (GTDB taxonomy): Bacteria > Desulfobacterota > Desulfuromonadia > Geobacterales > Pseudopelobacteraceae > JACRCG01. The sequence continues at coordinate 10,900 of DATNCC010000020.1, read as the reverse complement.
AGATCCATTTCAGAAGGAAAAACGGCGAAGTATTCCTTGGCGAGATGAACGCACAAAAACGTCTCGACGACAAGGAGGGGGTGATCGGAAACCTGGGGATCATCAGGGATGTCAGCGAACGGAAGAAGGCGGAAGAGGCGTTGCGCGAAAGCGAGATGCGCCGCTACCAGCTTCAGGTCGAACTGGTCTACGCGGCCGAGATCCAGGCAAAGCTCCTGCCGCGCGACTTTCCGCACATCCCGGGCTTCGACGTCGTAGCCCAATGCCTCCCCGCCAAGCAGGTGGGGGGCGATTTCTACGACTGGCAGGAGGTCTGCAAGGGAGTTTGGTCACTTATCCTCGGCGATGTCATGGGCAAGGGGATGGCAGCGGCCATGCTCATGGCGACGGTCAGAGCCTCCTTGCGCTCCGTTGGCCATAACCGCCCTTCCGAAGCCTTGCGACTGGTCGAATCCGCCGTTCTGCCGGAACTGGAAAATTCCGAGAGCTTCGTCACCCTGTTCCTCGGGCAGCTCAATGCGGAGGCCCGCATCCTCACCTTTGTCGATTGCGGCCATGGCTATGTCTTTTTGCGGCGCCGGAACGGGGTCGTGGAGGGACTCTTCCCGCGCGGTCTTCCCCTGGGTGTGCTGGGCGAGGGCAAGGATATCTATCAGGAAGGAACCATACGTTTTGAAAAGGGGGATACCCTGATTCTCTACAGTGACGGCGTGATCGACGCAAGGCCGGAATTGTCGCTGAACAACCAGCTTCTGGCCGATCATCTTGCCGGCGCAACGAGCGCCAAGGAAATGCTGGCACGGCTGATCGAACTTCCGGGTATTGAAGGCCCGCTGCCGGATGACATGACTATTCTCGTAGCTCACTGCACGGGGTAGCCGGACCGCCAAAGCCGGGTTAACCGCAGCCGCCACCTCGCAATTCAAACAGGACATACCGTGACCCCAAAAAAGCCCCGCTCCGGAAAGAGCGGGGCTTTCTGCTGTCTTCACCTGCCAATGTACTGCATGACCGGCACCACCCAACCCTATGCTCCATTTTACAGAAAAACTCGATACTTCAGGCGTTCCGGGCAAGCGAAGGCTTGAAGGCGTCACGGATTCGGGGGCATTGTAAAAGTATTGTAAAACAGCGTGTTATATCCCTTATTTCCGGAGCGTTTCTATATAATGGGTAAAATGGCGCTGCATGTCCCCCAGCCGGTTAATCCGGATACGCCGCGCGTAAACGAGGTTATGTTCTGCTCAAAAATCCTGGAATATATATTCCTGGATTGCTAAAAGGAGAAGTTATGCCGCATCACCCTCCCGCAAGTCACCCCCTCCATCCTCTCGGGACCGGAGCCCGTGTTCTTCTGTCGAGCGTTTTCGGTCCCTACGGCCGGGATGATGAGTATGGCAGTCGCAAAATCAACCCGATGGAGCTGTACCAGAATCAGGTCACCCGCCTCCAGGGGGGGGTCTCACTCCGGATGTTCCACCGCTCTTTCGGGCTCGTGATGATCAAGGACAACATCGATGCTCCCTGCACCCTGCTGGATTTTCCCACCCTTGAACGCTTCACCGAAGAAATCCGCCGACAGAGCTACGACGTCATCGGCATCAGCGGGATTATCGCCAATGTCGGCAAGGTGGCAAAGATGTGCGAACTGATCCGCCGGTATCAATCGGGAGCAACAATTGTCATCGGAGGACACATCGCCAACAAGGAACGGCTGGACCAGCTGATCGATGCGGACCTCATCGTCCGCGGCGAGGGAATCCGCTGGTTTCAAAGGTATCTCGGCCAGGACGACCGGGCACCGATCAAGCACCCCACGGTCCTGTCGGGATTCGGCGCCAGGATCATGGGTATCGACATCGGCGACGGTCCCGACCGGACGGCGGCGATCCTTATCCCTTCAGTCGGCTGTCCCATGGGGTGCAACTTCTGCTCGACATCCGCCCTGTTCGGCGGGAAAGGTAAATTCATCAATTTCTACGAGACCGGTGATGAGCTCTTCAGCGTCATGTGCGAGATTGAACGGAAACTGAAGGTGAACTCCTTCTTTGTTCTCGACGAGAATTTCCTGCTGCACAGAAAACGGGCCCTAAGGCTCCTGGAACTGATGGAGGCGCACGGCAAGAGCTGGTCACTCTCCGTATTCAGCTCGGCTCGGGTCCTGAGATCCTATACGATGGATCAGCTGCTGGGGCTGGGAATCGGTTTTGTCTGGATGGGTCTTGAAGGAGAGGAGAGCGCCTACGACAAGCTCAAGGGGGTCGATACGCTCGGCCTTGTACAACATCTGCAGGCAAACGGCATCCGGGTCCTCGGGTCATCCATCCTCGGCCTTGAAGATCACCGGCCGGAAGAAATGGAGGCGACCATCGAATATGCCGTCCGCCATGACACGGTCTTTCACCAGTTCATGCTCTATACGCCGATTCCCGGAACGCCCCTTTACGAGAAGCACCAGAGGGAGGGAAACCTGCTGCCGGAATCCGAATTCCCCTTTGCCGATGCCCATGGGCAGTACCGCTTCAATTACCGTCATCCCCATATTGAAAGCGGGAAAGAAGAGACCTATATCCTCGATGCATTCAGGCGGGACTTCGAGGTCAACGGCCCCAGTCTGCTGCGCCTGATCCGGGTCCTCCTGAACGGCTGGCAGATGCACAAGCACCATTCCCTGCGGGTTCGGAACCGTCTGGACCGGGAGGCTTCACCGCTCCGCTCCACCTATGCCGGCGCCGTCTGGGCCATGAAGAAGTATTATCACACAAATCCGCAGCTCCGGGAAAAGGCGGAAAGGCTTCTTGCGGATATGTACGCCGAATTCGGCTGGAAAGCGCGCCTGGCGGCCCCGCTATTAGGCCGGTATATCCGGCACCGTCTGAAGAGAGAGGAAGAGCGTCTGGCAGCAGGGATGACCTATGAACCCAGTTCTTTCTGTGAAAACAATGCGGCTGCCCTGGCCCTGAAAAAGGGCCCTGTCGCCACACGCGAGACCGGCACCAGGCAGCTGCACCCCATGCCGCAACCTGCCTGGCAACAGTAAGACGGAACAGAATATGTTATCCTTCCGAGAGTAACGAGAAGACGGACGGAAGAAGGGATTAGCATGACCCTTCTTCCGTCCTGCACCTTTCACCTTTCCCGCAAAAAACGTGTCATGTAAATTGACATCGGACACAAAACCATTACGCTTCATAAAGCCGCATGTATCGGCCCTCCGCGGAGCCAACCTCCGCCGGATACCAAAACAGGCAATAAAATTTTTGCACCCCCCCACTGCAAACAGCACTCACAACACATTGATTACATGTTGTTTTTTTAGGCATTGTAATTGCTTAAATATTTATTGAGTTTAGTAGGATCAAAACAATCAAAGGAGATGATACCATGAACAATATCCAGAAATTGCTCTCAATGAGCGCCATTACCCTACTCGTTGCCGCATGCGGCGCCGAGGATCCGACCCAGTCAGGCTTTAGTCAAGGTCTGGGCAAGACTGTCATTACCGGGCAGGTTCAGCAGGGGAACGTCAAGGATGCCCAGGTGTTTCTCGACCTGAATGACAATGGCGTGCTGGATGCCGGTGAGCCCACGGCCACAGCTCCTACCGACGCGCAAGGAAATTTCACACTGCCCCTGACCAGCGCGGATGCAGCCAAAATAACTCCATCATCCAAGATTGTCAGCATTGGAGGAACGGATACGTTAAACCCCGCCGTCAAGGTGGGCCTGCTCGTTTCTGAAGTCCCCGACCTTACTGCCGGCAGTGCAACCGCAACCGCAGCCGCAACCACAACCATAACCAAGCACATAACGCCGGTGACTACGCTGCTGGCTATGGCGCCGGACGCGGATACCAAAGGCAAGCTGAAAGACGTCATAAAAGAGCTGGGGGGCAGGGATGATTGCCTGATCGAAGGATCGTCCCAAGCGGTCATCGCCCTGACCAAGAGCACTGAAATGGTCCTGACCACCCTCCAAACGTCATCCGGCGATGATAAAGGCGGCAGGGACCTGGCTCGAAATGCGGCAAGGGAAATGGCCAGATCACTCTCGGGAAAAACCGCACACGAATTAACGGATACCTCAACGATCGCCACCACCCTTTCCAACGCCTCCGGGACAGCCGTGGCCCAGACCCCGACAGCCACACAGTTGAATGTTAATGGCGCCGACCTCGTTGCGGAGTTGAAAACCGGAAGTCTGGAAGTTGCAAACGCGGTCAAGGGCAGCTCAGGTTCAGGTTCTCTGGAAACCACCAAAGGGAAAAGTGAAGCTGAAGTCATGACAGAAAAAGTAAAAGGGCAGATTACTGACGCGGTTAACACGGCCAACACCAATATAAAACAAGAGGTTTCACCGAACAAAGGTAAATGATCAGAAGTCCCACAGCACGGTTGACCTGACGGAAAGCCGCAGGCTGCGCTTGGTATAACTATTAACTGATTCAAGATTCATAGACACAAGACCTCCGAGGATTTGACCCGGAAACGGGCCTGATAAAACCTCGGAGGTCTTACTTCAAGCAACACTCACACGGAGGTTTACATGTTCGGATTTGGCATGCCTGAAATGATCATTATTCTCGTTATTGTACTGGTGGTATTCGGCGCAGGAAAGCTCCCGGAGATAGGCGGCGCTTTTGGCAAGAGCATCAGGAACTTCAAAAGGGCCTCGGAAGGAAAGGACGAGATTGAAATTACTCCAAAGAGAGAAGCTGCCTGCCAGAAGGAAGCATGAATGACGGACGAAAAAGCGTGACTATTCTTATCGTCGAAGACAGTCGGACGCAGGCGCTGCAACTGCAGAACTTACTTATGCGGCATGGTTATGATGTTCTAGTCGCACAAAATGGCCGGGAGGGATTGGCAATTATCCGGTCGGTAATGCCCTCACTGGTCATCAGCGACATAGTCATGCCGGACATGGGTGGTTATCAGCTCTGCTCGACTATCCGGGCGGACGAGGCATTCAGATCCATTCCGGTCATGCTTCTCACATTACTTGAGAGCGTGAAAGACATGATTCTGGCGTTGGAGTGCGGTGCGGACTATTTCATCACCAAGCCATACAAGGAAGAGTATCTCATGTCAAAGATAGAGACCATCCTTTCCTTGACCAGTCATTCCGAGAGCAACCGAAGAGTCGTTGAAACCAGTATAAGATACCAGGGAGATGATTATACCATCAGTTCCGAAATTCCCAGGATCCTCAGCCTTCTCATCTCTACGTACGAATTATCCATCATCAAGAACCAGGAACAGCTGCATGCCCTCAGAGAGCGCATGCAAGCCGAGGAGGCACTCCTCGAGAGCCAGGAACGTTTTCGCAATATCCTGGAGTTTGCCCCGATTGGCATGGCCGTAGTGTCTCTTGAAGGCAATTTCAGAATGGTGAATCGCGCTCTGTGTGAAATTGTCGGGTATGAAAAGGAAGAACTGGAAAAACTGACGTTCCAGGAAATCACCTATCCCGACGATCTGGATGCCGATCTTGCCAATGTGCAACAGTTGCTCAATGGCAGCGTAAACTTCTACCAGAGGGAAAAACGGTACATCCGTAAAGATCAACAGGTTGTATGGATACAGCTTACCGCTTCTCTCCAGAGGGACAGCAGCGAATCCCCCCATTATTTCATTGCCCAGATCGAGAACATTTCCGAGCGCAAACGGAATCAGGAACAGATCCATAATCTGGCATACTACGATGTCCTCACCAAGCTTCCCAACCGGAGAATGCTGAAGGATCGGCTTAACCAGGTCCTTACCCAGGCAAAGCGTTTTGATCGATCCCTGGCGCTCATGTTCCTGGACCTTGATAACTTCAAGCAAGTTAACGATACCCTGGGCCATGATGCCGGAGATGAACTTCTGATGATTATAGCGGACCGGCTGCTTACCTGCGTTCGAAGCGGGGATACGGTTTGCCGGCAAGGCGGAGATGAGTTCATTATCGTACTGGCGGAAATATCCCATTCACAGGATGCTGAACTTGTCGCGGATAAAATTATCAGGGCCATAAATGCCCCGATCATTATTCAGGAAAATGTGTTGCGCGTCACCACGAGTATCGGGATAGCCGTGTACCCGCTCTATGGTGCCGATGATGCCGAGGCGCTGATGAAAAAAGCTGATATCGCCATGTATGAAACTAAGAATAAAGGACGAAACGGTTTCACAATCTACCAATCGAGTTAACCCGCCCTGCTTCGGGCAGGTATGGGACCGCCCCCGCAACCGGTACGGCAATACGCAGATTCTGTTTTAACGCTTCCCTCCGGAATATTTCAGCTTCCCCCTGCGCAAATCCCGCGTCTTCATCATCACAAAGATCACCGGCGTCATGATCAGCACATGGATTGCCGATGAGATCATCCCGCCGATCATCGGCGCGGCGATCGGTTTCATCACGTCGGCGCCGGTTCCCGAGGACCACATGATCGGTACCAGGCCCAGGAGCGCCACGGCCACGGTCATCAGTTTGGGGCGCAGACGCAGCACTGCGCCTTCGAAGGTGGCGTCGTAGATATCCTGCTCCGTGCATGGACCGTTGGCCAGCTTCTTGTCCAGCGCCTCGTGCAGATAGATGACCATCACAACCCCGGTCTCCACGGCGATGCCGTAGAGGGCTATAAAGCCCACCCAGACCGCCACCGACATATTGTAGCCCAGGGCCGCCGTCAGATAGATCCCCCCCACCAGGGCAAACGGGACCGAAAGCATGACCATGCCGGCCTCCATGGCGGAGTAGAAGGTGAAGTAGAGCAGACAGAAGACCATAAGCATCCCGGCGGGGACCAGGAGCTTCAGGCGTTCCTTGGCGCGGATCTGGCTCTCCCACTGGCCGGACCAGGTCAGGTAGTATCCGGGAGGCAGTTTCAGGTGTTTCTCCAGGACCAGCTTGGCCTGGGTGACGAAACTGCCCATGTCGCGGCCCCTGACGTTGAGGAAGACGATCGAGCGCAGGAGTCCCCCTTCGCTGTTGATCTCAGGCGCTCCGGTGGTAACCTTCAGTCTGGTGACCAGGGAGAGCGGCACCTGGGTGGCGCCGTCCATGCCGGAAACCAGGATCTGCTGGATGGCCGGGATGCTGTCCCGGTACTCCCGCTGGTAGCGGAGGCGGATCGGGAAGCGGTTGCGCCCCTCGACCGTGGTGGAGAGTGTCTCACCCCCCAGGGCGGTCTCGATGATGTCCTGGATGTCTCCCACTCTTACGTTGTAACGGGCGGCCGCCTCGCGGTCGATGTCGATGTCGATGTAGCTGCCGCCGGTGACCCGCTCGGCCACCACGTCGGCAGCGCCGGGGATCGGCTTCAAAAGCCCCTCGGCTTGTATCGCCAGATCCTTCAGCACGTTAAGGTCCGGGCCCATGATCTTGACCCCCAGGTCGGTGCGCACCCCGGTGGAGAGCATGTTGATGCGGTTTATGATCGGCTGGGTCCAGCCGTTGCGCACACCGGTCTGCTGGAGCTTGCTGTCAAGCTCCGCCACGATGTCTGCTTTGGTTATCCCCTGCCGCCACTGTTCCCTGGGTTTCAGGATGATGATGCTCTCGAACATGGAGACCGGCGCCGGATCGGTGGAGGTTTCGGCCCGGCCGACCTTGCCGAGAACATGCTCGACCTCGGGCAAGCCCTTGATGATCGTGTCCTGCACCTGGATGAGGCGCTTGGCCTCGGTGATGGAGACGTTGGGGAGCGTGACCGGCATGTAGAGCAGCGACCCCTCGTCCAGGGGAGGCATGAACTCGCTCCCAAGGTGCATGAACAACGGAATGGCGATGCCCAGCGCCAGGATATTCAAGGCAATGGTAGCCTTCTTCCACTTCAGCGCCCAGCGGATGATCGGGGAATAGAGCCGGATGAAGAAGGTGGAGACCGGATTGGCGCTCTCAGGAGGCATCTTGCCTCGCATCAGATAATACATGAGGCAAGGCACCAGGGTGATGGCGATCAGGGCCGAGCCCATCATGGAGAAGGTCTTGGTGAAAGCCAGGGGATGGAACAGCTTCCCTTCCTGCCCCTCCAGCAGGAAGACCGGCACGAAGGAGAGGATGATGATCGCCATGGAGAAAAAGATGGGTCTCCCCACCTGTCCGGCCGATCTGATGATCACCTCGAGCCGCCGCTCGTGCCGCTCCTCCGGTGCAAGTTCCGAGAGGTGGCGGTAGCAGTTCTCCACCATGATCACGCCGGCATCCACCAGGACTCCGATGGCGATGGCGATCCCCCCGAGCGACATGATATTGGAGGTGACCCCCATCAGTTTCATGGTGATGAAGGCGATCAGTACCGAGATCGGCAGGGTCAGGACAATGACCAGCGCGCTCTGGAAGTGGAGCAGGAAGAGCAGTACCACCAGCGACACCACGATGGACTCCTCGGTCAGGGCCTTTTTCAGGGTGCCGACTGCCCGGGCGATCAGATCGGAGCGATCGTAGGAAACCTTGATCCCGACCCCCGGCGGCAACCCCTTCTCCAGTTCCCTGATCTTCATCTTGACCCGGCCAACGACGTCATTGGCATTCTCACCGTAGCGCATCACCACGATACCGCCCACGGCTTCACCCTGGCCGTTCATATCCAGCAGTCCCCGCCGGATGGCGCCTCCCAGCTGCACGGTCCCCAGGTTCTTCACACAGATGGGGGTGCCGCCCTGTTCGGAACGGACCACGACATCCTCGAGGTCGGATACCGACTGGACATAGCCCCGCCCCCGGATCAGGTACTCGGCGTCGGCCTGTTCCAGCAAACGTCCGCCTGCGTCCTTGTTAGAGCGTTTGACCGCCTCCATGACCTGACCGGTGGAAACCTTGTAGGCAAAGAGCCTGTTCGGATCGAGATCGATCTGGTACTCGCGGACAAAACCGCCGATGGAGGCCACCTCGGCCACCCCCTGGACGGTGCTCAACTGGTAGCGCACGAACCAGTCCTGCAGCGTCCGGAGCTGCTCCAGGTCGTACCCCTTTCCCTCGATGGTGTACCAGAAGACATGTCCCACGCCGGTGCCGTCCGGGCCAAGCGTCGGCACGACTCCCGGCGGGAGCAGTGAGGAGGCGTAGTTGAGCCGCTCCAGCACCCTCGTCCTGGCCCAGTAGATGTCGGCCTTGTCATCGAAGATGACGTAGATCATGGAGAACCCGAAGGCCGAGGAGGCCCGCACCGCCCGGACCTGCGGCAGTCCCTGCAGGTTTACCGCCAGCGGGTAGGTGACCTGATCCTCCACCACCTGCGGGGAACGGCCGGGGTAGTCGGTGAAAACGATCACCTGATTGTCGGAGAGATCCGGGATTGCATCCACCGGGGTCTTGAGGATCGCCCAGACGCCCCAGGAGATGATCAGGGCGAAGGTCATCAGCACGATGACGCGGTTACGGGCGGAGTAGTCGATGATTCGTTCGATCATGTAAACCTCGGGGATTGGAAACCAGGCCGGTTAAATGAACTTACTCTGTAGACTATAGCGTGAATGTTTTTCCGCGCAAGAGAGAATGCCGATATTTACCGGCCTGTCGGGTATCATCCCGCTATTGTTCAAAACCCGACCCGCAGGCCGACAACGGCGCTGTGGCTGACATAGTCCATCTCGAATTTACGTCCGCCGGCTTCGGTGAACCTGGGTCTGGCGCTGCTGAAATATCGATAGCCTAGATCGAGATTCAGGTGATCCGTCAACGCCAGATCAACTCCACCCCCCACCTGGTAGGCAAAGACAACGACCGAGCCGCTACCCATCGGCTGGCCGGTCACCTTGAAGTCGGAGGCCTCGAAACGGGCGGCACCTGCGCCGAGTCCGAAATAGGGCGAGCACCGGCTGCCGTCGTGGAGGACGCCAAAAAGGTTGAACAGCAGGCTGTCTGCCGTCAGGGTGCCGCTCCCCTTGAAGCTCCCTTCGACAAACTTCACCTTGTCGAGCGGGTTGCCGCGCCTCGTATATTCGAGCTCGGCCCTCCCCTCTCCTGCAGCATTGCCCGGCTCAAAGTCCCAGCCAAGAACAGCGCTCCCCTGCGGAGCGGGTTTAAAGGCAAGGCCGAGATCCCCCAGATTGTCAGAGCCTTTGGCGGCCATCAGCGCGTTTCCCCCGAAAAACGCTCCGACGTAGGGGCCAGAGTGTTGTGCAATGGCCGGTCCGCGGAACAGGAGAGTCAGGCAGATGGCGATCAGTATCCGGCAGGTCCGATTCATGTAATCCCTTCCTGGTAGTAAATAATAACGTATGAGAACTACGGCACCGTAATCGTCACTTTTTCTGTCTTGTCGCCGAAAGTGGCCGTAAGCGACGCCAGGCCGCTATCGACCGCCACGACCTGTCCCGGCTGATTCTGACTGTCGGCCGGGATAGCGACGTTCGGGTTGTCGAGCGTCCAGGTGGTAAACTCGGTCACATCCCTGCTGGTGCCGTCACTGTAGCTTGCCAATGCCGTGAAAGCCACCTGATTACCGGCACTGATGGCGGAAGGCCCCGTAATGGTCAGGCTCTGCAGTAAGCGCGTCGAAACAGTGACGGTGGCTGGAAACTGGGCGGTTATGCCGCCGTAAGAGGCACTGATGGTGGTGATACCCGCAGCTGCCCCTTTGACCCGTCCTTTGTTTGCTAGGTCGGTATTCCCGACCGTGGCTATCGTCTCGGCACGGGATGTCCAGTCGGCGTCGGCGGTCACATCCTGAACCTCGCCGTCATTGAAGGTGGCTTGCACTTTGAGGCGGCTGCCGGTGCCGGCAACAAGATCAAGAATGGCCGGGGATATCGTAATGAACTGAAGCTGTGGAGCGGTAACCGACAGGGTGGTTGCGGCGGTCACCGTACCGGATTTGGCGGTAACCGTGGTCGGAGTTGATTGCGGCGTTACCGCGAGAGGGTTCAGCCACGCCAGGTTGCCTCCCGGTGTAGTCACCGTTACGATG
>DATNCC010000019.1:0-4773 GCA_035571735.1 Dongiaceae bacterium | reverse complement strand
GCGCCGACAGCGAAGCCTCGGCGCCGCGTGGAATGTACAACAGTTCGTCTGCTGCGCGGTTGCCGGTAATGTGAAGGCATTCGATGTCATGGGCAACAAACACGGGGGTAGGCACGGTATCCAGAAGCGTTGCCAATTCCGCAGCCCGTTCCTGCTCGCGGCTCATGCTCTCTCGCAATGCATCCTCTGCCCGCTTGCGCTCGGTAATTTCTTCCATTGTGGAGAGGATGAAGGCGCTCCCGCCGATTTCGACACTGTCCAGGTTGACGAGAACGGTGCGCTGGATGCCCTTCCTGGTGCTGAATGTCAGCTCAACATTCCTTGCAAAGCCGTTCTGCCGGAACTCGTTAAGGATGCACTCTCTCTGTGCCGCATCGCCGATGAGCCCCAACTCCAGGCTGGTCTTCCCGATCACCTCTTCTTTCCGGGCGAAACCGGCCAGATCCAGCCACGCCGGGTTGACATCATACAGCGCACCGTCGGACGACGTGGCCAGCGCCATGGCAATCGGCACGGCACGGAACATGGTCGCAAACTTCTCTTCGCTCGCCCGCAATTCATTTTCCGTACGCTTATGCTCGCTGATTTCGGCCCGCAACACCTCGTTGGTCCTCGCCAGTTCAGCGGTGCGCTGCCGGATGCCAAGCTCCAGCCCTTCGTGGGAACGGTGCAGCTCTCCCACTGCCTGCCGCCGCTCCTGGCGCACCTCCGCTTCCTGCAGCTCCCTCTCCAGCGCCGGTGCCAGCCGCGAAAAATTCCCCTTCATGATAAAGTCGTGGGCGCCGGCCTTCATCGCCTCCACGGCCATCGCCTCGCCGACCACCCCTGAGACCAGGATGAAAGGGAGGTCCAGCCCCTTCGCCTGGATGATCCGCAGGGCATCGAGGCCGCTGAACGCCGGCATATTGTAGTCGGCGATGACGGCGTCCCAGGTGTTTCCATCCAGGGTGGCCTCCAGCGCTTGCGGTGCATCGACACGCGCGAAGTCGAGGTCAAATCCTCCTTGGCGCAACTCCAGCACCAGGAGCAGAGCGTCGTCCTCTGAGTCCTCAATAAGCAGCAATCGTAGCGGCCGTTCATGGACTAGCCTCTGTGTCTCTTCCCTGGTCCTGGGTGGATGCAGTTTTGCCGCTTTCACCTGCAACCGCTCTTCAGCGCTGCGGCGTAGCTCGGTTGCTGCTGACATGCGTATATCGTTTCCGGAAGTCATGATTTGATATAATTCAACTTTCGCAGTTGGTAATGTATTAATGTCAGGGTGATTAAAAATAGTGCGCCTGTCAAGGAGCTATTCAGCTTTGGCAGTCAACCGCTCGAATAAATATCTTTATGTATTCATTGATTCATTCAGGAAACACAAAAGGGGACTCCCTGAGTCCCCTTCTTCCATAAACTGAATGGAGCTATATTTTAAGTCAATGATCCGGCTCAATCGGCACCGGCTCGCAGACGCTGCCTTTGTCGTGGGCCTTGGCACCGCATCTTGCACAGCTGAACTCGGCCTCGCTGGTCAGTTTGTTGAGCAACCGGGAGTCGGTTACAGCGCAGACTTTCGCATTTTTCCGCGTCATGATATTCACCCCCTTTAAGTGAAATACCTTTATCTTCCTGTGATCATGTTACACGTTTTCATCCTGAATTGACAGGGTTCCGGCGCACCCGGGCATCAGGCGGCTATTTTCAGCTCCGCGGTCTCGAACGCCTCGGCAAAGGTTTCGGCGAACTCCTCGATGGACGTGCGGGTGGTATTCTCCGCGGTACGCGGCCGGTTCACGCCAAACAGTCCGTCGTTGAGTGCCGCGCTCATCTCGACGATGAGCTTGCTGAAGTCGGGACTGATCCCCATTGCCGTCATCTCCTTGCGCGCCTCGTCATACGGGAACTGCACGTACTTCTGATCGGGGAAGCCGATCCTCTTGCCGATGACGGTAAAGGCCTCGTCAAGTGAGAGATCGCGCTGCCCGAGCAGATCCTTCACGACCTTGCCGGTGAAATCCCGCTTGATCAGATGATCGGCCACCCGGTCGGCGATGTCCTTTGTGGCGATCATGGCAAATTTCAGGTCCCCCCGCACCGCCGAACCGGCAATACCCCTTTCGTGGATGAGCGGGATGTTCATCAGCAGATTTTCCATGAAGTACGTAGGGCGCAGATGGAGCACATTCACACCCACCAGCCTGTTCAGACGCTCTTCCTGATCGTGCAGTCCGAGGATCGGTCCGGTCCTGGCCGACAGTTCGCCCCCCTGGCTGCTCAGATTCACCACATGCTTCACCTTCCCCCTGGTAATGGCGTTTGCGATGCTTCTGCCGATATCGTTCTGATAGGCCCGGAAATCGGCAGCGGCATAATCGGGGGGAATCATGGCGAACAGAGCATCAATACCGGTAAAGGCGCCGGTCAGAAAGACGGTATCCTTAAGGTCCCCCACAGCCTCTTCGGCCCCCCTGGTGACAAACCGGCGCAGCCTTGCGGCATCCCTGCCGATGACCCGCACCTTTTCACCCCTCTCCAGCAGAATCTCGACCACCTTGCTTCCTATATTACCCGTCGCTCCTGTAATGGCGTACATAACGCACCTCCCTTTGGCTTGGTAGAGCCGAATGGCCGTACTGTTTCCGGCATACCGTCCGATGGGCGGCAGCGGCCGGCTCTTTATACGCTCATTATACGCCCTGGCGGTAACGGGGGGGATACTGTTTTTTGAAGAGCCGCAAGAATGAAGCCGGCCTGGCCCGGTTCACATTGACTTGTTTTACTTAATAATTATTGGTTGAATTTTTGTCATACAAGTTGTAGAGATGAAAAGATACTATGCCGCCGATATTCACCACTGTTGCATTCAGATAGCCAAAGAAAGCGTGACCCATGATCCACAACAGCCGCCGAAACGGGCTGATTCTCTAACGAGGAGGGAAACATGAATGCTTTAACCCTGGTGTTTGTTGCTCTGTGTGTCTTCGCCCTGGCGTATCGGTACTACGGATTGTTCATAGCCCGAAAGGTGCTGAGCGTCCAGGAGGACCGGGAGACCCCGGCCGTCAAGATGGCCGACGGCCATGATTACGTCAAGACCAACAAGTTTGTCCTCTTCGGCCACCACTTCGCGGCCATTGCCGCGGCCGGACCGCTTCTGGGACCTGTGCTGGCGGCCCAGTTCGGCTATCTCCCCGGCGCACTCTGGATCATCATCGGTTGCGTGGTGGCCGGTGCGGTCCACGACACCATCGTGCTGTTCGCCTCGGTCAGGCACAAGGGGAAGAGCCTCTCCCGCATCGCCGAGTATGAAATCGGCAAACTGACCGGCACCGTGGCCTCATTTGCCATCCTCTTCATCCTGATCCTGACCCTGGCCGGACTCTCCATCGCCGTGGTCAACGCCATGTTTTCCAGCCCCTGGGGGACCTACACAGTAGTCTGCACCCTGCCCATCGCCTTTATCATGGGGCTCTACCTGCACAAGGTCCGCCCGGGAGACGTCAAGGGGGCAAGCATAATCGGCGTGGCACTGCTCTTTCTGACCATCATCAGCGGCCCGTATATCGCGGCCGATCCGGCCCTGGCGGCCATGTTCACCTTCAGCAAGAAGCAGATCGCCCTGTTCATCCCGGCCTACGGCTTCTGTGCCTCGGTGCTGCCGGTCTGGCTGCTGCTCTGCCCGCGGGACTACCTCTCCACCTATCTGAAGATCGGCACCATCATCATGCTGGCCCTGGGGATCGCCGTTGTCCATCCGACCCTGGCCATGGAAGCGGTCACCAAGTACACGGCCGGCGGCGGCCCGATCATCCCGGGCGCGGTCTTCCCCTTCGTCTTCATCACCATCGCCTGCGGCGCCCTGTCCGGCTTCCATGCCGTGATCGGCACCGGCACCACCCCCAAGATGATCGGCAATGAGCGTGAGATCCTGTTTGTCGGCTATGGCGCCATGCTGACCGAGGGGTTCGTGGCGATCATGGCCCTGATCGCGGCCTGCGTTCTGGTACCTGCCGATTACTTTGCCATCAACGCCGCTCCCAAGGTCTTCCAGACCCTCGGCATGACCCCTGTGCATCTCCCCGAGCTGGCGCAACAGGTGGGCGAGCAGGTGCAGGGGCGTCCCGGCGGCGCCGTCTCCCTGGCCGTCGGCATGGCCTACATCTTCTCTTCCGTCCCCTTCATGAAGGGAATGATGGCCTACTGGTACCACTTCGCCATCATGTTCGAGGCGGTCTTCATCCTCACCGCTGTGGACACCGGCACCCGGGTGGGACGATACATGCTGCAGGAGATGTTCGCGAAGGTGGTGCCGAAATTCGGCGAACACACCTGGAAACCGGGGATCGCCATTACCAGTTTACTCTTTACCTCCGCCTGGGGCTATCTGGTCTATACCGGTGACATCACCACCATCTGGCCTCTGTTCGGCATGAGCAACCAGCTTTTGGCCACCAGCGGCCTGATCATCGGGACCACCATGCTGATCCGGCTCGGCAAGGTCAGGTACGCCTGGGTCACCGCCATCCCTGGTATCTTCATGATCCCGGTCACCATGAGCGCCGGTTACCTGAACATCACCAGGAACTACCTCCCCAAGAGGCTGACACTGCTGGCGGTAATGTCGGTGGTCCTGATGATCCTGATGGCAATCGTCTTTGTCTCGGCCTTTATCAAGTGGTATGAACTGCTGCGCGTGAAGGAGCCGGTGGCCGACCAGTATGGTGATATGGTACTGGAGATGGTCGAGGAATAGTGTGGTTGGAAATGCCTTATTATTCCGTCCCTGCGGATGAT
>DATNCC010000018.1:0-5357 GCA_035571735.1 Dongiaceae bacterium | reverse complement strand
TGCGGGCCTGCCGGACCTGCCTCACCTGTGGCACCTATCGCACCTGTCGCACCTTGCGGACCTTGCGGACCTGGCTCACCTGCCGGACCTGCCGGACCTACCGGACCTGCCGATGTCGCACCTGTCGCACCTGTCGCTCCTGTACCCGCACCCACACCTGTACCCACACCCGCACCCGCGCCTGGGTCAGGTACGGGGACGACTGCGGGTGCTATTAGGCCGGTGACGACGGGATCCGCGACGACGCCGACGGTCGGGTCCGCATCCGCGTCCGAGTTGTCGACTATCGTGTAGCTGAGCGTGTTGCCGGTGAGCGCGACGTTGCTGACGCCGGTCCACTCATTAACGGGGTACAGCTGCTTCCAGAGTCCGTTGACGACCTTGAAAAAAACCGGATTTATCGGCAGGGTGGGGAAAGTCATCGTAATGTTGGCCGTATTTGTGACGCCCGTGGCCCGGAAAGATATCGTCTTGGCACCGGTAAAACCTGCAGGCCCTCCTGTGGGGGCGTTGCTTTCGGTAAGCTCGGAAACGGTGCTGTTGGATGAGGCGAGCGTGACATTGGACGGTGAAGTCACCGTGGATATGCCGGTGAGGCTGGGCCAGGCGGCGGAAGAGGACTGCGTGATGGTAAACACGCTGGCCGATACGGCAACGCCCGTTTTTGAGTTCGAGTCCGTGGCGGTCATCTTTATCATGCACCGATTGCTGGTGAGGTTCGGCGCGGTCCAGCTGTAAGCGCCGCTGTTGGATGTAAATGACGCGATCGTCGACCAGCTGGAGCCGCCGTCGGAGGAAAAGTACAGGCCGATCAGCAGGTCAGTCGTCGGCGTCAGGTCATCGAGGGCGTACCAGGTGAGGGTATAAGACTGCCCGCCGATCAGCGACTCCCCGCGAATATAATTGCTGCTGTTCGTTAGGCTCTGCCCCCCGTCGCTGTCCAGCGAGACGGTGACCAGAGGCAGGCTCGGATTGGCCACAATGGAACAAACGCTGTCGCTGGTATCGACGCCTACCTTGAGCTCTCGGTCCCTCCCCAGTACCCTGATCAGGCATTGGTCGCTGTTGACGTTGGGCACGGACCAGACTGTAGACCCGGAGTTCGTCTGGGTTCGTGTGATCGTCGACCAGCTTCTGCCGTTATCGAGGGAGTAGTAGACGCCCATGCTGAGCTGGCTCGACGGCGTCAGATCGTCGGCGCCCGTCCAGGTGATGGTAACGTCGGACCCGCCCGTCAGGGTCTCCCCGACGTTCGGATAGGTTACGGAAACGTCCGGCGGTCCGGTGTCCGCCCCGGTCGGCCAGGTCACCGAGCAGTCGGGCGGGGCGGTATCCGAGTTCAGGACCTGAAAGTACCAGGTCGGGTAAGTGGCGACGACGAGGCCGTCGGCGTCCGTCGCGCTTACCGTCCATTGGTAGTTGTCGTCGAACAGCATGAGGTTGACCGAGGTACTCGTAAGGCCGGTTATATCATAAATGGGCCCTGTGCCGCCCATTTCGAACACCTGGATGTGGTACGTCACCCCTCTGGGATCGGTGACCGAGAATGGAGTCCATTGAAATTTGACTACATGCCCCCCCCACGTATCGCCGTTCTGAGGCGAAAGTAAGGCGGGGCCTGTCGTGTTGACCGGCGTGATGGGCAGCGGGTCAGGAACGACCCCCCCCATGAGCGCACTGGCCAGGGCCTTACCGAGCGCGACGTTGCCCACCCCGGCGGCGTCAGTCATGCCGGTCTGCCCGCCGCTGCCGCAGGCCGTGAGTAGAAGTGGACATACAAGAAGGAGAAGCGCCAGCAAGGTGAAGAATGTCTTTTTCATGAGAATATCCTCTGCAAGTCATATGATTGAAACAAGGTGAATGAAAAAACATATTCTTTATTTACATAAAACGTACCAAGTTGAGCACCATCTGAATAGTGTAGATATTTAAGTCGGTTAGCAGCTTTATCGGAGTGGGATGGATGGTGGAGTGGAGAGATGGGGTTGCAATATTATCGAGACCGGCCGGCGTACGTGCACATGCATTGTCTCAATATTGCCGGTTTTTCAGCAGTATGTCGCCATTGTTGCGCAGTCAATTTATTTTCAGGGGGGGGATGAAAGCGGCAGGTCGGGTTGTGATCCAATCAAATCAACCTTTGAAGTATACGCCTGAAAAAATAAATTAAACAGCCTGTTATTTTACTTTGGCGGTAGTATATTAAGATCATGAAGAAGGAAGCAAATTCGGTTTGGAGGTTTTTTGTCATGGGAGATACTCCGCCTGAGCACAACCGAGTAGAGGAGGCCGTAGCGCTCCGATGTACCTGAATCAGAGATGACTGAATCAGAGGTAAATATTCAAAAGGAGGGCGGTCATTATCGCAGATACTCCACCTGAAAGCAGATCACATAGTGTGGTAACATCACTCCGAGGGTAGGTAGAATCGGAATGCTCCTTGAAACGGAATCGAATACGTGAAAAAAAGTGAAGCCCGCCGAATGTTTGGCGGGCTTTTCATTTGCAGTTTAAAACTTCTCTGCTTTTCCATACACGTTTCATCTGGTATAGTTTCACAATGATCTCCTCTTCCTTCTACCACGTCGCGATCTATTCGCTTGTTTCCGTGATCCTCATCGGCGGGCTGTTGCTGGCTGCGTGGTGGCTGGGCGCCAAACGCACTTCCATCACCAAACGGATGCCCTACGAATCGGGTGTTGCCCCCAGTGGTTCCGCACGTCTGGCGTGGCCGGTCCCCTTCTATCTGGTCGCAATCTTTTTCATCGTTTTTGATGTCGAAGCGGCCTTCATATTCACCTGGGCCGTGGCCTGGGACCTCCTGGGAATTGCCGGGCTCGTCCAGATTACGGTGTTCATTGTGATCCTGTTCGCCGGCCTGGTCTGGCTGTGGCTGAAAGGGGGCCTCGACTGGGGGCCATCCAGCGAAAGAGGTATGAAGCGTGGATAACGAAATCCCCCAGAATGTCATTCTCACCCGCCTGGACGACCTGATCAACTGGGGGCGCGCCAACTCGCTCTGGCCGATGTTCTTCGGGCTTTCCTGCTGTTTTGTCGAAATGATGACCTCATTCACCTCGCGCCATGACGTGTCCCGCTTCGGGGCGGAGGTCCTGCGCGGGACGCCCCGCGAAGCGGATCTGATGGTGATCGCCGGCACCCCCTTCGTCAAGATGGCCCCCTCGATCCTGCATCTTTACGAGCAGATGGCCGAACCCCGCTGGGTCATGTCGATGGGGAGCTGTGCCAACTCGGGTGGCATGTACGACGTGTACAGCGTCGTGCAGGGAATCAACCAGATTCTGCCGGTGGATGTGTACGTACCGGGATGTCCTCCCAGGCCCGAGGCTTTTTTGCAGGGGCTGATGCTGCTGCAGGAAAAGATCAGGACCGGGGAGCGCCCGGCCCGGCCGGTGCTGCACATGCAGGGAGGGTGGCAGGGGACGACCGCACCGGTGCTGGTGCCGGGAGAAACGAAGTCCAATGACACCCGGGGACCGGGGATGGAGGCGATCGCGATCCGGGGCGCATCGGTCGGGCATCCCAAACCATATCTGCCCCGCTCGGACGAGCAGTGGCGTCCGCCTGCCCCACGGCATGACTACCCTGATTTCGGCGTGCCGGAGGAGATCGCCCGGCTGTTCGAAGGCCTGGTTACAGTCGATCCGGCCGCGACCGACATGCTGACTCTGCGAACTTCCCCGGCGCATGTTCCTGCGCTGCTGAAACATCTGAAAACCCGTTCCGGCCCGTCGTTCAAGCGCCTGGAGGATATCGCCGCCGTCGATGATTCGTGCCGCCTGGAGCGGAACAACTTTTCTGATTTCACCCTCAATTATCACCTGCTTTCGTTTGACCAGCCCGGCTATCTCCGCATAAAAGCCGAGCTGAGCGGCGACACACCCGAAGCGCCCTCCGTCACCTCCGTCTTTCCCGCGGCCAACTGGTACGAGCGGGAAGTGTACGATATGTACGTCATTCGCTTCAGCGGGCATCCCAACCTGCGCCGGATCCTGATGCCGCACGACTGGGAGGGGCATCCGCTCAGGAAGAGCCACCCCTTCCGCGCCACCGAGATGAAGCCCTATACCCTGGAGGATGCCCGCCGCCATACCCCCCTCCCCGCCTCCGATTTTTTCGAACGGATCGACGAGGGGGAGATGGTTCTCAACCTGGGACCGCAGCATCCCGGCACGCACGGCATCATTCGCTGCATCCTCAAGCTGGACGGCGAGGAGATCCGCGATATCGATTTCGACATCGGCTACCACCATCGCGGCGCCGAAAAAATCGGCGAGCGGCAGCACTGGAACCAGTTCATTCCCTATACCGACCGCATCGACTATCTGGCTGGAGTGCAGAACAACCTGGCCTACGTCAACTCGGTGGAAAAGCTCTGCGGCATCACGGTGCCGGATCGGGCCATCCATATCCGCGTCATGCTGGCCGAGCTGTTCCGCATCGCCAGCCACCTCGTCTGGCTCGGAACGTTCACGGCCGATGTCGGAGCGATGACGCCGGTGTTCTATACCTTTACCGACCGGGAGAAAATATTCGATATCGTCGAGATGATCACCGGTGGGAGAATGCACCCCGCCTGGTTCCGCATCGGGGGGGTGACCGAGGATCTGCCGGAAGGGTGGCAGGAGCCGGTGGAGAGCTTCCTGAAATGGCTGCCGGCACGGCTCAGGGAATACGAGCAGCTCATTAACGGCAACCCGATCTTCACGGCGCGCCTGAAAGGGGTGGGCGCCATCCCGGCGCAGGATGCCATGGAGTGGGGAGTGTCCGGACCCAACCTGCGGGCCTGTGGCGTCGAGTGGGACCTGAGGAAAAAGATACCCTATTCGGGCTACGAGCGTTTTGATTTCGAGGTGGCGGTTGCCGAGGGCGGGGACTGCTGGGGACGCTACCTGGTGCGCATGGAAGAGATGCGCCAGTCACTGCGCATCGTGGAGCAGGCCATGCGGCAGATGCCCGACGGGCGCTGGATTACCGACGATTATCGGTATGTGCTGCCGCAGAAGCAGGATGCCTTGAAGGATATCGAATCGCTGATCCACCACTTCGTCAACAGCACCCGCGGCATCTCCCCGCCGCGGGGGGAAAACTACAGCGCCATCGAGGCGCCCAAGGGGGAAAACGGCTACTTCGTGGTTTCCGACGGGCTCGGCATCCCCTACCGGATGCGGATCAAGACCCCCAGTTTTCCCCACATCCAGGCTCTCCCGGTCATGAGCCGCGGATGGCTGCTGGCCGATTTCCTGGCAATCCTCGGATCAATAGATTTTGTGCTGGCTGATCTGGACAGATAGGTTTGGAAGTCACTATCCCCCTCGTATTGCTGCCACTTTTTC
>DATNCC010000017.1:0-9999 GCA_035571735.1 Dongiaceae bacterium | reverse complement strand
AACGGGAACAGACCCTGAACCAGCTTCTGTCGGAGATGGACGGCTTCGACCAGCACCAGGAAGTGATCGTGCTGGCCGCCACCAACCGCCCGGACGTGCTCGACCCGGCCCTGCTCCGTCCCGGCCGCTTCGACCGGCACGTAGTGATCGAACGCCCCGACTGGCGTGATCGCGAGAAGATCCTCCAGGTGCATGTCCGCAAGACCGTACTGGCGGAGGGGGTCGATCTGAGTGTCGTTGCGCGCGGCACGCCGGGCATGACCGGCGCTGACCTGGAAAACCTGGTCAACGAGGCGGCCATCCTCGCCTCGCGCGAGGATGCTACTGCGGTCACGATGGAGCACCTGGAAAAGGCCAAGGACAAGATCCTGATGGGGGGTGAGCGGAAGATGTTCATCACACCCGAGGAGAAGCGCATCACCGCCTACCACGAGGCGGGCCATACCCTGGTGGCCAAGCTGCTTCCCGGCACCGACCCGATCCACAAGGTGACCATCATCCCCCGCGGCATGGCCTTGGGAGTCACCCAGCAGCTTCCCGAGGACGACCGCTACCACTACCCGCAGAGTTACCTGGAAAAACGGCTGGCAGTGGCCATGGGTGGCCGGGTGGCGGAACGGATGGTCTTCGGCGAGGTTTCCACCGGCGCCCAGAGCGATCTGAAGATGGTCACCGAACTGGCGGAGAAGATGGTCTGCCAGTGGGGGATGAGCGAGAAGGTGGGGGCCATGACCTTCAGCCGGGGGGAAGAGCATCCCTTCCTGGGGATGAAGCTGGCCGAGGAAAAGACCTTCTCCGAGGCCATGGCCTGGCGCATCGACCAGGAGATCGCCTCCTTTATCAGCAGGGCGGAACAGCAGGCAGAGGAGTTGTTGAACGCCAACCGTGCCAGGCTGGATCTGCTGGCGGAGGCGCTACAGGCTGAGGAGACGCTGGACGGTGAGCGGGTGGATGAGATCATCGCCCTGAATGCCTGAAAGATTGACGACCAGCTTTAGAGCATGGCAAAACAACCTGGCACCCTCAATTTCCTCATCAATTTTGTCAGACCTCCCAAATTATTGGCTGATCTGTCGAGTTATCTTACCGGTACAAGTACATGGCAATTTCAGTACATAATCCAACACGCTGATTACATTGAACATATCAGTCCCTTGCTGTACTGGCATTACTGTTGCTTCTGTTGCTTCAATACCGTTACGCGGTCGCCATCGATCAGATCGCAAAGGAGCGACAATGACAAGCAAACCTGATTATTACGGAATCACCAAACGGGGGGCGGCGCCGATAGCATTGGCGCTGCTGGCGTTCCTTGCCGCCTTTCAGTGCGCTCCGGCAGCCCACGGTGCGCAGGAGCCAACCACAAAGAACACGGATTCCGGCACCTGCATTGTTGATCCCCATTATAACGCTGGTAATGTCGACTGCGGCGTAGCGGTTGACAGGAAAAAGTCCCCTTTTTATCCCTCCAGGGCTACAACCACCGTGGAGGGGGGGTATTTGGGCATTGATATGTTTGACACACCGGAAACGTGCCAGGGATGTCATCAGGAGATTTACAATCAATGGAAAGGCTCGATGCATTCCAACGCCTGGAACGATCCGATATATCTGGCTCTGATGCGGGCTGCAAGCAAGGCTACCAAGGGGCTGACTGACAATCTCTGTATCGGCTGCCATACCCCCATCGGACTCCTTACCGGTGAGTCTTCTCCCGGTGGCGAAAAACTCAGCTCGTTATCCAAAAACGGCGTTCAATGTGATTTCTGTCATAATATTTCCGCCATAACAGGTATCGGTAACAATTCATTTGTGCTGACTCCCCGCAAATATGGCCGATCGCTTAAATTTGGTCCATTCAAGGACGCAAACTCTCCGTATCACGACACCACCTACTCCGATTTGCACACCAGATCCGAGTTGTGCGGCACCTGCCACAACGTGACGCATCCGCAAAACCGCATTCCACTCGAGCGGACCTACGATGAGTGGAAGGACAGCCCCTATCCGGGCGAGGGCATCGGCTGTCAGGAGTGCCATATGAGCCCCGGTCCGGGCTTCAGGAAAAATCCGGGCAGGGCGGCCGTCGGCGCCAAGGAGCGCGAGCATATCTTCACGCACTACTTCGTGGGCGGCAACACGATGGTAACTTCCATGCTTGGTGCGGAGAAGCATTCCGGGCTGGCCCGCGAGATGTTGCAAAGCGCGGCCAGAATGGAAATCATTTCGGTGAAAAACGTGCGCCCGGCCGCCGTTGCGACCATGGTTCTTCGAGTCCATAATTCGGGCGCCGGACACAAGTTGCCGACAGGTTATCCGGAGGGGCGCGAAATGTGGGTGGATTTCAGCGTCCTGGACGGAAAAGGAAAGGAACTGTTCCGGCTTGGGAGGATTGACGGAGAGGGGCGGCTGGAGGAAGGGACGCGTAATTTCAAGGTTGTTCTGGGTGATGCTGCGGGAAATATTGTTGATGTCGAGGTATGGAATGCGACCAGAATCCTCCAGGACAACAGGATCCTGCCGCGAGGTTACGCAGACGTTCGCTTTGACGTTCCGATCCCGCCAGGCAGCGAAGGGAAGCTGACCATAAAGGCGGACCTCTGCTATCGCTCCTTCTCCCAAGCATTTGTCGATCATCTGCTCGGCAAGAATGCGCCCAAGGTGCCGACCGTGATCATGACGTCGATCACGGGGCAGGCTGAAGTGGCGCGTTAAAAAGGAGATTGTTTCAAAGCGGGGAGCAGTTTCTGCCGCATCTTTGCCAGGGTCCGCTCCTCGATCTGACGTACCCGCTCGCGGGATATGGAAAAATGATCGGCAATATCCTGGAGTGTCATGGGGGCATCACTTGCAATCCTGTTATCGATGATGAAACGCTCTTTTTCATTCAATCCTTCAACGGCTTTTGCAACATGCTGTTTCAGAAGGTGCTCCTCCTCATACTCGCCAAGCAGTTCCTCCTGGTTCTTCCTCTCGTCGGCAAATGTTTCCAGAACGGTCAGACCGTCGCTCTCGGCAAGTTCCGCATCCAGGGAGACTTCTCCCTTGAGGCGCTGCTCCATCTCCACCACATCCTGATCAGAAACATTGAGCATGTTCGCCGCCGCCGCCGCGTCCTCGTCTTTACCGGTTATCCTCCGCAGTGCCTTTTTTGTCTCGCCGAGTTTGTAGAACAGTTTTCGTTGTGCCTGGGTGGTGCCGATTTTTACCAGGCTCCAGGCCGATACGATAAATTTTTGAATATAAGCCCTGATCCACCACACGGCATAGGAGATAAGCCGTATCCCCCGATAGGGATTGAATTTTTTGACCGCCATCATCAATCCGATATTCCCCTCCTGGATCAAGTCGAGCAGCTTGAGACCATAATGCCGGTATTCCATGGCAACCTTCACGACAAATCTCAAATTGGCGGTAATAAGCGCTTGAGCCGCCTCCAGATCCTTCTCCTCAAAGAATTTAACAGCATAAAGCCGTTCCTCCTCAGCGCTCAGCACGGGAAATCTTTTGATTTCAGCCATGTAGAGAGTCATGCTGTCGGCTACACCGGGAAGATTTGCAACCATGACGGACCTCCTGTTCCACAGGGTGATTTTTTAGCACTCTGATGCTCCGACTGCTAAAAATATAGCAAATTGTTGCCTCGAAATCAAGTCTATCTGTTAAATAAACGCAATAATATAAGGGTGTTGGCTGGGACAGAAATTTTTTTGCACCCCCCCTTGATTTTTTATATTTACGAATTATCTATGTATCAGAAACATTCACATGAAAGGAGGTCATCACCATGGCAAGCTGGGATGTATTAAGGGATCTTGACAATCTGAGAAAGGAAATTGATGAGGCGTTTCGAGGCGCAGGGTATAACCGGCCGTTTGGTTCCTCGTTCCTGTCACCGGTCGCCACGAGGCGCTTCCCGTTGGTCAATGTGGGTGACGACGATGCTAACGTGTACGTGGATGCCGTTGTTCCGGGTGTTAATCCGGCAGACATCGATCTTTCCGTTCTGCGAAACACGCTGACTATCAGTGGCGAGCGCAAGCTGCTGGATGCTCAACCGGGGCAGATCGTTCATCGCAGCGAACTCGGCGCCGGCAAGTTTTCACGGACCCTGGAACTGCCCGTGGATATCGATCCGGACAAGGTCAGTGCCGCATACAAGGATGGAATCATGCGTATCACCCTGGCCAAGGCTGAACACGCCAAACCGAAGAAGATCACCATCAAGCCGGCATAAGCGCGGTTTATTCAACCGTAACCAAACCAATATCAGGGAAGGAGGTAATAATCATGGCAGCAAACGGCTTAACCGAAAAGAACGATGAAATGAATCTCCCGTCTCGCGAAGAGACCAGATCAAACGAGAGATATATCAAGCCGGCGGTCAACATCGTGGAAACCGAGGAAGGGTTGATCCTGACGGCCGATATTCCCGGTGCTTCACGGGATGCTCTCGATATCAACGTCGAGAAAGGCATCCTGACCATCAGCGCTCCGGTTTCATGGAGTGCTCCCGGTAATCCTGGCTATAAGGAATTCGAACTGGCATCGTATTACCGGCAGTTTTCCATACCGGAAATACTCGATCATGGAAAGGCGGTTGCCGATCTGAGCAATGGCGTCCTGAAGCTGCGTGTGCCCAAGGCCGAAGCGGCCAAACCAAGGAAGATCGAAATCAAGGTGGCGTGACCGGGCGATGCCCGTTAGGTATGAAAAAGCCTGCTCATTCGGACGATGAGCAGGCTTTCCTGTTTCCAAACGGTAGCGGTTGGTTTATTTCGCCTTGATCATCTCGATCTCCAGATTGATGGCGACCTCTTCGCCCACGGCAACGCCGCCGGTTTCAAGGGCCTTGTTCCAGACCAGGCCGAAATCCTTGCGGTTGATCTTGGTGGTGGCGGCAGCTCCGCTTCTGATGTTGCCGTAGGGATCCTTGCTCTCTTTTGACGGGCCTTCCACATCAAGCACAACTTCTTTGGTGATGCCGTGCAGAGTCAGGTCGCCGGTTACTTTAAGCTTGTCCTTGCCGGCCTTGGCTACTTTTTTGGAGACAAACGTCATGGTCGGATATTTGGCGACGTCGAAAAAATCGGCGCTGCGCAGATGATCATCGCGCTTCTGGACATTGGTGTTGATGGAAGCGGTATCGATGGTGACCTGCACCTTTGATTTGGAGATGTCCTTGTCGTTGATGTCAATAACGCCGGTGTGCTTGTCGAAGCTTCCCTTGACGTTTGAGACCATCAGGTGACGAACCTTGAAGCCGACATTCGAGTGGTCGGGATCGATGTTCCAGGTGGCGGCGGATGCCAGGGCGGGAAGTGCCAGGGCGACGATGGTGCTGAGCGATGCGAGTAAGCGTTTCATGGTGGTTCTCCTTTTGTGTGGTGTTGAGTATTATTGATATCGTTTGATATCAAACTATTTAGTCAAAAAAAATGTACTATTACCTGAATCCGTGACGCCTCCACACCTTCGTTGACCCGGAAAGCCTCAGTTCCCGCATTGCCGCGGATTGCGGCTGATCGTCGGAGGACCACCGGCCCAAACGGGCTGCTGCCGGGCAAGCGACGGTCAACTCCGGCTTTTCCGGGCTCTACGGTGTTCCGGCGTCACGAATTCAGGTTTTAAATTATAACGCGATCCTGGGTTTTCTCCACCCGCAGACCGAGTTTTTTGCACAACCCTCCCAGCAGTTCCTGCTCATCGGTCGTCAATGCGTTCATCTCGGCAACGATGGCCGCTTCGACGTCGGCAAAGACGGTGCCGATAAGTTTTTTTCCCTCCCCGGTAAGAGAGACGGTCAGATAGCGGCGGTCTTCGTTGGTTCGCTCCCGCTTCACCAGTCCCTGCTTTTCCAGGTTGTCGATGACCAGCGTGATGTTGCCGGTGCTCTTGAGGATTTTAGCGGCAATGTCGCGCTGGCAGAGCGGACCCTTGTGATGAAGCGCCTCCAGCACTCCGAACTGGCTGATGGTAAGGCCGGCGGCCGACATGGTGCGTCCTACCCGCCCCGTTACGGTCTCGGCCGCCCGCATCAGTTTCGTGTAGGTGTTCAGTGCTAGATATGTCGAGGTCGATTCAGTTTTCATTGTCCTGTCCGGATAAAAATCGATGTCTAATATAGTTTAATATCAAATTATATTAGACCGATGTATATGTCAAGAGTATTTTCAAAGCCCATTGCAATGAGGTGACGTTGACTATGGATTGTTACGGAAATGGGCAATTGTGTTGGTTGAATCCAGCGCGTCCCCGTGTTGCTAATGGAATAATGCATGCTATTATCAAGTGTCGATATTATATTTTGCATGAATTTTCTTCAGGGAATGTAGCTGGATGTCATACCTCAACATTAAAAACGAATCAATTGCAGATTTTTCCGGCAGCAGACCGGAAAGCTTCTTCAATCGTCTCTACCAATCTCCTACAAAGCTGGTCCTGGTTGTCGCATTCTTCGTGTTTATATGTGAATTCCTGACAATGGTCATCCTCGAACAATTCCCCGGCCTATCCGCTGGAACCGCCAACGTCCTTGACTCGATTTTGCTTGTGATCTTCCTCATTCCAGCTTTCGAGATCTTCATTTTTCGTCCTCTGCTCCTGCAGATCACCATACGAAAAAATGCCGAAGCAGAACTGACCATTGAGAAGAACAAGCTCAATGGGATTCTCGATACCATGCCGGACGGTGTTTACATCGTCAACCAACAGCATCAAATCGAGTATGTTAACAAAACTATCGAGCATGAATATGGTCCAGTCAATGGATGCAAGTGTTATGAATATTCCAATGGCCGTAAGGAGCCTTGTCTTTGGTGCAACATGTCAGAGATTTTAGCAGGCAGCCCAGTCAGGGGTGAATGGAACTCTACGAGTACTGGCAAGATGTATGATCTCTTTGAAAGACCGATAAGAAACTTCGACGGCAGCGTATCCAAGCTGATGATCCTGCATGACATTACTGAACGGAAGCGGGCACTGGATGAGGTGCGGGATTCAAGGGAACAACTGCGCAATCTTACTGCGCACCTCCAGGCTGTCCGAGAGGAAGAGCGAGCAGCCATCGCCCGGGAGATACACGATGAACTTGGTCAAGTACTGGCAACCCTGCAGCTTGATATATCCTGGCTATTGGGTGAGTTGCACGAGGATCAGCGGCACCTTGTCGAGAAAGCCGAAGCCATGTCCGGGCTGATCGTGAATACTGTCAAAACGGTACAGAAGATTTCCTCGGAACTGCGTCCGGTCATGCTCGACGAGCTTGGGCTTGCAGATGCGATGGAATGGCAGGCCAAGGAGTTCCAGAAGCGGTCCGGCATCTCCTGCGATTTCGCCGTTGAACTGGCGAGTAAAAGTTTCGACAGGGGCATTTCGACCGCTCTGTACCGCATCTTCCAGGAAACCCTGACCAACGTGCTGCGACATGCCGGAGCCACCCGCGTCGAGGGGAGTCTCATGGAAAAGAGGGAGAGGATCGTGCTCAAGGTCCGGGATAACGGCCGTGGTATCACCAGGAAGCAGATCAACGATCCCCTCTCCATCGGGCTAATCGGCATGAAGGAGCGTACCCGGATGCTCGGAGGGAGAGCAAGAATCCGCGGCGTCTACAGGAAGGGTTCCGCCATTGTTGTGCAGATCCCAATTACGCAGAGGAAAGAGTAAAATGAACGAGGCAATGAAGATACTCATCGCCGATGATCATGCCATTTTCCGGGAGGGTCTAAAGCAGATCATCTCCAAAACCGTGGGCATGGTGGTCGCAGACGAGGCTACCGATGGCCAGGAGGCGCTCTGTAAAATACGGGAAAACGATTACGACGTTGTTCTGCTCGATATCTCGATGCCTGGCAGAAACGGTCTCGACATCATGGCAGAGATAAAGAACCTGAAACCGAAGCTTCCCGTCCTCATCCTGAGCATGCATCCGGAGGAACAGTACGCCGTCAGAGCCCTGAAGGCAGGCGCTTCCGGGTATCTTACCAAGGGGAATCCACCCCAGGAGCTCATCGAGGCCCTGCATAAAGTCGCACAGGGGAAAAAGTATTTCAGTCCTAACCTGGCTGAAGCTCTTGTCTGTTCCATCGGTAACGGGGCGTCAATATCTCCCCATAACGACCTATCCAACAGGGAATTCCAGGTTCTCTGTTTGATCGCCTCCGGCAAACCGGTCAGCAAAATTGCCGGCGAACTGGCACTTAGCGTCAAAACCATCAGTACCTACCGGGCACAAATCCTCCGCAAGATGAACATGAAGAACAACTCCGAACTCACCCGCTACGCCCTCCAGAACCAGCTCATCTAACTGATGTATTTCGATTTTACTCCTTACCAGCTTTGACTTTTTTTCTGAGTTCGAGAAATGCTTTTTCCTCCACTCTAGGACAAACACCGGTACCCTCCTTCCCGAAACATCGGTAACAAATTCAGACAAACGCTCCCTTGTAACAGCATGCAAGCATAGTAACATCTAGCAATACGAATATTACTTCTTCCTTGTTTTTTGGCATTCCCGTGAAGGATTTTATCCGGAAATGGCAAACAACCTTTGAGGAAGGAACGGAAGGCCACGTGCAGAAAGGAGGTGACCAATATCTGGTATTTGCATGAGCATCAGAGGGTTTATCGGATTTTCAACCACACATGGAGGTAACAAACATGAAAAGAAAAAGTATTATCCTGGGCGCTCTGCTCGCGACTCTGGGCGCCGCTGACAGCTTCGCTTTCGTTCCCGGAGGGACGCTCGATCCCACTACCATCCCGAAATACAAGGACAATTTGCCCATCGTTGGGACGATGCCCAACTCCGGGACCATCGGAGGCAGCATCGATTATTACCAGATCGCCGCCCGCCAGTTCCAGCAGCAGATCCTGCCATCCGTATTTCCCAAAACAACCGTCTGGGGGTACGGCGCGCTGAATGATCCAGGCTCCTTCCAGTACCCGGCCCGCACGATCGAGGCCAAGGCCAACCGGCCGGTGCGGGTCAACTGGATCAACGACCTCAAGGACAGCAACGGGAACTTCCTGCCGCACCTGCTGCCGATCGACCAGACCCTGCATTGGGCTAATCCTCCCCGGGATTGTATCGACGGCATGATGAAGTCGGACTGCCGCGGCACGAGCCAGCTCCCCTACAAGGGGCCGGTCCCCCTCGTGACCCATCTCCACGGCTCGCACGTGGGACCGGATAGCGACGGCTATCCCGAGGCATGGTTCCTGCCCAACGCCAGCAACATCCCAGCCGGTTATGCAGCCAAGGGTTCCCACTACGACCAGATCGACGGTGCCCCGACAGTGCCGGGCCAGGCGCTCTACCAGTACCCCAACGACCAGCGGGCCACCGCGCTCTGGTACCACGACCATGCCCTGGGGATGACCCGCGCCAACGTTTACACCGGACTGGCGGGCTTCTACCTGATCAGGGATCCGGCCAAGGACCCGGCCGGTCTTCCCAAGGGAGCTAACGAGATTCCGCTCCTGATCCAGGACAAGTCCTTCAACACGGATGGTTCGCTCTTCTTCCCGGACAATCGTGCCTTCTTCGAGGGCGTGGATAAGTCCCAGCTCCAGATCCCCTTCATCCCGCAGCAGGCTAACGGCGGGAGAAGCGACGTGGCACCGATCTGGAACCCGGAGTTTTTCGGCAACACCATAGTGGTCAACGGCAAGACCTGGCCGCAGTTGAATGTCCAATCGAGTCGCTACCGCTTGAGGATCGTCAACGGAAACGACACGCGGATGATGATCCTCAAGATCGTAACAGATAAGCTTGCCAGGCCGGGAACCCCGGCTGTACCGTTCTGGCAGATCGGTGCTGACGGCGGCTTTTTGCCCAAGCCGGTTAAACTTAATGAGCTCCTGATCGCCCCGGCCGAGCGCGTCGATTTGATTGTGGATTTCACCGGCATTCCCAGGGGGACGCAGCTCTACCTGATCAACGAGGGCCCGGATGAGCCCTTCGGCGGCGGCAGGGCGCCGGTTGATTTCGCTTTCGCC
>DATNCC010000016.1:0-6640 GCA_035571735.1 Dongiaceae bacterium | reverse complement strand
GGTCGTCATCACCCACCTGCACCCGGACCATGTCGGCGGGGTGGCGGACGCCGACGGCAAGCAGGTGTTCCCCAAGGCCCGGATCATGGTGGCCAAGGAGGACAGCGATTTCTGGCTGTCCCAGAAGGTGGCCGACGCCTCTCCGGAATCGATGCAGCCCTTCTTCAAGATGGCCAGGGACAGCGCCGCACCATACCAGAAGAGCGGACAGTTGCAGACCTTTACCGAGGGGAGCGTGCTGGTGCCCGGCATCAAGGCGGTAAAGGCCAATGGCCATACGCCGGGGCATACCGCCTTTGCCGTTGAGTCCGAAGGGCAGAAGCTCTTGATCTGGGGTGACCTGGTGCATGCCCACGCGGTGCAGTTCGCCAATCCGGGTGTCTCCATCGAGTTCGACATCGACCAGAAGCAGGCCATCGCCACCCGCAAGAACATCTTTAAAACCATGGCAATCAGTAAATCACTGGTGGCCGGCATGCACCTCCCCTTTCCCGGGATCGGCCATGTCCGGTGGGATGGCAAGGAGAGCTACAGCTGGGTGCCGATCGAGTTTGCGCCGCTGCCAAAACCTTAGTCTCACGCACGCAGACCCCATGACAACTACCTCCGACACCTACCTCGCCATCTACGCGGTTGTCGGCCGCATCCCCGAAGGGAGCGTGGCAACCTACGGCCAGGTCGCCGGCCTGGCGGGGCTGCCGG
Organism: Dongiaceae bacterium; assembly: GCA_035571735.1. Taxonomy (GTDB): domain Bacteria; phylum Desulfobacterota; class Desulfuromonadia; order Geobacterales; family Pseudopelobacteraceae; genus JACRCG01. The sequence goes on along the minus strand of DATNCC010000016.1, from coordinate 5,938 downwards.
GGCGGGCGCGCCTCGTGGGGTACGCCCTGAGCGCCCTTGCGGGCAGATCAACCATCCCCTGGCATCGGGTCGTCAATGCCCAGGGGCGCATCAGTCCCCGCTCCTGCGGCAGCGATGCGGACATGGAGCAACGGCTGCGTCTCGAACACGAGGGGATAAGCTTTGATGCCGGCGGCCGTATCCCCCTCGAACGGTTCCTTTGGCGGCCATAGCTTGCCTGGGTGACAATAAAGGGGAGACTCCCCTTATTCATGCTAAAATAAGCCCCGGAACTTCGTACATGGAGTGTTGTAACAGAATGAAAAAGATAAAACGTCCGGAAAAGAGCGGCTCGGTGATCATCACGCGGCAGGAGCACGGGATCTCCCGCAAGCTCATGAGCCCGAACGCCCTGCGCGTTCTCTACCGGCTGAAGGATAACGGCTTTGTCGCCTATCTCGTCGGCGGCTGTGTGCGTGACCTCCTGCTCGGACGAGAGCCGAAGGATTTTGACGTCGTGACCAACGCCACCCCCGGCGAGGTGAAGCGGATGTTCCGCAGCTGCCGTCTTGTCGGGCGACGCTTCCGCCTCGCACACATTCACTTCAAGGAAGAGCTCATCGAGGTGGCGACCTTCCGTTCCCAAGCGTCGGATGAGCCGGAACCCGAGGCGGTGGAGACGCGCAGGGGGGAGCGGGAGCGGCACCCGCACACGCTGAAGGATGACGAGGGCATGATCCTGCGGGACAACGTCTTCGGGACCCCCGAAGAAGACGCCCTGCGCCGCGACTTCACCGTCAACGCGCTTGCCTACGATATTGCCGATTTCTCGATCATCGACTACGTCGGCGGCCTCGCCGACCTTAATGCCGGCATCATCCGCACCATCGGTGATCCGGCGGTCCGTTTTCAGGAAGACCCGGTACGGATGCTGCGGGCGGTGCGGTTTGCCGCCCTGCTCGGCTTCACGATGGAAGAAGAAACCCGGAAGGAGCTGGTTACCGCCGCCGACACCATCGTCAGGGCCGCGCCGGCGCGCCTCTATGAAGAAATGCTCAAAATCCTGCTCTCGGGAGAAGGGGCGAAGTGCTGCGACCTCCTCCGCCAAACCGGTCTCTTCGCGGCGCTTTTCCCGGCTTTCTCTGCCTGGCTCGACGCCGAAAGCGAAGGCTTCCCCCACACCCGTTTCGGCGAGATGCTCACCTGCGTCGATTCCCGCGTCCAACGGGGGGACAAGATCTCCCCGCCGCTCCTCCTGGCACTTCTTTTCGGCGAGTACCTCGATGAGAAGGCGGAGAACTTCCGCTCCAAGGGTGCGCCGTGGCAGCAGAGTGTCGACGCCGCGGCAGCGGAGTTCCTGGGAGAAGTCTGCCCGTTCGTTCAGATCACGAACCGCGCCGGGCTCGCCCTCCGCGACATAATTGCCCAGCAGACGCGCCTGAAGCAGATCCCCGGTCGCCGGCCGCAGGTGTTCATCGCCCGTAAGGATTTCAACGATATCATCGAATACTGCCGGATCACCCGCGGCGGCAAGAAGGATGTTGCCAGGCAGCTCGAATGGTGGCTGGCTCAGGCAGCACAGCAGGAGCCGGTGCCGCTGTCCGAACGCACCGAAGAGACCGGGGCGCCGCAGCGGAAGAAGAGACGCCGCCGGCGGCGAAAACCGCATGGCTTGCATCAGGCAACTAAATGATTCAGTCTAGATTAGCCATAACCCGCCGGAGGCCATGAACGATGAGCTTCATCCTTGCCCTTGACCAGGGGACAACCAGCTCCCGCGCCCTGGTGTTCGACCATGACGGCACGATCCGCGGCCTCGCCCAGAAGGAATTCCGCCAGATCTTTCCCGCGCCCGGCCTGGTGGAGCACGACGCCGAGGAAATCTGGGCCTCCCAGCTGGGCGTGGCGGTGGAGGCGATCGCCAGGGCCGGCGTGACCGCCGCCGATATTGCCGCCATCGGCATCACCAACCAGCGGGAAACGACGGTCGTGTGGGACCGCGCCACCGGCAGGCCGATCCACCACGCCATCGTCTGGCAGGACCGCCGCACCGCGGGCGAGTGCGACCTGCTCCGGGCCCGGGGGCATGAGCCGACATTTCGGGCAAAAACAGGGCTGGTGCTGGACCCCTATTTCTCCGGCACCAAGCTGGCCTGGCTGCTCGACCATGTGCCCGGCGCCAGGACAAAAGCCGAGGCGGGGGAACTGGCCTTCGGCACGATCGATTCATGGCTGGTCTGGAACCTGACGGGAGGTGAACGTCATCTAACCGATGCCAGCAACGCCTCCCGCACGCTGCTGTTCAATATCCACGACGGGACGTGGGATCCGCAGCTGCTGGAGATACTCCGCATCCCCCCATCGATCCTCCCCGAAATCGTCGCTTCCAGCGAGGTCTACGGCGAGACCGCAGCCAGTTTTCTTGCCAACCGGGTACCGATTGCCGGTATGGCCGGCGACCAGCAGGCGGCGCTGTTCGGCCAGCTCTGCGACCGTCCCGGGATGGTCAAGAACACCTACGGCACCGGCTGTTTCATGCTGATGCATACCGGGACAAAGCCGGTGAACTCCGGGCAGAACCTCATCACCACCGTGGCCTGCAAAATCGGGGACCAGACCGAATATGCCCTGGAAGGGAGCGTCTTCGTGGCCGGAGCGGCGGTGCAATGGTTGCGGGACGGCCTTGGGCTAATCCGCTCCTCTGCCGAGGTCGAAGCGCTGGCCGCCTCTGTTCCCGACAACGGCGGCGTCTACCTCGTCCCGGCCTTTACCGGCCTGGGAGCCCCCCACTGGGACCCCTATGCACGCGGCGCCCTGCTCGGCATCACCCGAGGCACTACCGCCGGGCATATTGCCCGGGCCACCCTGGAAAGTATCGCCTTCCAGACGGCCGACCTCCTCGAAGCGATGGAAGCGGATGCCGGCACCCCGCTGAGTGAACTGCGGGTGGATGGCGGCGCTACCGCCAACGATCTGCTGATGCAGTTTCAGGCCGACCTCCTGGGTGTCCCGGTCGTGCGGCCGCGGGAGCGGGAGACTACGGCGCTGGGCGCGGCATATCTGGCCGGACTGGCGGTCGGCTACTGGCGGGATCGTGTGGAGCTCGGGCGGCTCTGGCAGGCGGAGCGCACCTTTACCCCGAACATGGAGCGGGGGAAGGCGGCCGAGCTGCGCCACAACTGGAGCAGGGCCCTGGAGCGGTCAAAGGGGTGGGCAGAGCCATAAAGCGCGAGGAACTCCAGATTAGCGTTAAAACACCAAAAAAAAGAGTGGTATCAATAAGTAGCCTACCGCCTTATAATTCTTAGTGTACGTCCTCAAAACCAACCCCAGGCTTGACCCGTTTAACAAGGAGCAATATGTCGAAAAACAGCGTAACCGGAAAAGATGCCGGCAGAACAGTGGTAACGAGCGTAAGAGTTGGAGAAGAAGAGTTCCGCACACTTTCTCTTGTCGACAAGCGCAACTATCTTGACGGGGTACTCCCCAAGGAGAAGATGGCCCTGATACTGGGAGACCCGGACGGCAAGAGACTGGCTCGGGCCATGCAACCTCACGAGTTGTATTGGCTTTTCAAGGAAAACGGCGGTCCTGACGCCATGGAACTGCTGGCGCTGGCAAGTCCGGAGCAGTGCGTTTTCATCCTGGATATGGAACTCTGGAAAGGCTGGTCGTTTCAGGAAGGGAAGGCGGTCGAATATCTGGCGTATATTATGCTCGGGAGTGAGGAGCATTTTCTGGAACTGCTGCCGCATCTGGATTTCAATCTCCTCTCCCTTTTTCTGGGGCGGGAGATTATTGTCGCGGGGGGCATTGGCGAAATCAATACCGATGAAGAACGTCAGACCGATTGGGACCACACCTTTGACGATGTGTTCCTGATAAAATTCAAGAACCCCAAACACACCACGATAATCGGCACATTCCTGGAACTGGTCTGCCGCCTGGATAACCCCCTGTACGTGTCGCTCATGGAAAGTGTCAGCGGCGAAATCGACATTGAATCAGAGGAGGAATGCTATCACCTGAAATCGGGACGCCTTGCCGACCTCGGCTTTCCACCTCTTGATGAGGCGCTTGAGATCTACTCCCGTATCAACCCGGCCACGTTTACACCCGGTCGCAACAAGGTCCTCTTGCAGGCGGTTGAAGCAACCACACTCCCCGAGACGTTTTTGACCGGCAAGACGTTCCTGGAGAGGGTTATTCTCCGCGCGGACTCGGAACTGTTTCGCATGGAGCTGAATTATCTGATTAATACCGCACTGGTGGCCGATGAAGCTCACCTTGCCGACATGGAGCAGATGAGATCGGTAGTGGAGCGGGTTTACGGTTATTTGAATATCGCCCTGGAGTACCTGAGCGAAGGGGACGAAACAAGGGGAGTGGAAATCATTACCGGCGAATATCTGAAAAGACTGTTCCAGCTGGGGTTCAGCCTGGTACTCGATTTGAAGTACAGGGCGGATAAACTTAGTGAGACGGATTATGCCACCGGTAAGGCCCTGTCAGGATTGAAAACCGCCAGACCCCGCTACTACCGCGGACTTGACTCCGATGGTATCGATGACTACCGGGAATTCAGGGAGATTCGGGATGTGACCAGGGTGTCGGAGTTTCTGAAAAGGCTGGAAGGTTGAACGGAGCATTGGGGAACGTCCCTGATGATTTCTCCCTTCAGCCGGCGGCGCGGCGAAAGACCAGCCAGCCGCCGGCCATCAGGAGGGCGACACCGAGCATGCGGCTCGTATCGAGCGGGATATGACGGCCCCCGAACAGGCCGAAGTGGTCCATCAGCAAACCGGTGGCAAGCTGGCCGGCAATGATGGCAGCCATGGCTGCGGCGGTGCCGATCCGCGGCACCACTAAAATCGTCATGGTTACGAAGAAAGCCCCCAGTAATCCGCCGGTCAACTCCCACCACGATGCTCCGGCAACTCCCCGCAAGCTTCCGCGTCCTACCAGCAGCACCATCATCAGCAGAGCAACAGTACCTACGGCAAACGAGATGCAGGAGCTCTCCAGCACGCCGACGATCCGGGCCAGGCGGGCATTAATGGAAGGCTGAACGGCCATGACGATGCCGCAGCAGAGCATCAGCAGATAAAGGATATAATTGCTCATCGGGAATCTCCTTTGGTCTGTTGCACAATTCAGAGGCACTATACCCGTCACGGTACAAAATGTCACAGGTAGAAATGCTGTCAGCAGAAGGAGCTGATGAGGAAAAGAGAGGGGATGCGAGTGAGGAGATATAGCTTTCCGCTTGCACTCACCGCCCGTTTTTCGTAGACTCTCCATTCATGACAACCTTCGAAACCATATCCGCAAAAATCCGCGCCGGTCAGCGCATCACCTCTGACGAGGCGCTCTTCCTGTTCGAGTCCAACGACCTGCTCGGCATCGGCGAGCTGGCCGCGCTCGCCAACGAGCGCAAAAACGGCACGAACGTCTATTTCAACGTCAACCGCCACATCAACCCGACCAATGTCTGCGTCAACCGCTGCGCCTTCTGCGCCTTCTCGCGCACCGCCGGGGAGGAGGGGGCCTACACCCTGGCGCTGGACGAAATCTGCCGCCGGGCACTGGAGGCTTCGGATGAAGGGGCCACCGAGGTGCATATCGTCGGCGGTCTGCACCCAGACCTCCCCTTCGAGTTCTATGAAGAAACCCTGCAAGCCATCCGACACGCCGCACCAAAGCTGCATATCAAAGCATTTACCGCCGTGGAGATAGAGTACTTTTCCCGTATTTCCGGCCTGACGATCGAAGCGGTGCTCGAGCGTCTCATCGACGCCGGTCTCGGCTCGATGCCGGGTGGGGGCGCCGAAATCCTGGTGGAGGAGGTCCGGCAGAAGATCTGTCCCGAGAAAATCCCGGGGGGGCGCTGGCTGGAGATCATCCGCCTGGCGCATCTGGCCGGATTGAAGACCAACGCCACCATGCTCTACGGCCACGT
>DATNCC010000015.1:0-38897 GCA_035571735.1 Dongiaceae bacterium | reverse complement strand
GAGCACGCTCTCTTCGGGAACGGTGAACGGTTCGCGGACGATTTTTCCTTCGGTCCCCTCCCTGTGCTCCGGCATCGGCATGACATTGGGCCGTACGGTGGACATCTGGGGGCGGAATCTGTCGCACATGATGGTTGCCATGATGTTTCCGCCAAAAGCGGGCCGGGTCTGCATCAGGTTGCGCCTGGCGTCGATGGCCAGGCCGGTGCAGTCGGCGGTCAGACCGGTGGCAACACGCGTGGCTATCGCGCCGGCCAGATCGCGTCCCATGCCGGTGGCTCCCATCAGGATAACCTCCGGCTTGTAGGTTTCGATCAGGTGACAGCATCCCTCCACGTAGGCTTCGGTGCGGTAATGTTTGTAGACCGGGGCATCGAGCAGATAGGCTTTGGCGGCGCCGTACGCGAAGGCTTCCCTGCAAAGGTGCTCGACATTCTCGCCGATCACGAGCGCGCAGAGTTCCACTCCGAGAGTGTCGGCAAGTCCGGCCCCGACCCCCAGCAGCTCCCATGAGACCTTGGCCGGCTCACCTTCGGTCTGCTCGACAAACACCCAGACACCTCGATACGCCGCCAGTTTCGCGGCGATAGCGGCGGCTTCCGGGTCGATTTCCTCTTCAGGCGGAGCGGCGGCCAACTGATCGAGGATCTTCTGCTCCTCCGGGGTGAAGAACATCTCCAGGGCCGTTGCCGGGCAGATCTTGACGCACTTTTGGCAGCCGATACATTTGGCCCTGTCGATGACCGGTTCGCCGCTGTCGGTCATTTCAACGCAATTAACCGGGCAGACGCTCTGGCAGCGGGCGCCGCAGGCGATGCAGGCTCCGGCGATCAGTTGGGCGACGCCGCGGGGTTTCTTGATTTTCGGTTTCGTTTCAGTCATGAATATTCCTTGAGTAAGGCGCACGGAATTAAATCGGTAACATATCCTTCGCCATCAGTTTTTCTATCAAAAGTGCCGCGGTTCCATCAGGATCTGCGTAGCCGTCACCCAGGATTTCCCCCTTGGCGCGCTCCGGGGAGAAGATTTTGGAGACCCAGGTAGGAGAACCTTTCAGGCCGATTTTCTGCTCGTCCAGTTGCAGGGTTTTGTTGTTCCAGACTTCGACAACAGCATCGGCAGCGGCCAGTCGCATCTGTACCTTGGGATAACGCGGCCGGTTCAGCTCTCTAACAACGGTCAGCATGGCCGGCAGCGGGGCATCGACAATCTCGTGACGTCCTTCCAGCTTGCGACTGACGCGGATTTTTTTTGCCGAAAGATCCAGGTTGACAATTTTATCAACCAGCGTCAGTTGACGATAGTTCAGGCGGCTGGCGATTCCGGGGCCGACCTGGGCCGTGTCGCCGTCGATTGTCTGTTTGCCGCAGAGCACCAGACCTACCTTACCCACTTCCGCATCAAGCCTGGCTATCGCGGCGGCCAGAACATTGCTGGTCGCAAGAGTGTCGGCACCGCCGAACACGCGATCGGAGAGAAGGATGGCATGATCGACTCCCAGCGCGAGGGCCTTTTTCAATGTGCCCTCGGCGTTGGGAGGGCCCATCGAAATGGCGGCAACCTTGCAGCCGAAACGGTCTTTCAGGCGCAAGGCCTCCTCCAGGGCATGAGTATCGTAAGGGTTGACTATAAAGGGAATACCGTCACGAACCAAAGTGTTTGTGACCGGATCAATCTGGACCTGGGTCGTGTCCGGGACCTGTTTGATGCAGACAACTATCAGCATGAAGACTTCTCCCGCAAGGTTAATACCTGCATATCCCATTAAATATATCGCTGTATTTCGACTTGTCAACCAAGATACAGCTTACGTCAAGGTCAAACGTATACACCATGTGACGTCTCATACCTCAATTCGATCACAAGATGCAAGCTATTATAATCTCACAAAATTTATTTAGTTTTAAGAAAAAAACCGAAATAAACCCAATAAGTCGAGCCGCCCAGCTCATACTCTGACTTGGCAACAAAAAAGGCCTGCCCGATCGGTCGGGTAGGCCTCAATGCCTTACAAAGAATAAATGATTAAATTCGTATCAGGGTAATTCGCTGCACCCCATCAGGTAACGATCACACTCGCGGGCGGCTCCACGCCCTTCGTTGAAGGCCCATACCACGAGGCTCTGGCCCCTACGGCAGTCGCCGGCGGCGAAAACCCCCGGGACGCTGGTGCTGTACTTTTCGAACTCGGCCTTGATGTTGCTGCGCGGATCCCGCTCCAGACCGATTGAATCGATCAGGGGCTGCTCCGGTCCGAGGAAACCCATCGCCAGCAGCACCAGTTGGGCGGGACGCACCTGCTCGGTACCGGGAACAGGCTGCGGGACAAACTGCCCCTTGTCGTTCTTTTTCCAGGCGACCTCCACGGTATGAACCGCCTTGACTGTGCCGGCCTGATCACTTTCAAATCGCGTGGCGGTCGTCAGGTAGACACGGGGGTCGGCACCGAACCTGGCAGCAGCCTCTTCCTGGCCATAATCCACCTTGTGGGTTTTGGGCCACTCCGGCCAGGGGTTGTCGGCAGCACGCTCATCGGGGGAACGGGGCATGATTTCCAGCTGGGTGACACTGCTGCAGCCGTGACGGAGCGACGTGCCGACGCAGTCTGTCCCGGTGTCGCCGCCGCCGATGATGATGACGTCTTTCCCCTTGGCGGAAATGTAATCATCACTACCGTTCAGCAGCGCCTTGGTGTTGGCCGTCAGAAACTCCATGGCAAAATGGATTCCCTTGAGGGAGCGACCTTCGATCGGAAGATCGCGCGGCAGTGTGGCACCGGTCGTCACGATCACGGCATCAAAATCACTGCGCAACTTCGCTGTCGGAAAATCGCTCCCTCCGACCTCGGTGTTGCAGACAAAGGTAATCCCTTCGGCTTCCATCAGCTTGATACGGCGCAGTACAACCTGGCGCTTGTCGAGTTTCATATTGGGAATGCCGTACATCAGCAGACCACCCGGCAGATCCGCCCGTTCGAATACCGTCACATCGTGACCGGCCTTGTTGAGTTGGGCGGCGGCGGAAAGTCCTGCGGGACCGGAACCGACCACGGCGACTTTTTTGCCGGTGCGGACCGCAGGAGGCGCCGGAACGATCCATCCCTCCTCAAAGCCGCGCTCTGCAATGCTGACCTCGATATTCTTGATCGTAACGGCCGGATCGATGCTCGCCAGCGTACAGGATCCCTCACATGGGGCCGGACAGACGCGCCCGGTGAACTCCGGAAAGTTGTTGGTTTTGTGCAGCCGATCCAGTGCCTGGTGCCAGAGGTTGCGATAGACCAGGTCGTTCCACTCCGGGATCAAATTGTTGATCGGGCAGCCGCTGGCCATGCCGCTGATCAGCACACCGCTGTGGCAGAACGGCACGCCGCAATCCATGCAGCGGGCTCCCTGGGTGCGCAACTCCTCAATCGGCATATGCAGATGGAATTCGTTCCAGTCGTTTATACGCTCCAAAGGTGCCCGGTCCGCCGGCACTTCGCGAATATATTCCATGAATCCTGTTGGTTTTCCCATAATCGTTTTCCCTATTTTATAACATCTCGGTAATAATCAATCCAACCTGTCTGATCATGCAGCCTTCCAGCTTAATGCCCGACGATATGCGAGTTCTCCTCGAATGCGGCGGCGAGCGCATCGTCACCGCTGAGACCTGCCGCCTGTGCCCGTTCAAGCGCCTGCAGCACCCGTTTGTAATCCATTGGCAGAACCTTGACAAACCGTGACAGGATGTTCTTCCAATCGGCCAGGATGCTCATGGCGAAAGAGCTCCCGGTATATTCAACATGTTTTTCGATCATCCCCTTGACCGTTGCCAGGTCGGCATGATCAAGCGGTTCCAGACCGACCATCTCGGTGTTGCAGCGTGATGCGAAATCTCCCTGCTCGTCCAGGACGTATGCGATGCCGCCACTCATGCCGGCAGCAAAATTACGTCCGGTCCGGCCGAGAATCACCACGGAGCCGCCGGTCATGTACTCGCAGCCATGATCGCCTACTCCTTCAACGACGGCGTTGACGCCGGAGTTGCGGACGCAGAACCGTTCACCGGCCATGCCGCGGATATACGCGGTGCCGCTGGTCGCCCCGTAAAAAGCCACATTACCGGCAATGATGTTCTCTTCGGCCTTGAAGGTTGACCCCTCCGGCGGATAAACAATTATTGTGCCGCCGCTCAGTCCTTTGCCCAGATAATCGTTGGCGTCGCCCGACAGCTTCAGCGAAATGCCGCGAGGGACAAACGCACCGAAACTCTGCCCTGCGGAACCGTTGAATGTGAGACCGACCGTATCATCCGGCAGTCCCTTGGCGCCATGACTGCGGGTGATTTCATTGCCCAGAATAGTCCCCACCACGCGATCGACGTTGGTGATCGGCAGTTCCGCGCGGACCGGTTCGCCCCGCTCGATGGCCGGCCGGCAGAGATCCAGCAGCCTGGTCATGTCGATCGATTTTTCCAGGCCGTGATCCTGCTGTTCGGTGCAGTAGCGCCCTACATTCAGTGCCACCTTCGGTTGATGAAGGATGTTGGACAGATCAAGTCCCTGCGCCTTCCAGTGGTCGATGGCCTTGTTGGCCTCCAGCACATCGCAGCGCCCCACCATTTCATTGAGGGTGCGGAAGCCGAGCTGTGCCATGATCTCGCGCAGTTCCTGCGCGACAAAACGCATGAAGTTGACGACATACTCCGGTTTGCCGCTGAAGTTTCTGCGCAGCTTCGGATCCTGGGTCGCCACGCCGGTCGGGCAGGTGTTGCTGTGGCAGACGCGCATCATGACGCACCCCAGTGTCACCAGCGGGGCCGTGGCAAAACCGAACTCTTCGGCGCCCAGCAGGGCGGCGATGGCGACGTCGCGTCCGGTCTTCAGCTGACCGTCGGCTTCGATGGTGATCCGGCTGCGCAGGTTGTTCAGCAGCAGGGTCTGGTGCGTCTCGGCCAGGCCGAGTTCCCAGGGGAGACCGGCATGCTTGATACTGGAGATCGGCGATGCGCCGGTACCGCCGTCATAGCCGCTGATCAGCACGACATCGGCGTGGGCCTTGGCAACCCCGGCGGCAATCGTGCCGACACCGACTTCGGACACCAGCTTGACACTGATGCGGGCCCGACGGTTGGCATTCTTCAGATCGTGGATCAGTTCGGCAAGATCCTCGATGGAGTAGATATCATGGTGCGGCGGAGGCGACACCAGACCGACCCCCGGCGTGGTATGACGGGTCTTGGCGATCCAGGGATAGACCTTGGTGCCGGGGAGTTCCCCCCCTTCGCCCGGTTTGGCCCCCTGGGCCATCTTGATCTGCAGTTCGCCGGCATTGGTCAGGTAATCGCTTGTGACGCCGAAGCGTCCTGATGCGACCTGCTTGATGGAGCTGTTCTTCGAATCTCCCTGCTCATTGGTCCAGGTAAAGCGTTCCGGATCCTCTCCTCCCTCGCCGGTGTTGGACCTTCCGCCGATACGGTTCATCGCGATAGCCAGCGCTTCATGAGCCTCCTTGCTGATGGAACCGTAGGACATCGCGCCGGTCTTGAAGCGCTTCATGATCGATTCGACAGGTTCGACCTCGTCGAGCGGCACGGACGGCATATTCTCCTTGAATTCAAGGAGACCGCGCAGGGTATAGTGGCGCGTGCTCTGATCATCGATCAACGAGGAGAATACCTTGAATTCGCGATAATCGTCGGTACGGGTCGCTTTCTGGAGCGAGGTGATCGTCAGCGGGTTATACTGATGCTCCTCACCGTCCTTGCGCCACTGGTAGACTCCGCCGGAGGCAAGCGTCGACTCCGGGGCAACCCGCTCCGGATAGGCCCGCGCGTGGCGCTCCATCAACTCCCGGGCGATACCGTTGATATCGGTTCCTCCGATACGGGATGGGGTCCAGGTGAAATAGCGGTCTATGACGGAATGATGCAGGCCGACCGCCTCGAAGATCTGCGCGCCGCGGTAGCTCTGCACGGTGGAGATCCCCATCTTGGCCATGGTCTTGACGACCCCCTTGATGGAGGCCTTGATAAAGTTTTTTACCGCCTTTTTATAGTCCAGATCCGGCAGCAGCCCCTGACGGATCATGTCATCCAGGGATTCGAAGGCCAGATAGGGATTAATGGCATTGACGCCGTAGCCGAGCAGCACGGCAAAATGGTGCACCTCGCGCGGTTCGCCCGACTCAAGAATCAGCGAAACACGCGTACGGGTGCCGCTGGCAACAAGGTGATGGTGCAGGCCGGATGCCGCCAGCAGCGCCGGGATTGCGGCGCTGTTTTTATCGACGCCGCGGTCGGACAGGATCAGAATATTGTTCCCCTCCTTGATCGCCGCATCGGCGGCCGCAAAAAGAGCTTCAAGTCCCTTCTCCATGGCGCCGGCGCCCTGTGCTGCCGGAAAGAGGAGCGACAGCGTGGTCGACTTGAAGCCGGAACGGTCGATCCGGCGCAGCTTTTCAAGCTCCTGATTGCCGAGCAGCGGATGTTCCATCCTGATCATCCGGGCGCTTGCGGCGGTCGGCTCAAGCAGGTTGGCCTCCGAACCGATCAGGGTAACCGTAGAGGTGACGATCTCCTCGCGAATCGGGTCGATCGGGGGGTTGGTGACCTGGGCGAACAGTTGTTTGAAGTAGTTGTACAGAAGCTGTGACTGGGCAGACAGCACCGCCAGCGGTGTATCCGTCCCCATGGAGCCGAGCGGCTGGATGCCGTCGCGGGCCATCGGTCCGAGGATAGTACCCTGATCCTCAAAGGTATAGCCGAAGGCCTGCTGGCGCTGGATCAGGGCTGCATGGTCCGGAAGAGAAGTATCGGGGACTTCCGGCAGATCCTCCAGGGCAATATGGTGTTCCTTCAGCCACTGGCCGTAGGGCTTGGCCTCGGCCAGCTCCTGCTTGATCTCCTCGTCGGGAACGATACGCCCCTGCTCCGTATCCACCAGGAACATCTGCCCCGGCTGGATCCGTCCCTTGCTCAGAATACGGCCTGGCTCGATCTTGAGGACTCCGGCTTCGGAGGCTACAACGACCAGGTCGTCGCGGGTAATATAGTAGCGGGACGGCCGCAGACCGTTTCGGTCAAGCACGGCGCCGATGCAGCGGCCATCGGTAAAGGCGATTGCGGCCGGCCCGTCCCACGGTTCCATCAGGCATGAATGATACTCGTAAAATGCCCTCTTTTCATCGCTCATACCGGCATGGTTTTCCCACGGCTCCGGCGCCATCATCATTACGGCGTGCGGCAAGGAACGGCCACCCATGACGAGCAGCTCCAGGCAGTTGTCGAACATGGCTGAATCGGAGCCATTCGTATTAATGATTGGCAGCGCCTTCTTGATGTCATCGCCGAACAGTTCGCTGGCGAACAGGCTCTGTCGGGCGTTCATCCAGTTGACATTGCCCCGAAGGGTGTTGATCTCGCCGTTGTGGGCCAGCATATGATATGGATGGGCACGGTCCCAGCTCGGGAAGGTGTTGGTGGAGAAGCGGGAGTGCACCAGGGCGATGGCGCTTTCCATGGCCGGATCGCGCAGTTCCGGATAGTACCGGTCAACCTGAACCGGCATCAGCATCCCCTTGTAGATTATGGTCCGGGTGGAGAGGCTGCTGACGTACCAGTGCTCGTCGACCCCGGCGCGCCGGATCTCGTTGGTGGCCCGCTGGTTGATGATATAGAGCTTGCGGTTGAAGGCCTGTTCATCGGCGCAGGAAAGCGGGCGCTTGAGAAACAGTTGCCGTACCCTCGGTTCGCCTTCTTTGGCTGTTTCTCCAAGTGAAGAGTTGTCGGTCGGCACGTTGCGCCACCCGAGAAGTTCCACCCCTTCTTCGACCAGGATCTTTTCCAGGATATGGCGGGCGGCGTTGCGCTCGGTCGCTTCAGGCGAGGTAAAGACCATGCCGACACCGTAGTGGGACGGCTCGGGAAGCTCGATGCCGAGTGGAGCGCAGACGGAACGCAGGAAGCCGTCCGGCATCTGCATGAGGATGCCGGCGCCGTCTCCGGTATTAGGTTCACAGCCGCAGGCGCCGCGATGGTCAAGATTTATGAGTACTTCGAGTGCCTGGCTGACGATTTCGTGGGATTTTTTCCCCTTCATATTGACAACAAAGCCAACGCCGCACTCGTCGTGCTCGAATTGGGGGTCGTAAAGTCCTTGTTTTGCTGGTGGTCGGCTGATTTTCATTGGAAATAACCTTCGTGAACTGTATTCATGTTTATTGAGTTGCCCGCGACGGATGCGGGTTTTTTTTATAAGCAGGGAGTGTGCCATACTGAGATCACACCGCTTGTTCCAACTGTCTTATCTTATTTGTTAACCAGTTATGGCGATGTGCTATGGCAGTATGACGATACGGCGTAACCTGGCGCTTAAGCTATGAGTAACATATTAACACTTATGAGTACATAATGCAGTAAATATCAAGGCACAAAAAAACCCGGCTGGTGGCCGGGTTTTTCGTCGAAATTTATGCTCTGAAATTCTATTGTGCCGTCCAGCCGCCATCTATCGGGAGCGCCGTTCCGGTGATCTGGTCCGCGCCGGGAGAGCAGAGAAAAAGTGCCAGCTGGCCGAGTTGCTCGATCGAGACGAACTGCTGCGACGGCTGTTTCTCCGCCAGCATGCTGCGGCCACCCTCCTCGAGATTCACTCCGAGGGCCTGCGCCCGGGCGGCTATCTGTGGCTCGATCAGCTCGGTTCTGGTCCAGCCGGGGCAGATGGCGTTGCTGGTGATGCCGGAACCGGCCGTTTCCAGGGCTACGACCTTGGTCAGGCCGACCAGGCCATGTTTGGCCGAGACATAGGCCGCCTTGTTGGCCGATGCCACCAGGCCGTGCACCGAGGCGATATTGATGATCCGCCCCCAGCCCTTCCGCCGCATGAACGGAACCGCATGGTGGATCGAATGGAAGCTGGAGGAGAGGTTGATGGCGATGATGGCGTCCCAGCGCTCGGGTGGGAACTCCTCGACCTTTGCTGTATGCTGGATACCGGCGCTATTCACCAGGATATCGACGCCGCCGAAGGCTGTGACCGTTGCCTCCACCAGCGAAGAGATCTCATCCGGCCGGGTCATGTCGGCTCCGTGATAGTGAACAGAAACGCCGGACTCCTTTTCGAGAGTGACTCGCTGCTCCTCGATGCGCGCCGGGTCGCCCAGACCGTTCAGCATGATGTTGCATCCCTGCCCGGCCAGAGCACGGGCAATGCCGAGTCCGATCCCGCTGGTTGAGCCTGTTATAAGTGCACTTTTCCCTTTGAGCATAACCAGTTCATCCTCTAAATATCACGTTCCACGATCATCGCGATCCCCTGCCCGCCGCCGATACAGAGCGCCGCCAGACCTCGCCGCAGGCCGCTCCGTTCCATCTCATGCAGCAGTGTTACCAGCACCCGGGCACCGCTGGCGCCCACCGGATGCCCCAGCGCGATGGCGCCGCCGTTCACGTTGACCTTGCGGCTGTCCAGGCGCAACTCGCGGATCACCGCCAGCGACTGCACCGCGAAGGCTTCATTCAGTTCCACCAGATCGATATCATCAAGCGTCAGACCGGCTTTGGCGAGCGCCTTCCGGATTGCCTCCACCGGCCCCATCCCCATGATTCTCGGATCGACGCCGACCGTTCCCCACCCCAGTATCCGGGCCAGCGGGCGAATGCCTCCCTGACTGGCCGCTTTCTCCTCCATCAGCAGGAGAGCCGCCGCGCCGTCGTTGATTCCGGAAGAGTTGCCGGCGGTCACGACGCCATCTTCCTTGAAGGCTGGCTGCAGCTTCGCGAGGCTCTCCATGGTGGTATCGCGGCGGGGATATTCATCCTCCGCCACCATGACGGTCTCTCCGCGCCTGTCAGGGATCGGCACCGGAACGATCTCCCGGCCGAAGATCCCTTCACTTATCGCCTTGGCCGCTTTCTGCTGCGATTGGAGGGCAAAGGCGTCCGCCTCCTCACGGGAGATGCGATACAGTTCGGCGATATTTTCCGCCGTGATCCCCATGTGAATGCCGTGAAACGCATCGGTCAGGGCATCTTTGAGGATCGAATCCTCCATGATGCCGCTCCCCAACCGGTAGCCGCCACGTGCCTTGTCCAGGAGGTAAGGGGCGCGGCTCATGCTCTCCATCCCACCGGCCACGATCACGTCGGCCTCTCCGGCGGCGATCGCCAGGGCTCCCAGCGCCACGCTCTTCAGGCCGGAGCCGCATAGCTTGTTGACGGTGTAGGAGGGGATGTGGACCGGGATACCGGCGCCGATCGCCGCCTGTCGGGCAGGGTTCGGGCCGCATCCGGCCATCAGGATCTGCCCCATGATGATCTCTTCAATACTCTCTTTGGGCATCCCGGCCCTGCGGATAACTTCACTTATGACTATTTGGCCGAGTTGGGCAGCGGAGAGGGAAGCTATTGAGCCGCCGAAGGAGCCGATCGGGGTTCGGGCGGCTGAGGCGATGATGACAGTGCGCATGATTAAGTTCCTCTCTCTCAGAGCGTCGGAGAGATAATCAGCCTCGGTTCGCTGCAAGCCTGAATATCTGCGGGAGTATACCCCGGTGCGACCTCGACCAGATGCAGCCCCTCCGGAGTGACGTCCAGCACGGCGCGGTCGGTGATGATCCGGTTGATCACCCCCCTGCCGGTCAGCGGCAGCGTGCAGCTGTTGAGGATCTTGGTCTCTCCCTGTTTGTTGCAATGTTCCATCAGCACCACGATCCGTTTGGCGCCATGCACCAGGTCCATGGCCCCCCCCATTCCCTTGACCATCTTGCCGGGGATCACCCAGTTGGCCAGATCGCCGGATGCGGAGGCTTCCATCCCCCCCAGGATGGCCAGATCGATATGTCCTCCGCGGATCATGGCAAACGATTCGGCACTGCTGAAGGTGCTGGAGCCGGGAATCATCGTGATGGTCTCCTTGCCGGCGTTGATCAGGTCGGGATCAATTTCATCCTCGGTCGGATAGGGGCCGATACCGAGCAGGCCGTTTTCGGACTGCAACACTACCAGTTTCCCCGCGGGAATATAATTTGCCACCAGGGTCGGCATGCCGATCCCCAAGTTGACGTAGTAGCCATCCTCGATCTCCTGGGCGGCCCGTTGGGCCATCTCTTCGCGAGTCAATGCCATGGTTTCTCCTTTTTATTTCCGGACCGTGCGGCGCTCGATCCGCTTCTCATGGCCGCTGCAGGCGATGATGCGCTGCACATAGACACTGGGGGTATGGATCTGGTCCGGGTCGAGATCGCCGGTTTCCACCAGTTCCTCCACCTCGGCAATGGTAATCCTGCCGGCGGCGGCCATCATCGGGTTGAAGTTGCGGGCGGTCTTGCGGTAGACCAGATTGCCGAAGCGGTCCCCCTTCCACGCCTTGACGATCGCAAAATCCGCCGTCAGTCCGCTTTCCAGCAGGTATTCCTTGGCGCCGAAGATCCTGGTCTCGCGCCCCTCGGCAATCGGGGTGCCGACCCCGGCCGGAGTGTAGAAGGCCGGGATACCGGCGCCGCCGGCCCGGATCCGTTCCGCAAGGGTTCCCTGCGGGACCAGTTCCACCTCCAGCTCACCGGCCAGGTACTGCCGCTCGAATTCCTTGTTCTCGCCGACATAGGAGGAGACCATCTTCCTGATCTGCCTGTTTTGCAGCAGGATGCCAAGTCCCCAGTCGTCTACGCCGCAGTTGTTTGAAATCACCGTCAGATCGCGTACTCCCGACTCGCGCAGCCCCTCGATCAGCTTTTCCGGGATTCCGACCAGACCGAACCCTCCCGCCATGACGCTCGCGCCATCCCGGATTCCTTTCAGTGCTTCCTGAATGCTTGTACAGACTATCGCCATGTTCTACCTCCGGAAATAAGACTCCTGTTCATTACAACGACTTTTTCAGCAGCCTGCCAAGTTCCCCGACAAACCCGCGCCGGAACAGGAGCACACAGATCACGAAGGTAACTCCGATGATTACTGTTATCCAGGATCCGACCGAACTCAGTTCGGATTGGAGCGTCACCACCGTGAATGCACCGACCAGGGGGCCGAGTACCGTGCCGACCCCTCCCAGCAGGGTCATCAGAACCACCTCTCCGGAAGTATGCCAACTGACATCGGTTAATGAAGCGAGCTGAAATACCAGTGACTTCAAAGAGCCTGCCATTCCCGAGAGTGCCGCCGATATTACAAAGGCCATCAGCTTGAATCTCTCAACCTTGTATCCCAGTGAAACTGCGCGCGGTTCATTCTCCCGGATCGCCTTCAGTACCTGACCGAAGGGCGAATGTATCGTCCGGTGGATGATCCAGAAGCCGAGGCAGAACATGACGAAAACGAAGTAGTAGAGGTTGAGCGCGAGAGGGCTGCCTCCAACGGAATAGGCATGGTTCAAATCGATCATCCCGAAGAGATGACTTCGGGGAATACCCTGCAGGCCATCCTCACCTCCGGTGAACGGAGCTTTGAGCGCCACGAAATAGACGATCTGGGCCAGGGCCAGGGTGACCATGGCAAAGTAGATTCCCTGCCGCCGGATCGCCAGGCTGCCGAAGATGTACCCCAGCAGGCCGGCGAAGAGTGTACCACCCATGATCCCCAATTCAGGTGTCAGGCCGCTGTTCTTGACCAGGTGCCCCGTAATATATGAAGCACCCCCAAAAAATGCGGCATGGCCGAAGGAGAGAAGCCCGGTGTAGCCAAGCAGCAGATTGAAGGCACAGGCAAACAGCGCAAAGCAGAGCAGCTTCATCATGAACACCGGGTAGACAACAAACGGCGCCAGCAGGCCAAGGATTATAAGGGTGATCCAGACTGTCTTGTTCATTCAGGACTCCCTGCCGAACAGGCCTGCCGGCTTGACCAGCAGAACAATAACCATGATCAGGAAGATAACAGTGCTGGAGGCGGGAGCGTACACGACCTTGGTGAACCCCTCCACCATTCCGAGCAAAAGCCCGGTAACAATCGAGCCCATAATCGAACCCATCCCGCCGATGACTACCACGGCAAATACGGTAATTATCATTTCCGACCCCATGACCGGGCTGACCGAATAGATCGGTGCGGCAAGCACTCCGGCAAAGGCGGCCAAGGCGACTCCATAGCCGTATGTCAGGGTGATCATGAGCGGCACATTGACGCCGAACGCTTTCACCAGTTCCGGGTTTTCCGTGCCGGCGCGCAGGAATGAACCGAGTTTTGTCCGTTCAATCACATACCATGTGCCGAAACATACCAGCAGGGAGACGACAATCACCCAGAGGCGGTACTTCGGAAACATCATGAAACCGAGGTTGACCGCACCATTCAGAATTTCCGGTTTTGCTTCGTATGGATCGCCGGATACATTAAAGAAATTGGTAAAAACCCCTTGAACTATGAGGGCCAGACCGAAGGTGAGCAGCAGGCCGTACAGGTGATCAAACTTGTACAACCTGCTCAACATGGTTTTTTCAATCACGATTCCCACCGCACCTACAACCAGCGGGGCTACGATCAACGCCGCCCAGTAATTGAGATGAAAGTCAGGCATCCCGATCAGTGGTCCCAGAGACGTGTAGCCGAGGAGCGCCACATAGGCGCCCAGCATATAAAGTGCCCCGTGGGCAAAGTTGACGATGTTCAGGAGGCCGAAAATCACCGCCAGGCCAAGGCTCAGAATGGCGTAGAAAACGCCGTTGTTGAGGCCCAGCATAACCTGCGACATGACCGTCTGAAATGAGATCTCCATGGTGCTTTCTCCTGTTGTTTAACACCAACCCCCCTCAGTCCCCCTTTATGCCCCATAGGGTGCTTATCAGGGGGGATGCCTTGAAGTCTCCCCTGATAAGGGGAGATTTAGAGGGGTTGTTTTTCGCCTACTTCTTAACAAGCGAACATGTGCTCTCTGACAGCGGCATGAATGCCTCGGCCGCTGGAACGGTTTTGACTATCTTGAGAAGATCCCACTCCCCCTTGGACTCGGAAGGCTTCTTCACTTCCATCAGATACATGTCGTGAACCATGCGCCCGTCAGCCCTGATCTTGCCGTTCACTGCAAAAAAGTCTGAGATATCCATGGATTTCAGCTTTGCCATAACCGCATCCGGATCATCGGTACCGGCCGCTTTGATCGCTTTGAGATAGTTCATGGTGGCTGAATAGGCTCCTGCCTGATCCATGGTCGGCATCGCCTTGTGGATGGCGTAGAAACGCTTGGCAAAATCGCGGGTCGCCTTGTCCCGGTCCCAGTAGAAGCCTGAAGTGAACTGCATCCCCTGTGCTACCTTCAAGCCAAGGCTTTTTATGTCGGTATCGAATATCAGCAGCCCGACCAGAGTCTGCCCTTTCTTGTCGATGCCGAACTCACGCGCCTGTTTTATCGCGTTGGTGGTGTCGCCTCCCGCATTGGCAAGACCGATTATCTGGGCTCCTGATGACTGGGCCTGGAGCAGGTATGACGAAAAATCAGCGGTGGAAAGCGGGTGGCGCACCGAACCGAGTACTTTGCCCCCCATCTTTTTCACAAATTTTGTGGTATTCTCCTCCAGAGAATGGCCAAAGGCGTAATCAGCGGTTAGAAAGAACCAGCTCTTGCCGCCGTGCTCGACTACGGCCTGCCCGGTAACCTTACCCAGGGCGTAGGTGTCATAAACATAGTGGATACTGTACGGAGTGCAGGCCTTGTTGGTCAGCTCCGTACTGGCCGCACCGGTGTTCATGGTGATCCGTTTCTTCTCTCCTGCGAGTTTTTGCACTGCCAAAGCGCAACCCGAATTCAGTAATCCGGTAATCATGTCCACTTTTTCATTATCAAACCACTCGCGCGCCTTTGCCGAGGCGATATCAGCCTTGTTCTGATGGTCGGCGCCAATGACCTGAATCGGCTTGCCGAGAACCTTGCCGCCGAAATCCTTGACCGCCATTTCCACTCCAACCTGGGTACCTTTTCCGCCGAGCGTGGAGTAGACACCGGACATGTCGGTCAGCACCCCGATTTTGACTACGCCGTCCGAAATTCCCTTGCCCGCCGCGCCGGCCATGCCACTCGTCATTGCCAGAACAACAATTGACAGTGCTACGTTAGAAAACAGATTTTTCATATGATACCCCTTTCTGTTTGTATACCTGATCAGACGCCCAGGTATTGGTTGAGTTTCTCCATGCTGGAACCAAGTTGATCTCTGGTTATCATTTCGGCTATTGAACCGTGATCAATCACATAATGGCGGTCGGCCAGGTCGGCGGCAAAATGGAAATTCTGCTCCACCAGAATGATGGTGAAGCCCTTTTCTTTCAACTGGCCGATGAGTTGTCTCAGGGTTTGAACAATTATCGGTGCCAGCCCCTCGGTGATTTCGTCCAGCAACAGGAGTTTCGCTCCGGTGCGCAGGATCCGCGCCATGGCCAGCATCTGCTGCTCTCCCCCTGAAAGGCGGGTTCCCATGCTGTTCCGTCGTTCCAGCAGATTGGGGAACATGGCGTAAATTTCCGGCAGTGACATCCCCCCCTCTTTTACAACAGGCGGCAGCAGCAGGTTTTCTTCAACGGTCAGGCTCGAAAAAATCCCTCGTTCCTCAGGACAATACCCGATGCCCAGGTGGGCGATCTTGTGAGTCGGCATCCTGATGGCTTCAACTCCGTTGACGGTAATAGAACCGTTCCGCCGCCCGACCAATCCGATGATCGATTTGAGGATCGTGGTCCGTCCGGCGCCGTTTCGCCCCAGAAGCGTGACGACTTCACCCTCTCCGACGGTCAGATCAATGCCGTGAAGGATGTGGGATTCGCCATAAAACGCGTGCAGGTCGGTAATCCGCAGCATCTCCTTGTGTGCAGATTCACTCATGAGCACTCCCCATATACGCTTCCAGCACTTGCGGATCCTGCGAGACCTCCGCGTACGGGCCCTCCGCAAGAATCGCTCCCCGCTGCAATACGGTAATCCTGTCCGCGAGGGTTGCCACAACCTTCAGGTTGTGCTCAACCATCAGGATGGTCCGGTTGGCGGAAACCTTCTTCACCAGAGCTGTAATTTTATCCACATCCTCGACGCCCATCCCCTGAGTCGGTTCATCCAGGAGCATCAATTCAGGGTCGAGTGCCAGCGTTGTAGCTATTTCCAATGCCCGTTTGCGCCCATAAGCCAGTTCACCGGTGATCTCTTCGGCAAAATCGGCCAGTCCGACCGCCTCCAGCAGTTCCATAGCCCGGTCATCCAGCTGTTTCAGAATGGAGTCCGATTTCCAGAAATGATATGAGACGCCCAGCTTGCGCTGCAGTGCCAGACGCACATTCTCACGCGGAGTCAGGTTGGGAAAGACCGCGGAAATCTGGAATGAACGCACTATCCCGCGCAGAGCAATATCCGCCGACTTTTCGCTTGTGATGTCAGTGCCGTTGAAATGAATGCTGCCGGAGGTCGGGACAAGGAACTTGGTGAGGAGATTAAATACCGTGGTCTTGCCGGCCCCGTTTGGCCCGATCAGTGCGTGGATATGGCCGCGCCGGATCTCCAGGTTTACGGTGGACACGGCAGTGAATCCTCTGAACTCTTTGGATAAATTGTTTGTTGTGAGTATGTGATCCGTCATCTGCTCCGCTCCTGACTTACTAATGGTACTAATGAGACATCAAAACGGGGATGGTCATTTCCCGGAGAATCTGCCCTGCCGCCTTGCCCAGCCGCGGCCCCCTGCGGAATCCCTGATAATAGGCACCCATCACCAGCAGGTCGTACCCCCCGTCACAGGAGCGGTTCAGCAGGGTGTCCGCCAGGGAAGCCGAGGTGATCGGCTGTTGCTCCAGGCGGGCCTTGATGCCATGACTCTGAAGATGTTCCTGGATCCCTTCCCACTGGTCCTGATACGATTCATCCTCTGAAGCGACAGTCAGCAATGTTACCTGTTCCGCCTGCTGCAGGATCGGCAAGGCGTCATGAAGCGCACGGGCGGCCTCCCGTCCGTTCTTCCAGGCCACCAGAACGCGGGTTCCGACGCTGGTAAAGGCGCCGGCGGCAGGGACGATCAGCACCGGCCGGCCGCCTCCGATCACCAGATGCTCAACGACGGCATCCACACGTGCTGCCCGGCGCGATTCCTGACCGACAACCACCAGGTCGCTGCAGTGTGAACTGCGGATCAGTAATTCGCGTGTACCCACTCCGACCACGTTTGATTCGACGATGCGGCGGCTTGCCACGACACCGGCAGCCTGTGCCCTTGTCTCCAGCAGTGCTCCGGCAGCGGCCATATTTTCTTCGGTATGCAGGTAGTGCGGCTGGTAATAGCCGTACGTCATGATGGAAAGCCCCGTCACCTGCGCGCCCTGTTTCTGCGCCAGATTCATGGCGACATCGATTATGCGTTCGCAGGCGGAAGAATCGTCCAGATAGATGAGAATATCCTTGATACTCATGACAGCTCCAAAGTAGAACAGATTTATATGATCGCAAAGCAATTGCTATGCCATGAAAAGTCACGTATCGCTTTATAGGCTTAACCTGCTATTATTGCAATTGTATTTATTTTGATTATGGCAAAACGGTGTAATTTGTGATGCGAAATAATGCCCAAATTCCATGAATCTGGAATATTGTTGGGAGTGCTCCGGGGATGTTGGGGGTGAGTTTTGCTGAGGTGTCGGGTTTAACTATCCGATCTTTAAATATAATTTATATCGGGATAAGTGTGTTCCAAAATATTGGAATATATTCCAGTGTTTTGGAAACGCAGATCGTCGCATCTTTATTTCTGCAGTTACTGCCCGATATCGTACTGACCAACCTTGGCATACAGCGATGACTTGCTGATGCCGAGCCTGACAGCGGCGGCCTGCTTGTCTCCTTTTTCCTCGCGGATGGCTGCCCGGATCGCCTCCTCTTCGGCCAGTCTGGTGATAAACTTCAGACTGCGGGAACACTCCTGCGAAGACGAAGCGTCGATCCCTTTGACCAGCGCACCGGGGATGTCGTTGCGCGAAATAGTGGGGCCAACCTTTACATAGAGCGCCTGTTCGAGGACATTACGCAGCTCCCGCACGTTGCCGGGCCAGTCATACCGGGTGAGTATCCCGGCGACATCCGGCTCGACCCCTTCTACAGGAATGCCGGTCTCCCGCTCCAGCTGGCGGAGATGAAATTGAATCAGCAGCGGGATATCGTCCCGGCGGCTTCTGAGCGGCGGAATCTCCAGCATGACCACGTTGAGGCGATAATACAGGTCGTGGCGGAACATCCCGCTCTTGACCAATGTTTCCAGATCACGGTTGGAGGCGGCAATTATCCGCACATCCACCGCCTCGAATGCCTCGGCGCCGACCGGTTCGATCTCCTTTTCCTGCAGTACCCTGAGCAGTTTGGCCTGCATCGTCAGCGGCAGCTCACTGATCTCGTCCAGAAAAATCGTCCCCTTGTCGGCCAGGGCGAACTTCCCCTTTTTTCCCTTTTTGTTCGCTCCTGTAAAGGCCCCCTCCCGATACCCGAACAGCTCGGATTCAAAGAGCGTTTCGGGAATGGCGGCACAATTGACCTTGATGAACGGGCCGAGCTTTCGATGACTCTCGTTATGAATGGCGTGGGCAAACAGCTCCTTGCCGGTGCCGCTCTCCCCCTTCAGCAGAACGGTGGTGGTACTCATGGCCACCTTTCTGCCAAGCTCCTTGACCCATTCCAGCCCCTTGCTGGTGCCGACAATGTGGTTGAAGGAATATTTGGCGCTCAGCTGCTTGTTGAGCTCGCTTTTGTAAAATTCCAGTTCACTCTTCATCTTCTTGAAGTTCTCGGTGAAGATGAAGAGATCCTCGATGTTCTGGAACATGACCTTGCCGACCACCGCGACAACCTTCCCGTTTTCGATGATCGGAATCCGGCTGCAGATCATCTCATGTCCCTTGATCTTCTGTAGCTGGGCGATCTCCGCAACACCGCTTTTCGCCACCAGGTGCATGCGGGTATTCTCGATCACCTCGGTGACGTGTCTGCCTACCAGGTTGGCAATGGTCGTCTCGAGAAATCGCGCATATGCCTCATTCACCTTGAGAATGATGCCATCCGCATCGGTAATCAGGAGCCCTTCGTACGCATGCCCGAGCGCGTCTTCCAGCATCAGCCGATCCTTTTCCGCCTGCTCTGCCTTGCGGGAAAGCGAGCGCAACAGATTATGGACCCAACCACTTTTATGTATGATCATCAACGCCCCCAGATGGTTCCGGTTATAGCGGCACGGAACAGTGCCATGATTCATACCTTTTTTACAACCTCGTTTCGCTGAATGCAACTTCTTAGGGCTCCCATCATGTCGATTCGGTTACTTGAAATTTCCGGCCGCTTTCCGCTTGACGCTGGTGGAACGACGGGCTACAACAACCCCATGGATCTTCTGAAAAACCTCAATCCCCCCCAGAAAGAAGCCGTTCTGCACGGCGAGGGGCCGCTCCTGATCCTGGCCGGTGCCGGCTCGGGCAAAACCCGCGTCATAACCCACCGGATCGCACATCTGATTCGGGAAAGGGGGGTCCGCCCCTGGAACATCATGGCGGTAACCTTCACCAACAAGGCCGCCAGGGAGATGGCCGAACGGGTCGGCAGACTGCTGGGCGGCGGCGACCTGCCGCTGATTTCAACCTTCCATGCCGCCTGCGGACGCATCCTCCGTCGCGATATCCACCATCTCGGCTTTCAATCATCGTTTGCAATCTATGACGACCGCGACTCGGAGCGGCTCTTGAAAGACGTCATCTCCGAGATGGACCTGGATGAAAAGCGCTTTGCCGTCAAGGCAGTATCCGGACGGATCGACGACTTCAAGAATCGCGGCCTCTTTCCTGAGGATATCGGCGCCATCCCCCCCGGCGATGTCTACAACCAGAAAGTCGTCGAGATTTACGCCGCCTACCAGGAACGCCTCAAAAAGTGCAACGCGCTTGACTTCGGCGACATGATGATCCAGACCGTGCGCCTCCTGATCAGCTTTCCCGAGGTCTGCTCCTTCTACCGGGAACGTTTCCAGTGGCTGCTGGTGGACGAATACCAGGATACCAACCCGGTCCAGTACAATTTGATACGCCTGCTGGCCGGGGAGCGCAAGAACCTCTGCGTGGTTGGAGACGACGACCAGTCGATCTACTCCTGGCGCGGGGCCGACATTCGCAACATCCTCGAATTCGAGAAGGATTTTCCCGGCGTCACGATCATCCGGCTGGAGCAGAACTACCGCTCCACCGCCACCATCCTGGCGGCAGCCGGAGAAGTAGTGAAGCAAAACTTCGGCCGCAAGGGGAAGACGCTCTGGACCGAAAATCCGGCCGGGGAGAAGATCCGCTATGAACGGGTCGAATCCGACCGGGAAGAAGCACGTTTTGTCAGCCGCGAGATCGGGCGTTTGAGAAACCTTGGCGTGCCGCTCGACGAGATGGCGGTCTTCTACCGCACCAACGCCCAGTCGCGCCTGATCGAGGAAGCGCTGGTAGGCGGCGCGCTCCCTTACCACATCGTCGGCGGCGTCCGGTTCTACTCCCGCATGGAGGTCAAGGATATCCTGGCCTACCTGAGGGTCCTGGATAACCCGGCCGACGAGGTTTCGCTGAAACGTATCATCAATGTTCCGGCGCGAGGCATCGGCACCACTACGGTTGACAAGCTCTCGGCCCGTGCCGCCCGCCAGGGAAACAGTTTTTACGATGCCATGCAGGACGCCGCCGAAGACGGCCTGTTGGCCGCCGGCGCACGCGGCAAGGTAGCCGCGTTTGCCGCGATGCTTGAGCGCTTCCGGAACATGACAGGCGACCACAAACTGGCGGATCTGGCCCGTACGGTGATGCAGGAGAGCGGCTATCTGGAGCGGCTAAAAAACAGCCGCGACGAAGAAGATGCCGAGCGGCTGGAGAACCTGGAACAGCTTCTGGCCGCAATCGAGGAATTCAGTGAAAAGAGTCCTGATGCCGGGCTGTCCGAATTCCTGGAACAGGTATCGCTGGTTTCCGACCTCGAACAGGGGGAGGCCGGCCAGTCGTCGGTAACCCTGATGACGCTGCACGCCGCCAAGGGGCTGGAGTTCAGGGCGGTCTTCATGATCGGCATGGAGGAGCGCCTCTTCCCGCATGTCCGCTCCCTGGATGATCTGGACGGCATGGAGGAGGAGCGGCGCCTCTGCTATGTCGGCATGACCCGCGCACGCGAGCGGCTCTACCTGCTGAACGCCCGCCGTAGATACCTGTTCGGCCAGGAGCAGTGCAATCCGCCGTCGAGGTTTTTAAAGGATATCCCTACGGAATTGCTGGAAAATGGGGGCTCCCCCTCACCCTATCCCTATCCTCAGGGGAGAGGGGATTCTTTTTACCCTCGCCTTCAGGCCCCGGAGGGGCCTTCGGGAGAGGGTGGCCAGAGGCTGGGTGAGGGAGATGGTGCAGTCCACAACCTCTCCGCCATTGCCGGTGCCTTCAGCGAGGAAATCGAAATCGTGCCGGAACCGCCCGAGGAACATGACGGTGTTTTCATCGGCATGAAGGTGCGGCATGGCAAGTTCGGGGTCGGCACGGTCAGAAAGATCGAAGGGGAGGGGGAGGGACAGAAGGTGATCGTCTGGTTCAATTCGGTCGGCCCCAAGAAGCTGATGCTCCGTTTTGCCGGACTGGAGAGGGCATAGTAAACCCCTCTAAATCTCCCCTTATCAGGGGAGACTTAACGGCTTCCCCCCTGATAAGGGGGGATCAGAGGGGGGTTGGTTTTGGACTTACAGCACCACCCCGTGCAGGTCCCGGCGGTGATAACGCCAGGCGAAAGCCGCCCCCCTGAAATACCAGTCGATCAGAAAGACTCCCCACACGGCATAAAGGGAAAGATGCAGCCAGCTGGACGCCGCCCATGACAGCGCAACCCTGATCCCCCACATCGCAACAAGCGTAACGATGAAGACATAAAACGTATCCCCGGTGCCGCGCAGGCTCCCGGCATAGACGAAAGATATCGCCAGCGGTACCTGGGCGAAAGCCACCAGCTTCAGAAACATGCTTCCCTTCTCGATCACGTCAGGATCGTGACTGAAGAGGCCGATCAGAATGTGCGGAGCGAAGAAAAATATGAACGCCATGACGGCCATCACCCCCACCGCCAGCCGCAGCGCCTCATTGTGGCTGATCCGGGCCCGGCGGAGCTTGCCGGCGCCCAGCGATTGCCCCATCAGGGTCGCCGCGGCGATCCCCATGCCGGCTCCCGGCATGAACGAGAGCGATTCGATCGAAAGCCCGATCTGGTGGGCGGCGTAGGCGGTCGTACCGTAGGCGATGATGAAGCTGGAGTAGAAGAGTTGGCCGCTCTGCTGTGCAACCCGCTCCAGCGCCACCGGCCAGCCGACTCTCCATATTCTTCCGAAGAGCCCGAAATCCGGGCGGCTGAAGGTAATGTACCGTTTGCGCAATGCCTGAACCAGCAGATAGGTGAAGCCGACGAACTCGGAGCTGTTGATGGCGATTGCCGCCCCCTTGACTCCCAGCGCCGGCAGGCCGAGCCTGCCGTAGATCAGCGGCCACGCCAGCAGCACGTGGAGGATGTTGACCAGGATGATGGCTTCCATCGGGGTACGGGTGTCGCCGGTACCGTGCATGATGGCCGAGAGAAGGTTCAGCCCGGTAGTCCAGATCATCCAGAGGAACACCAGCCTGATGTATTCGGCAGCCAGTCCCTGAACATTCGGCGCTGCCCCCATCAACCGGGCGATGTCGCCGCCCCAGCGGGAACCGGCCAGCGAGCAGACCGCCGTCATCGCCAGGCCCGCCAGGCACGCCACATACGCCGCCCGTCCCGCCTCTTCACGCCTTCCTGCGCCCCACAGGTGGGAGATTACAACCGTCACCCCGGTTGAGAGTCCCCAGAAAACCGTCATCGTGGTGACCATCAGCAGTTGTCCCAGTCCGGTGGCGGCAATGGCGGAGGCGCCCAGGCCGCCGGTCAGAAAGACGTCGACGATCGAGACCAGCCGCTGAAAAAGGGACGAGAGCAGAACGGGGAGGGAGAGTCGAAGTACATTGCGGCGGATGGAGACCGGTTTCGGTGATGTGCGCAAGGAAAGAAACTTTGGCAACTGCATGACTTTCTTTATATGACCCGGAATAAAGCGGGTCAATGTTTATTGTGAAGATGGTGCGGAATAAAAAAAAGGCGGGGGCGAGCGCCTCCGCCTCGAAGAGTAATCAGTCACTTATCACAGATAGTCGAGCAGCGACAGCGGGGTGATCTTTGCGGTTGCCGAGAGAGCGGCCTCGAAGGCGGTCTTCTGATTGGTCAGCTCGATAGCGGCTTTGGCGTAATCTATATTCTGCATGCCGTCATGGATTGCCGAGAGGACGTTCAGGTTGCGCTGTTGAGACTCAAGGGCATTATCCATACGCGCCTTGCGCATCCCGACGTTGCTGATTTGGCCGAGGATCTGTTGATTGGCCTTGTCAATTGCAATGTTTCCCGCCTGAATCCCGGCCGTATTGCCGCTGCTGATATCCGCGATCAACGTATCAAGGGTCTTGATGATATCGACTCCCGACGAGCCGGGCGGTGTTCCGCCTCTCAGGAGGGCTCCGCCGGAGACACCGATCGGAACCTGTACCCCCTTATTGATCTCCATGGAGACGATATCCTCGGTACCGTTGAACTTTCCGGTGAAGGTCAGCGTGCTCGCGGCATTGGTGCTGGTGGCGGGATTTGACAGGGTAATTTTTCCTGAAGCGCCGGGAGTCGGAATGGCTGTGATGACGCTGCCAGGCGGGATATCAGGTCCAGTGATCGGCATGCCGACGTAGAGATCGGTCGTGTCGACATTTGTTATATTCGGATCGCCACTGGTTGTGGAAACACCGGTCAGCTTTGTTGGGCTGAAGGGAATCGTATCGCTTTTGAAGCCGCTGAAAACGTACTGGCCACCGATCTGCGTATTGGGAAAATCAAGCAGCTGCCCCCTGAATTCCCTGAGTTGATCCAGCATATCCGATTTCTTGACCGGATCAGTAATACCGCTTATTGCCTGACCTGCGATCCCCTTGATGGACATCAGGGAGTCAAGCGCACCTTCCAGACTGGTACCGGCCATGTCGAGCCAGGTTTGACCGGTTTTTATGTTGCTGACATACTGATTGGATGTCTTGATCTGGCTTTCAAGATCAAGAATCTTTTTTGTCGAGGCCGGATCATCGGAAGGGCGGTTTATCACCTTGCCGGATGAAACGGCTTCGTTCAGGCGATCCAGCTTGATGCGACCTTCATTGATGTTATAGATGGCATTGCTGGAGGTTGTTTTATCGGTTATTCTCATTTCCTGCTCCTCTTGATGAGTGCTCTACCTGACCATCCCCAGTATGGTGTCCATCATCTGGCTGGCGGTGCTGATGACCCGGGATGCGCCCTCGAAGGCTTTCTGGTATTTGATCAGATTGGTCAACTCTTCATCCAGTGATACGCCCGAATTGGAGCTCCTGAGGTTATCAAGCTGGCGCACAAACGCTTCGTTTTGCGTCGTCAGGTTCTTGGCTGCCTGCACATCAACTCCGACACCGGCAACCAGGGAATTGTAATAGTTAGCGGTCGTGGACATCACGCCGCCGGAAAACGCCACTTGCGTACTGGCGACGCCTGCGAGCAGCAGGGCGTTTTTGTTGTTGCCGACCCCGCCAAGCAATGGATTCGTATCTGCCGCTGCGATTTCATTGGTGCTGGATATTGCCACGCCGATGGAGGCGCTGTATCCGGCATACGTTGCGGCGGGCGCAGGAGGAACAACGGCCGTTGCCGGCGAGAAGAAATTAACGCCCGTGGCATTGTTGAGATTCCACCCGGCTTTGTGCTGGGTATTTACCTGATAGGAGAGGTTGTAGGCCAGCTCATCCAGCTTGGCAAGGTAGGCCGGTATGGTCGTGTCCCGTGCATACAAGAGGCCGCCTATCTCTCCCTTGGAGTTATTGCTGCCGCCAATTGTAGCCGTGACATCGGCATCGGCGGCCGGATTCGGGGCTGACGGTGGCGCCCCGAGCGCGGTTACCCGAATTTCATTGGTTGTGACTCCAGGACCGACCGCATTGGTATACAAGGTGGAATATTGGTCACCCGAAACCAGCGCTTCGCCACCAGGAAGATTAACATTCATCGTACCGTCCGGCTGTTCGGCGTAGCTGACTCCGACAATCTTTGAGAGCTGCTGCAGCAGCAGGTCACGATGATCCCTGAGCTCGTTGGCATTCCCGCTCGCCAGTTCGGTTGCCTTGATCTGGGTATTGAGATCGGCGATTGCCGCGGCTTTCGAACTGACGTCGGTTGCGGCCGCTGTCAGGCTCTGGTCCGCAAAAGTCTGTGCATTGACAATGCCGCCACTGACCTGATGAAAGGTGTCAACCAGGATTTGAGCCTTCCCCAGTACCGTCTGGCGCTCGGAAACGCCGGCCGGGTTCAGTGAAAGCGACTGCCAGGCGTCCGTCAGGCCCTGCATCGCGTCACCGATCGAATTGCCGCTTATCTCATTCAGATACGGTTCGACCTGCAGAAGCGCGTTCGACTTGGATTCGTTATTTCCCAGAAGAGTGGTGCCGTCGTTGATCTGTTTATTGAGGACGTTGTCGTAGATACGTTGTACGGCGGCCACATTGACTCCACCCCCAATCGGTATGCCGTTTTGGGACGTAGTCGGGGCTGTTTCCAGAATGACCCGCTGGCGGGAGTACCCTTCGGTATTTACGTTTGCGATATTTTCGCTTGTCACGTCAAGGGCTGCCCGTTGCGCGGCGAGACTCGAACTGGCGGTATTAAAGAGCGCGCTGATACTCATTCAGATCTCCTTGCAGATAATACGGGGTTGATCTATCGTTTCTACGAAACGCCCCTGCTGCCCGTATGTGGTGCTGGTTTTAGCCTTGAGGATTCCGGTGAACATCTGCAGCGAATAGTTGGTAAATGCCAGCGAATCCTTCAGCAGAGCCTGATTGACCGCAAGTTCATTCCCGGCCGCAACGGAACCTGTCCGCACCGATTTCTGCAGGCGGGCATACATATCCCGATCGGGCTTCGGCACAACCGGTATCAGCTGGGAAAGTGACTTTTCGCCTGTCAGGCCAAAGGCGTCACACGCCGAACCTATCTGGGCAACAATCCGCGTATTGAGATCGCCAATTTGCGCGAGCAGTTTATCAATCTCCACCCGGCACTCGGAAATCCCGGCCAGATTGAGGCCGATAATGTCCTGACGTTCACGAAGCGCCACTGTCTGCAGCTCGCCAAGCGCGGCATCAATTTCATGTAACGAATCGTACACCTGTCTAATATGCGGCATCGTAACTCACCAGTTATTCCTTTGTGTCAATCCTTGGAGCAATCTTACGGCTCTCCTGGCGGATGATATCCTTTTCAATTATTTTAGCGATCCCCAATCCGCCACCCCGTTTTACGGATGCCGCGGCATATTCCTGATCCAGCATCGATCGGTAGACCTCATCACCATGGCCGCCGCCGGTTAATTTATCTTTCCCGACTGTGGCGCGCATCGATTTCATCATCATGCCGACAAACAGCGCTTCAAAATCCTGGGATACTTTTTTGGCCTGCTGCCGCTGCTTGTCGGTCAGCCCGGCGCTGCCGTTCGACGACGCACGCTGAAGAAGGCGGGCTTTATCCGCTGCGCTTTCAGAGACATCCGGTACTGTCGTGGCAATTTTCATATCCATGTTGTTCTTATCGTCCAGATCCGACATAAATTTAGCAAGTTAGAAGTTTTTCAGGCAGAAAAAACTTCGTTAACGCACTTATCCTGTTTCTCAGGGCAAGCGTTAAATGATGGAAAGCTCCGCCTGCAACGCTCCTGATGCCTTAACCGCCTGGAGGATGCTGATCAGATCGCGCGGAGTTACCCCGAGCAGATTGAGTGCCCGAACAACATCCCCGATACTGGCACCTTCCTGCAGCACCATCAGCCGCCGGTTCTCCTCTTCGACTTTCAGATCGGTGCGCGGCACGACTTTGGTATCGCCGGTCTTGCTGAACGGAGCCGGTTGCGATACCTGCGGTGTTTCCTTGATAACCAGCGTAAGACTGCCATGGGTGACGGCAACGGTGGAAATTCGCACATTTTCACCCATGACGATAGTACCGGTACGTTCGTTCAATACCACTTTTGCCTGTACATCCGGTTTGACTTCAAGCGACTCCAGGGCAGCTACAAATTCGACCGTTCGATTTGCATACTCTTCCGGGATCGTCAGGGTTACCGAGCCGGGATCGCTGCTGACGGCGACAGGATTTTTGAACTTGCTGTTGACGGCTGAGACGATGCGCGAAGCGGTGGTGAAATCTGCGACGCTGAGATTAAGGTTTAACACCGATTTGCCAGTCAGGGTATTGGGGAGTTCGCGCTCTACCAGGGCTCCGTTCGGCACCCGACCGGCTGTCGGGTGGTTTTTCTGAGCTGAGGCGCCCTGGCCGCCAAAAGCAAACGAGTTGGTCAAAACCGAACCCTGGGCGACGGCATAGGTCTGATTATCCGCACCTTTCAGAGGGGCCATCAGTAGTGTGCCTCCGGCAATACTCTTGGCGTCTCCCAGAGACGACACAAGAACATCCAGGCGGTTGCCCTGTTTTGCAAACGGCGGGAGGGTTGCCGTCACCATTACGGCAGCGACGTTTTTGATCTTGTTGTCAATGACGGTAGTGGTAATGCCCATCCGTTCAAGCATATTCACTATCGACTGGGTCTGAACCCTGGTCTGATCACTATCCCCGGTCCCGTTCAGCCCCACCACGAGGCCATAGCCGATCAGCTGGTTATCCCGGACTCCTTCGAATGAAGCGAGATCCTTGATACGGATGGCATGGGCAGTGGTTGTCACCAGAAAAATGAGAGCAAAGAGTATTGTGGATACCGTATTTTTCATATTATTACCTTATTGGATGCAGCACGCGACTGTCAGAACGGCCAGATTTTGTTAAAGATATTCATCAACCACCCCGGACTCTGCTGGTCCGAGATGATGCCCCGCCCGGAATAGCTGATGCGCGCATCGGCAACAAAGATCGAATTTACCGTGTTGTCCGGTGCAACATCGCGCGAGCGCACGGTTCCTTCCAGCACAATTACCTGATCCTCTTCGTTGACCTTTATGTTGCGCCGCCCCTCTATCATCAGGTTGCCGTTCGGCTGAACATCCACCACCCTGGCGGTGATTGTCGCATTCAGATTCTCCTGACGTGAGGTGGAGCCGGAACCCTTGAATGACGAATTGGCATTTGCATTGATGAGGTTAGCCCAATTCTTGAATATGGCGGTATTCTCCAAGCCCATCATGTTCGTAATCCCCGCGCCAACCTTGCTGTCGCGGGATGTGCCGGTATTAGCCGCCTTGGAGGCGCTGGCGGTCTCGGAGATGACAATGGTAATGATGTCGCCCCTGCGACGGGCCTTCAGATCGTCCGTCAAAGTGACGGAAGATGACTGCCAAATCGAACCGTTTGAATAGTCGGCAGCCGGTTTCTGCGGCGGCTCTTCAAAACCGGCAGTTTTGATCTCGGTCTTTTCAACCGCACACCCGAACAGGAACAGCATCAAAAGTGGCAATATGGCGTGTTTCATTGTTTTTCCTTCAACCTTGCTCCGGCCTGACCCTGATAATGTAGTGTTCAAAATGCCACCTGTACGGTAGCTGCGTCGATGACCTTGGCCGGTATTTCCTTGAGAGAGGTAAGATTCTGCACCCTTATGATATCCCCCTCTGCCCCCGAACTGTGGGCCATTCCGTTTACCGATATTTTCATGACACTGTTTTCGGCGATTATCGTAACCATCTGGCCGCTTTTTATCAGCGGCATCTTTTCAACCTGATCGGCGCGCACCGGCTGATTGGCTCTAAGGGTTGTCCGGGCTTTTTTACCGATAACCGCATCGATCTTTCGGGCTGCAAGATGGGAGTTCTGCGTAATTTCCCGTTTCTGCATAGACAGATCGGCAGCGGTTATGATGCCGCCGTATTCTATCTGACGGAGTGTGACAACCATGTCGGTCAACGCTTCCACATCGATGCGAACAGTAACATTGCGCATCACCCTGCCGTTCTGGCGGGCCAGAACCGTTACGCTTATGTTACCCCACCCCTCCCACTGCTGCGGTGCGACAATCTCGTAGTCAATAACTCCCTCAAGGGATTTCAAAGGGTCGGATATGGTTATCCGGCGGATGTGTACATCCCATCCCATTCCGGCAGTACGGGTGGTAACAAATGAGGTGACGACATCACGGATCTCCTGTTCCCGGTCGATTGCAGACCGGGCCTCAAGCGGAGAGAAAAACATCACGGTAAGGAGCAGAATAAAGACATGCGGCAGTATGCGTTTCATAAGTGAGTACAATCCGGTTCCTAACGTTTCAGGTTATTGGCTGTCTGCAGCATCTCATCCGAAGCGGTAACCGCCTTGGAGTTGATCTCGTAGGCACGTTGCCCGACAATCATGTTGACCATTTCTTCCGCCACATTGACGTTGCTCATCTCCAGAAGTCCCTGGGCGATCGTGCCGGTTCCATTCTGTCCCGGAGTGCTCTCTGTAGCCGTCCCGGAAGCATCGGTGGGCAGATATATGTTTTTCCCCTGGCTGGAAAGGCCGGAAGGGTTGGGAAAAGACGCCAGCTTGATGTTCCCGATAGTAGTAGTGGCACTCTGTCCGGCCACCTGCGCTGAAACCGTGCCGTCACTGCCGATGTTAATCTTGGTGGCATTGTTGGGTATGGATATTGAGGGAGAAAGCGGATTGCCGTCTGCTGTCACGATCTGGCCGGTACTGTCGCGCTTGAAGGCGCCGGATTTGGAATAGCCGACGGTACCGTCAGGTAGCGTAACCGGAAAAAAACCGTTGCCCTCGATAGCCAGGTCAAGTTCGTTCCCGGTCTGGGAGAAATCCCCCGCAGTGAAGATTTTTGTAACCGATGCCAGGCGACTTCCAAGACCTATCTGGATTCCGGTCGGAACCTGGGTGGTGTTGGTAGCGGGCGAACCGGACGTTTTCAGATTCTGATAGATCAGATCCTGAAAATCTGCCCGGCTGCGTTTGAAGCCGGTTGTATTTACGTTGGCCAGGTTGTTGGCAACAACGTCAATGCTCTTCTGCTGACCCTGCATGCCGGATGCGGCGGTCCAGAGTGAACGAATCATGGTGTAGCTCCTTGTGTAATAGTAGTTATATTAGATTCTAAACCCTGCCCAGTTCATTGGCAGCCTTGTTTGCAATGGCGTCAAAATTTTGAATAACTTTTGAGCACGCCTCAAAATAGCGGTTGGTTTCGATCATCTGCACCATTTCCGTGATGCTCTCAACATTCGAGCCTTCAAGGTGCCCCTGATGGACCTGGGCATTGCTCGCCTGAGGAGGCGCCTGTGGATCCGCCGGGACAAAAAGCGCATTTCCGGTTTTGGTCAGCGTGTAAGGTTTTTCAAAATCAACCACCGAGATTGTGCCGGCCTGGGTGCCGTCAACCGTAACGACACCTTTGGCATTGATTTCAACCTGACTTCCCTGGACGCGGATTGAAGCCCCACCCGTGCCCTGAACCGGGTAGCCGTCCACAGTAACCAGTGTGCCGTCAACAGATGCACGGAAATTGCCCTGACGGGTATAGGCGGTTCCCTGAGGGGTGGTTACCGCGAAGAAACCGTCGCCGTCAAGTGCCAGGTCAAGTGGATTGCCACTCTGACTGGTCGGGCCAGCGGCATAATCGATATAGATGTTTTCCTTCTGCAGGACAGGATCGGCAGTTTTGCCCTGCGGAACGGCCGGCGGGTTGGCGGTGCCGGCAAGCAGGCCTTCGAATGACATCTTGTCCTTTTTATAGCCGGGGGTATTGACGTTCGCCAGGTTATTGCTGATTATGTCCAGGCGCCGCATGGCGGTCAGGCTACCCGATACGGCTGCATACATGCCACTGTTCATATCTGTTTCCTCTCTCTTTTTGGCGCTAACCCCGGTGCAGCTTGAGCCGCGAGCGGAGCCTGACCATTGCCTGACTGATGATCTGGGAAATCCGGGACTCTGTCAGTCCAAGCGCCTCACCGATTTCTTTCAGATTTAAATCTTCATTGTAATACAGCGTTACAGCGAGGCGTTCTTTCTCGGGCAACGAATCAATGGCATGCCCGAGCGCCTCGGCCAGCTGCATGCCCATGACCTGCTGCTGCGGGTTTTTTGCTTCGGCTTCACACAGTACGTCCGCCAGGCAGAGCGGGCTTCCGTCTTCCCCCTCCCAACTGTCATCCAGGCTGATAAAGGTGAAAACATGCACGTCGTCGAGCAGTTCAAAATAGTCGTCAAGGCTGATCTGCAGCGCTTCGGCAACCTCTTCACTGGTCGGATTGCGGCCAAGCAGGTGTTCAAGTTTATGCAGCTCCCGCTCCAGCCGCTTGTACTTGTCCCGCATGGAGCGGCTGAGAACGTCGTAGGAACGGAGCTCATCCAGAATAGTTCCGCGGACATGCTGTTCGGCAAAGGTTTTAAAGAGCACACCCCGGGAGGGATCGAAACGGTCGGCTGCATTTATCAGGCCAATCATGGCCGAGCTCATCAAATCCTGCAGGTCAAGGTGCGGTGGAAGTTTGGCCGATATCCTGGCGACCAGGTAGCGCACCAGTGGAATATGCTCCAGTATCAGCTGCTCACGATCGGCAGAAAGACATGCGCCCGGATCGAGACCGCTCCCCTCAGCCATCAGCTTAGTTTCCTCCTGCATTATCAAGCATCCTGCGGAAAAAAAACTGGATATTGCCTTTGACCCGATTCTGTCGCTTGTTTTCAATAACCCTCTTTGCAATTGTGGCAAAACATTGAGCCGCCTCTGAATCGGGAAAAAGTTCGGTGACGGCTTTTTGACGTTTGACCGCTTCTACAACCTTTTCATCCTTGACGACGCATCCGAGGTAGTCGAGCGAGATGTCAAGAAAACGGCCGGCCACGTTGGCCAGTTTGCGAAAAACCTCCAGCGCATCCTCGCTGTCCTTGGCCATATTGACCAGTACCTTGAAATGATGTTCCGAATAGCGTGTCGCCAGGAGCTTGATCAGGGCGTAGGCATCGGTGATGGAGGTCGGCTCGGGCGTGACCACGACAAAGATCTCCTGTGCGGCGACGGTAAAGTAGGTGACGTTCTCCGATATGCCCGCCTCGGTATCGACAATCATTATGTCAAACTGTTCTTCCAGCATATCCAGCTCGTCAAGCAGCTTCAGCTTTTCATGCTGCCCCAGGCTGGTCAATTCCTGAACTCCGGAACCGGCCGGGATGATTTTGATGCCGGCAGGCCCGTCAATCAGGATGTCGATGATGCTTTTATCTCCATTCAGGACATGATTGAGGTTGTAAATCGGCGAGAGGCCCAGCAGGACATCGAGATTGCCGAGTCCCAGGTCTGCATCGATCAACAGCACTTTTTTTCCCTGGGCTGAAAGGGCGATGGCGAGATTGGAGACAACGTTGCTCTTGCCGACGCCACCCTTGCCGCTGGTGACCGAGATAACCCTGATGCCTTGCTGGTCGGCCAACCCGCCCGCTGGAGAGGATTCGGCCTTGTGATTCATTTTAGCTGTGCGAGCCATCTGGCGGAGGGTATCAGCCTGGTCGCCCGTTCCTGGTACGGTGCTCATTCTACCCCCTCACGAAAGATCATATCAGCCAGCTTCGCCGGTGTCGCAATTTCGATATCTTCGGGTACACGCTGGCCGGTTGTAAAATAGGCAATCTGCAAATTATCCTTCATCAAAAGATTGATCATATTCCCGAAACTTTCACATTCATCGATTTTTGTAAACACAACCTTGCTCACCTGAAAAATTCTGAAACGGTTCAAAATCTCTTCCAGTTCACGATCCTTGGTGGTGGCCGAAAGGCAGAGGTAGACCTCCATCGGTATTTTGTCTTCCAGAAAGTTTTTCATTTCATCAAGCTTTTCCTTGTCCTTGTGGCTGCGCCCCGCGGTGTCGATAAAAATCAGGTCGCACGCCGAATGCTTTTCAACCGCCTTTTCAAGCTCTTTGGGAGTCGAAGCGACCTCCAGCGGAATCCCCATGATGCGTGAGTAGGTTTTAAGCTGTTCGACAGCCCCCACCCTGAAAATGTCCATGGTAATCAGCGCGACCTTGTTGCCTTTATTGAGAGCGTACATTGCGGCCAGCTTGGCGGTGGTTGTCGTCTTGCCGACACCGGTCGGCCCGACCAGGGCGATGATGCGGGGAGAGTTCTTTTTCAGCTTGAGCGTTCCGGCGAATTTGATCAGGCGTCCGAGTGTCTCGCCGAGCCGTCCCTTGACGGTCTGACTGCCGCTCTGCAGCGGCAGTGTGTTGAGGGTATCGATTATTTTCCTGATCAGTTCGGTCGAAACACCGCTGGCCGCCAGTTCCCTGGCCAGAGGGGAATCCTCCGGGAGCAGATCAGCACCCGACTGCCCCTTCAGAGCGGCTTCTTCCGTGATCGCCGGCCATTGAACGTCCTTGGCGCCCCCCTCCTGGCTTTTTGCCAACGTGGCAAGAAGCAGCTTTTTTATTTCCTCCAGATCCGACCTGGGAATGTTTTTGAGGTTTATGCCGGTATCCTGCTGATCTTCCGCTTCAGCTCCGGTATCCGGCTTCGCCTCCAGGCGCAATTCCTCCTCCCGTCGGGCCAGAGATTCCACTTTTTCGCGCAGATCTTTCAGTTCCCGTGCCAGTGGGGCCAGCATCGAACTTTCCATCTCCTCGCGGGCTGTCCGTTCGCGCGGCGGCGCTTCACGATAAACGACCGGTGCAGAGGGAGGCGGGGCCGGTTTTCGAACCGGATCAATCGCCGCCGTTACACGATAGACCTGTTTGCTGAAAAAACCCAGAAAGCCGCCGGTCTTCTCTTTTTTTGTCGAAAGTATCATCGCATCGGGCCCCAGTTCGGCCTTCACCATGCGCAACGCTTCCGGCATACTCTCCGCTTGAAATGTTTTAACCAGCATTTAAACTTACCACCCCTAGAGACTGGATTTTAACATTCTGAGGTATTTCATTGTGTGACAACACCGCCATGTGCGGTACAAAACGCTCGATCAGCTTCCGGACGTGACGGCGGATCGACGGAGAGGCCAGAAGCAGCGGCTGGGCGCCGCTCATCCCGAACCGTTCCGACACGCTTCGGACCGA
Source organism: Dongiaceae bacterium (assembly GCA_035571735.1). Lineage (GTDB taxonomy): Bacteria > Desulfobacterota > Desulfuromonadia > Geobacterales > Pseudopelobacteraceae > JACRCG01. Next base: position 4,802 of record DATNCC010000015.1, on the reverse strand, counting down.
CGTAATGATCTGCTGGGCAATGGCCGGCTCTATTGCCAGATAACTACCCTGGTCGGACGGCTGGATCGCCTCTGCGATCATATCCTCGACTTCCCGGTCAATCGTTACCAGGAAAAGGGTTTCATCGTCCAGCTTGTACTGGTCCACGATAAATCTTCCAAGCCCCTGCCGGACAAACTCGGTAAGCACATCGGGGTCCTTGGTAAGCGAAGCATAGTCGGCCAGGCTTTCCAGGATGGTGCGCATATCGCGTATCGACACCCCTTCCTTGAGCAGGCTCTTGACTACCCGCAGCACAGTTCCGAGGTTAAGCAGGTTCGGTATAAGTTCGTCAACCACCTTGGGAGCCGTGACGGCAACATTGTCGAGAAGCTGCTGCATCTCCTGCCGACCGACCAGCTCATGAGAGTAGCGTTTGATAATTTCGCTTATATGGGTGGCAACCACAGTCGTGCTGTCAACCACCGTGTACCCGTTGATCTGTGCCTGATCGCGATCTTCACTCCGTATCCAGACCGCCGGCAGCCCGAACACCGGCTCTTTGGTGGCCATGCCGGGCAAGTTGTCCGTAACTGCGCCGGAATCCATGGCCAGATACTGGCCGGTCAGCTCGCTCCCCCCCACCCGCGCGCCGCGAATCAACAGATTGTACTCATACGGTTTGAGCTGCAGATTGTCGTGGATATGGATCGGCGGAACGACAAAACCCATTTTTTGTGCGGTCTGACGGCGAATGGAGCGGATTCGTTCCAGCAGTTCGCCATTCTGTGCGGCATCAACCATCGGAACCAGGCCATAACCGACTTCAAGCTCCAGAACATCCAGAGGCCGGATATTTGACGCCTGATCGATAGACTCTTCACCGGCGGATGTTTCAGCGATTGCAGATTCTTCAATAACCTCTGCCTTCTCGCGAGCCATCTTGCCGATCAGAAACGTAACACCCGATAACAGTAAAAAGGCAAAATGCGGAAGTCCCGGAATCAGCGCAAACAGAAACATGACTCCGGAGGCAACAAAAAACGCCTTGGGGTAGTTCATGAACTGGCCGGTGAGTTCCTGGCCGAAACTGTTTTCATCCGCGGAGCGGGTCACAAGAATACCGGCGGCCGTTGAAATAACGAGAGCCGGTATCTGGGCGACCAGACCCTCACCGATGGTCAGCAGCGTATAGTTGGAGAGAGCGTTCATGAGCGGCATACCCTGCTGCCAGACCCCGATGATCAAGCCGCCGAAAATATTTACCAGGACGATCATGATTCCCGCGACCGCATCTCCGCGCACGAACTTGCTGGCACCGTCCATGGAACCGTAAAAGTCGGCCTCACGGGATATTTTCAGGCGCCGCACCTTCGCTTCTTTATCGGTCAGCAGGCCGGCCGAGAGATCGGCGTCAATCGCCATCTGCTTGCCCGGCATGGCATCCAGCGTAAAACGTGCGGCGACCTCGGCGACGCGCCCGGCGCCTTTGGTGATGACCACAAAGTTTATGATAACAAGAATCAGAAACAGCACCGCTCCGACAATGTAATTGCCGCCGACAACAAACTGCCCGAACGCCTTGATAACCGCGCCGGCCGACTCGGCTCCCTCGCTGCCATGCAGCAGTATCAGACGGGTCGAAGCGATGTTCAGGGCCAGCCTGAAGAGGGTAGTGACCAGCAGCACGGAGGGGAACACCGAAAAATCGAGCGGCTGTATCGTATAGAGACAAATCAGCAGAATCGACAGGGCAACCGTTATATTTGCGGCAAGAAAAATATCAAGTACAAACGCCGGAAGGGGAATGATCATCAAAGCAAGGATGCCGATCAAACCCAGGGCAACATATATGTCCGAGTTTTTACGGAATCCGCGCAACTCTATCGCTTCTACTGAACCATTAGCCATAAATAGTTATCTGTCAGCCACCTTGCCTTGTATAGTACCGAACTGCTTGTCCTTGCATTTTCCGTGCCGCAGGTGCCCATGTTTCCTGCGTTTACTGCCGACAAGGGGGCGGACCTGTGAATACCGCCGTCACACTATTGCAAGCGGTCCGAGGCCTCACTATTCGAACGCGTCAAACTATTGAACGTGTCGTATTATTGACATTTCGTTGCGAGGCTGTCAGTGGCCGGCGTCGGCACCCCACAGTTCTTTCAGCCTTTTATCCCGACCGCATCCGCCCCGGTAATATTTGTAGCGAAGCGGATTTTTTTTATAGTAGTGCTGGTGGTACTCTTCAGCCGGATAGAACTCCGTTGCCGGTGTTATCTCGGTTACAACCGGCTCCCGGAACTGCCTGCTCTTTTCGAGCGCAACCTTTGACTGCAGCGCGGATGCATGCTGCTGCTCTCCGCGATAGAAAATCGCGGCGCGGTACTGATGACCCGTGTCGCAGAACTGACGATCGGTAACGGTCGGATCGATATTGTGCCAGAATACGGCAAGGAGCGCCGGATAGGAGATTTTGGACGGATCATACACGATCTGCACCGCTTCGGCATGACCGGTGCCTCCGGCAGACACCTCCCCATAGGTCGGGTTCCTTGTATGTCCGCCGGTATATCCGGAGGTAACGGAGACCACTCCGGGAAGTTTGTCGAAGGGCGCTTCCATACACCAGAAACAGCCCCCGGCAAATATCGCCTTGTCGAGCTCGGCAGCGATTACGCCTCCGGCCAGCAGCATGACCAGCCATACCCCCGACACCAGTGAAATTAATCTTTTCATGTCACACCTTCCATGCAACTAGTTCCCGCTCGCGACAAAATCCAGTGCCGCCGAGTTCATGCAGTAGCGCAACCCGGTCGGTTTGGGGCCGTCGTCGAACACATGGCCAAGATGTCCGCCGCAACGACGGCACAACACTTCCGTTCGCCGTGAAAACAGGCTGTTATCAGCAGCCGTGGCAATGTTTTCGGGAGAAATAGGTGCGAAAAAGCTCGGCCATCCGGTACCGGACTCATACTTGTCTTCCGAGCGGAACAGGTCCAGTCCGCAACCTGCGCAACGGTACACGCCATGCTCGTGATTATATGCATACTTCCCCGTGCCTGCCGGTTCAGTCCCTTTTTTCCGTAAAATTTCGAACTGCTCCGGCGTCAGCTGTTTTTTCCATTCGGCTTCCGATTTCAAGATTTTCTCGCTCATGACAAAACCCCTTTTCTCATACGAATAAACCTTTATCGGCCCCGCCTGTCCGGCAGCTACCGCTGATTCCCGCTTGCCGGCGCATCCCGGTGCGGTACTGAAAAGAAACAGAACTGCCGTCAACAAGGCCGCATACATCCCCGCACTTTTCATCAATTACCTCCCCATTAGTTGATCCATACCTGTCGTGATTATAACACCTTTTGTCCTGCAAACATGAGCAACATCTGCAATTACATAAGAGGCTGATGGTGGTAGAATACGGGTAGATAGAAAAAGAGAAATCCCAGAGCGTGGTGTCTGCAAGAGACGCGCACGAGAAGGGAGGCGATGTTATGAGAAGCATCGATCGACGGGAATTTCTCAAGTACAGTGCGGGCGGGTTGGCGGCCCTCTATCTGGGTGGTTGCACGCACTGGCTGCCCAAAGGGACTCCAGTTCTGGACCCGGTATTGGATATAACCATCACCGACGCCATGAAGGAGATGGTGACTCATAACGCAATCAACGACGCCAGATGCTATTTCTGGATCTACAAAAGCAATATTCCCGAACTGCCCCCCGATATCCCGGGACCAATGGTCTTCGTCACCGAGGGGGAAATGATCAGCCTCACGCTGACCAACAAGCTCGACGAACCTCATTCCCTGTTCATTCCGGGGATCTTTGACAGCGGTCCCGTCATGCCGGGGGCGACCGGCAAATTTACCTTTACGGCTACCAAGACCGGCAGCTTTCTCTACTACGACAATCTGAACGCTCCGGTGAACCGGGTGATGGGGCTGCATGGCGCATTCATCGTCATGCCGGGAGCGCCGCTGGCGGGGCACAAGTTCACCCCCTACGCCCATCCCACTGCGGCGGTGCAGCAGCTGTTCGATGACTTCGGCAGCGCTCCCCACTGGCCCGGCCTGGCCTGGGAAGAGGGAGACCCGTCCACGGATACCGTCCCCTTCCGCCAGCATGTCTGGCTGCTCCACGAGGCGAGTTCGCGACTATTTGCCGAGGTAGGGAACACCAGTCCGGGCATGGGGGTGCGCATCCCGGCCAACTTCCTGGAGGCGTTCCAGCATGACCCCTTCAGGGCTGACGGGTTGAACCGCAAACCGGAGTTCTTCACGATCTCCGGCCAATCGGGACATTTTGCCCACAACAATCCCTACATCTGTCCCATGCACCGCGTAGGGGAGCCGACTCTGGTCCGCATCCTGAATGCCGGCCTCATGACCCATTCGATGCATATCCATGCGAACCACGTCTATGTGCCCAGCGTCAACGGCGTGGTTCAGGATAATGTCCTGTGGGGCGACACCTTTACCTCCCGACCTTCGGAAACGATGGATTTCGTATTGCCCTACATGAGGCCGCCGGATATTCCCAATGTCGGGGGAGTGGGACGGGCCGATACGCCGCTTGTCTCGGTGGAAAACCCTCCGGCCCCCGGTGTCGTCGGCTCAACAGCCCATCCGGTCTGGCCGCCGGTAGAGGAACTGAATACCTTCCTGCCGCCGAAAGGGACCAAGGCGGGGGTGATCGATATCTCGGCGCAGATGTCGCCTCAGTGCTACCCGATGCACGACCACTCGGAGTCCACCCAGACGGCACAGGGGGGGAACTACAACTGCGGCCTGATTACCGGGATCAATTTCACCGGCGACCGCAACACC
>DATNCC010000014.1:0-2282 GCA_035571735.1 Dongiaceae bacterium | reverse complement strand
CCTACATGTTTGTGGAGGTGGCACTGATCCAGAAGCTGATCCTTCCTCTCGAACACCCTCCGGTCGCGATGGCTGCGGTCCTCGCGGCGCTCCTGGTCAGCTCCGGATTCGGCAGCCTGCTGGGTCAGCGTTTCTCCATGCTGGAGCGGCCGTCCATGCTGCTTGCTCTCGCATTTCTCGTGCTGCTCTGCGCCGTGTCCCTGCCATGGTTGATCGATTTAGTCCAGCCGTGGCCGCTCCCGTACCGCGGTGCGTTTTTCTGCCTTCTTACGGCGCTTCCCGGCACTTTCATGGGGATTCCTTTCCCGGCCGGACTCCGCCTTCTCGGTCGGACGGCGCCGGGACTGATCCCCTGGGCATGGTCCATCAACGGCACTGTGTCGGTTCTTGCCCCCCTTCTGGCGATCATGACCGCCATGGCAATCGGATTTCGGGGGGTGTTCCTGATCGGCGCTGCGGCTTATTTCCTGGCATCGCTTCTGCTCGGCCGGGAACTTCGCCGATCCGGATGAACTTACCGCTTCCGCTGCGCCTCGCCGGTCATCGGCACGAAGGCGACCGGATCGAGCTGCCGGACGTCCAGCTCTCCCCCTTTGCCCTTTGTCACCAGAGTAAGGGTCTGGTAGAAAACCGTGCTTCCCAGTGGTAGGATCAATCTTCCCCCCTCCTTGAGCTGCCGGATCAGAGGGGGAGGGATATGGTTCACCGCGGCGGTGATGATGATGGCATCGAAGGGAGCGTGTTCCTCCCAGCCGAAGTAGCCATCGCCGTACTTCACCCGTACCGAGGCGTAGCCCAGCTCCTTCAGTTTTGCCGCTGACTGCTCGGCCAGCTTTTTGCGGATCTCGATGCTGTAGACCTCCTTTACGATCTCCGCGAGGATAGCCGCCTGGTAGCCGGAGCCGGTCCCGATCTCCAGGACCCGGTCGGTGGGTTTCAGTTTGAGTGTCTCGGTCATCAACGCCACAACGTAGGGCTGGGAAATCGTCTGCCCTTCGCCGATCGGCAGGGGATGGTCGGCGTAGGCGTCGTACCGGTAGCGTTCGTCCACGAGCAGATGGCGGGGAACCTTACCCATGGCTGCGAGCACCTGCCGGTCTTGTACCCCGCGCCCCTGGATGTCGCGGACCACCATCGTCCGCCGTTGCTCCTGGAAAATGTCAGCGGCCCGGAGGAGGGGGGTGATGAGTATCAGCCCCGCCAGTACGGCAAGCATGATCGATTGTGCACAAATGTTCTCTACCTTCATGCAGATCTCTTTTCGTTTTGATTGTGCGGTAATTGAATTCTACGACAATCCCGGTAATGGTCAAATGTGCCCAAGCTCTCGCCTGAGCATCGATGGAAATGCACTATTCAAATCATGAGCTATACTTGCAGCCATGGAACTGTCGCCAAATGCACTCAAAGTCCTGAAAGCCCGTTATCTGCTGAAGGATGATCAGGGAAAGATCATCGAATCTCCGATCGAGATGTTCGGGCGCATTGCCCGTTCCATTGCCGCTGCGGAAGAGCTTTACGGCGAAAACCCCGCTCCGTGGCAAGAGCGTTTCTTCGACCTAATCTCCTCGCTGCGGTTTCTTCCCAATTCGCCTGCCATCATGAACGCAGGCAAGCCCCTGGGGCAGTTGGCAGCCTGTTTCGTCCTGCCGGTGGAGGATTCGATGCAGGGGATTTTCGATACCCTGAAGAATGCCGCCCTGATCCTGCAGAGTGGCGGCGGCACCGGCTTCTCCTTCTCGCGGCTGCGCCCCCGTGACGACATCGTCCGCTCAACCGGCGGGATCGCCAGCGGTCCGGTCTCCTTCATGAAGATCTACAATACCGCCACCGACGTGATCAAGCAGGGTGGTGCACGGCGCGGTGCCAACATGGGGATGCTTCGCATCGACCATCCGGATATCATCGAATTCATCCGCGTCAAGCGTACCGCCGATGAACTGGCCAACTTCAACATTTCGGTGGCGGTGACCGATGCTTTCATGGAAGCCTTGCGCTATGACGGCGAATACAGCCTGATCAACCCCCGCTCCGGCCGGGAGGCCGGGAAGCTGCGGGCACGGGAGGTGTTCGACGAGATTGTGGCGAGCGCCTGGCAAACCGGCGATCCGGGATTGGTCTTCATCGATCGCATCAACCGGGCCAATCCGACGCCGCTGATCGGCAACTTTGAAAGCACCAACCCCTGCGGGGAGCAGCCCCTGCTCCCGTACGAGGCGTGCGTGCTCGGCTCGCTGAACCTCGCCGCCTATGCGAAGAACGGGGAACTCGACTTTGCTGCC
>DATNCC010000013.1:0-2331 GCA_035571735.1 Dongiaceae bacterium | reverse complement strand
TTTGTTGACTTGAACAGCAGACACTGGAAAATCATCCCCTTCTGCACCGGTTTGCAGTAATGATGAAACGGTCCCCCTACGGTGCCGTCCTCCATCTGGTGAGGGGCCAAAACGTGGATGGTATAGCCCTCTGCCGGGCCAGCCTTGTCTGTTCCGGCAGCAACCGCCCAACTGGCCAGCATAGAAACAGCAACGACAACTAAGCAGGCACATTTAAGCCTCATGTGAACCCTCCTCTTGATTATTTTTCTCAGGAACTGTGATATGAAGTATACCGGCTGGGAAACACAATACAATAGCCGGACCTTTCACAAGGAAAGCTGCTGCCGTAGTCTCGGGAGTGGAGGAAAAAGCCCAAGCGGCGAGCGGACACCCGCCTGAGGCAGCCATTGCTTACCATACTGAAATCAGCAAAAATGGAGTTCGGGCGACAGTCGGTCAAGGTCCGCAGCTTGGGCTCGACCGAAACGGACTAGGCTGCGGAAGCAGCTTTCCTCCACGAACTTTCGTAAAGAACAAAAAGAAAGGGGCCGCATCATCACGACCCCTTTCAGTCCCTCCCTCTATCATCTCTGCCCTATCGGATCGGAATCTTCGGTCCAATCCCGTCACCGGTCCTGAAGGTCGGCAGTGCAGCCGAGTCGACGTATTCAACCCCATCCCAGGTGGGGATAGGTGCCGGCATCAGCTGAACCTGGCCCGGACGTTCGATGTCCCAGCGCAGCAGCATGGAGTGGTCCTCGTGCTGGGTGTTGTGGCAGTGCTCCATGTAGGTCCCGGCAAACTCGCGGAACCGGATGGCCATCTCGATACTGTCGGTGCTGTCAGCTTCGGCGCCGACCCGATAGACATCCTTCCGAGCCCATTTTTCCCATTCGGGTGGTGCTACTCCGCCACGGGTCAGGATGACCCCTTCCTCGAAGTGGACGTGGACCGGATGGCTCCAGCCGTTCTGTCCAAGGATACTCCAGACCTGCAGAGTCCCTTCACCGCTGAAGCCGGCCTCGGTCGGACCTGTTGAAAGCTGCGGTGCCGCCGAGATTCGACGCGGATCCATGCCGAAGCCGCCGCCGCCATCGGTCTTGATGGTCCAGCGGACTTCGTCGGTGGGGTTCGAACGGGCGAACTGGAAGGTATGATGAGTCGCCTTGGCCAGTTTGGCCTGATCGGCCGGGTCGTCACGATGGATGGTCAGCGGGATCATGACTTTCTTGCCCGGTTCGAAATCGGCCGGATTCATGGCGAGGTCCTGGCCCTCGTAGGCATGAACGCGGAATTCCAGGAACCTGCCGACAGCCGGGTCGCCGCCAACCCACTTGAGCGGGGCACCGTTGGCATCGAGCACCATTACCGGCTTGTACTGTTCGGACAGGATCGCATCGAGGGGTATCTGTGCCCCCGGGCGCCGTCCGCGCGTATGCTCAAGCGTGTTGACGAAGTAGAGCTTGTCTCCCGGCTTTACGCCGTATTTGCTGAAGTCGACGATGATATCATAGCGTTCGGCAATCCCCTGAACCGGGAGGATGGCGTTATGGTTCTCGTCCATCCTGCTGTCGAAGGCCACCGTGTGTTCCATGAGGTTGCCGTCATTGGCGATCATGTGGAACGGTACCCGGTTGTAGGAGACGCCGGAACCCGGAGGGCCGGGGAGCTCTCCTGTATTGCCGTTAACCTGATGCACCAGCGCAATTGCGAAGTAGCGGGATACCGAGCCGTTCAGGATGCGGAACCGGTAGCTGCGCGCCCGCACGTCCAGGTAGGGATGCCAGGTCAAGTTCACCAGCACCTGATCGCCGATGAAGCCGTCCAGGTTGAAGATATTGAACCAGAGCTGCCCCTCCTTGTCCCATGCCTTGTCGGCGACCAGCAGGTTGACGTCGTAGTCGCGGTTTCCCCACGGCAGGGCCGTGCCGCTCGGCAGACGGAGGTTGACCCCGTCGTCGACGGCTTCATTGCCGCGATCCAGGGCGCTGTAGAAGTTCATCATCGCGGCGTTCCCCTTGTAGACGTTCTGGGCGGTGAAGTCGAGCATGTGGTCGTGGAACCAGTGGGTGCTCATCATTTCACGCCAGTCACCGCGGATCTTGATGGACCCGTTTTCGCAGCTCTTCAGGCCGGGGTTGGCATCGTTCACGAAGAGAGTTTCACCCGGCGCACATGGGAAGGCAGCCCTCGGATCGCTCGCGGTGGTGTTGATGGTGTCGTAGCCGGCGAGCTCCATCGGCCAGCGGTAATCGTAGAACTGCCCCGGGAAGAAGAAGGCGTTGGTGAAACCGTCGCTCTCGGCCCCGGTGTGGCCGTTGTGCTCGTGGGTGGAGATGGTATGCAGAC
>DATNCC010000012.1:0-8805 GCA_035571735.1 Dongiaceae bacterium | reverse complement strand
TCGGCATGGGGATCGTCCCGGACAACAGCCTGGCGCGGATGTTCCGGGACATCGCCGGAACGGCGAACCAGGCCCTGGCGGAGGCGGCAGACGAGGCGCATGCAGTCATCAGCGGGATTCCGATACGATTGAAATAATATGGAAAAGGAGAATTGACATGGACATCGTACAATCTACCCTTAAACGCATCAAGCCGGTCAGCCCTGAACTGCTGCAGCAGGCACAGGCCAGGCTGGACAACAAGACCAAGCCGCCCGGTTCACTGGGGCGGCTGGAAGAATTTGCCCGCCGCATCGTCGCCATCAGCGGCAATCCGGATCCTGACGTCTCCACGAAGGTCGTTTTCACCTTTGCCGGTGACCACGGTGTCACGGAAGAGGGTGTCTCGCTGTATCCCCGCGAAGTCACCCCGCAGATGGTGCTGAATTTTCTCTCCGGCGGCGCCGGGGTCAATGTGCTGGCCAGGCATGTCGGGGCGGAGGTGCGGGTCGTCGACGTCGGCGTCGATTATGAGTTTGGGGGCATTGCCGGGCTGATACATAAAAAAGTGGCCCGCGGCACGAAAAACTTCGCCAAAGGTCCGGCGATGACCCGCGATGAGACTCTTGCGGCTCTTCACGTCGGCATCGAGCTTGCGCAGCAGTGCCGCGCCGAAGGGGTGGGACTGGTAGGTACCGGTGAGATGGGGATCGGCAATACGACGCCGTCATCGGCCATCATCGCGGCAATCTCCGGCAAGACGGTGGCGGAGGTGACCCATCGCGGCACCGGCATCGGCGACGAGGCGCTGGTCAACAAGATCCGCGTCATCGAGCAGGGGCTGGCTCTTAACAAGCCGGACCCCGGCGACCCGCTCGATGTGCTGGTCAAGGTCGGCGGTCTGGAAATTGCCGCCATCGCCGGTCTGGTGCTCGGGTGCGCCGCCAACTCGATTCCGGTCGTGATCGACGGCTTTATCTCCACGGCCGGAGCACTGATCGCCTCGGAGTTGCACCCCAATGTGCGTGACTACATCTTCGCCGCCCATGAGTCGGTGGAAATCGGCCATAGCTTCATGCTGGAGAGGATCGGCGTCGAACCGATCCTCGATCTCAAGTTTCGCCTCGGCGAAGGGACCGGGGCCGCTCTGGCGATGACGCTGATCGAGGCGGGAGTGAAGGTGCTGAAGGAGATGGCGACTTTCGAGCAGGCGGGTGTATCGCAGGGATGAACAGGCAGGGATGAAGGACGAAGGATGTCACTAAAACTGAAAAAGGATTGAACAGATGCCGACCCAGATAGAATACGCCCGCCAGGGTATCATCACCCCCCAGATGCAGTCCGTAGCCGTTAACGAGCAGCTTGATGCGGAGTACATCCGCCTTATGGTGGCCGAAGGAAAAATCGTTATCCCCTGGAACCACAACCGCAAGCCGGCCCGCATCGCCGGCATCGGCAAGGGGCTTTCCACCAAGGTCAACGCCTCTATCGGCACCTCCTCCGACATCATCGACTACGGGGCCGAGATAGCCAAGGCGCTGGCGGCACAGGAGGCCGGAGCCGACACCCTGATGGAGCTCTCCGTGGGGGGCGACCTGGATCGCGTCCGGCGCGAGGTGATCGCCGCCGTTGACCTGCCGGTCGGCAATGTGCCGCTCTACCAGGCGTTCTGCGAGGCGGCCCGCAAATACGGCGACCCGAACAGGCTGGACGAGGAGATGCTCTTCGACATCATCGAGCGGCAGTGCGCCGACGGCATGGCCTTCATGGCGGTGCACTGCGGCATCAACCTCTGCACCATCGAGCGGCTGCGCAAACAGGGCTACCGCTACGGCGGGCTGGTCTCCAAGGGGGGGGTCTCGATGGTGGCCTGGATGATGGCTAATAACCGTGAAAACCCGCTCTACGAGAAGTTCGATCGGGTGGTCTCGATCCTCAAGAGATACGACACGGTCCTCTCGCTCGGCAACGGCCTCAGGGCGGGGGCGATCCATGACAGCTCGGACCGGGCCCAGATCCAGGAGCTGATCTTCAACTGCGAACTGGCCGAGATCGGCCGCGACATGGGGTGCCAGATGCTGGTGGAGGGGCCGGGACACGTGCCGCTGGACGAGATCGAGGGGAACATCCAGCTGCAAAAAAGGATGAGTGGCGGCGCGCCGTACTACATGCTGGGGCCCATAGCCACCGACGTGGCCCCCGGCTTCGACCACATCACCGCCGCCATCGGTGCGGCCCAGTCGAGCCGCTTCGGCGCCGACCTGATCTGCTACATCACCCCGGCCGAGCACCTGGCGCTCCCGAATGAGGAGGACGTCCGGATGGGGGTCAAGGCGGCAAAGATCGCCGCCTATATCGGCGACATGAACAAGTATCCCGAGAAGGGGCGCCAGCGGGACAAGGAGATGTCGAAGGCGCGACGCGACCTGAACTGGGAGAAACAGTTCCAGCTGGCGCTCTACCCGGAGGACGCCCGCGCCATCCGCGCCAGCCGCACCCCGGAGGACGAGAATACCTGTACGATGTGCGGCGATTTCTGCGCCTCGCGCGGAGCGGGTAAACTGTTTGCCTGCGATTTGAGGGGCGACAAGATTTGACAAAAATCCTCCCCTCCGACAATTCTTACAGCACCTTCTGCGACCTGACCGGCGGCTACCGCATGTTCTGCGTCATGGCCGAGGCGCTGAAATCCGGCATGATCGACCTGCTGGAGGAAAGGGAGCGTACATCTGAGGAGCTGCTGGCAGCGACCGGCATGAAAACGGTTGAGGGGGGGCGCTTCATCGAGTTGCTGGTAAATACCGGGCTGCTGGAGCGGTATGACGGGCGACTCTTTATGTCGCGTTTCAGCAGGAGCTACCTCAGCCGGACGAGCCCCACCAGCCAGCGTCATGTTATCGAGTTCGAACCGGTTCTGATGGAGAAGTGGGGCCAGCTGGGAACGGTGCTCCATGAGGGACAGGGAACGCTGATCGGCGAACAGTCAATCGCTGACTACCGGGAGCGGCTGCAGCTCTTCCAGAAGGCCATGACCGAGGCGGCGCGGGTCCGTTCGCGGGAGTTATGGGATGCGCTCACGCTGCTGCCGGAGAGCGGCACCATCATCGATATCGGGGCCGGGGAGGGCACCTATCTGCGCGAGTTTCTGGCGCGGCATTCCCGGTGGCACGGCATCGCCTGCGACCTGCCGGAGGTCTGTTCTCAAGCTGCTACCGGTGCTATCCCGGAAAACCTGACCCTTCACCCATGCAACATCCTGGACCGGGAGGAGTTGGCCGGTCTTGTCGCCGGTCATCGCGCAACTGCCGATCTGCTGCTCCTCTCCAACATCTGCCACTGCTACGGTACGGCCGAAAACGAGGTTCTGCTGCGGCAGGCCGCGGAGATGCTGGCGGAGGAGGGGCTGCTGGTCGTCCACGACTTCTTCCGGGACGCCAACAGCTTCGGCGCGCTTTATGATCTGCACATGCTGGTCAACACCTGGAACGGCCGCAGCTACACCACCGCCGAGACCGCCGCGATGCTGCGGAACGCCGGGCTCGAACACCACGCGGTTCTCGAACTCCCCTCCCGCTCCCTGGCCATGGTCGCCAGCCGCAACCAGCCATATCAGGGATTCTCGTCCCTTTTCTCGCTGAAAAATCGGGCCGATGTCCTCGGTTTCTTTGCTGCTGTCGAGCTTGACCCGACCCGCATCCGCAGCGAGGCGTGGGTCCGGGCCAAATGTGCCTACGGCTGCTCGCAGTACGGCAAGCGGTGGAGCTGCCCCCCACACTCGATGGACCAGGACGGCTTCGAGGAGCTGCTGGGATGTTACTCACGGGCGCTGCTGGTAGCCGGACAGCCGCCGCTCAGGGATTTTCAGGAAAAGCTGCTGGATCTGGAGCGGGAGGCGTTTCTGGGCGGGTTCAAGAAGGCGCTGGTCTTCAGCGGCGGTCCCTGCTGCTGGTGCGAGAGTTGTGATGACATAAAGTGTCGTTTTCCGGAAAAGCGGCGGCCGTCGCTTGAATCGTGCGGCTGCGATGTCTTTGCCCTGGCGAAAAGCTGCGGCATTCCGGTCGCCCCGCTGAAAAACAACGAGGATTTTGTGCAGTATGTCGGGTTGCTGCTGGTGGATTGAGCTGACAAAGCGTTGGAATTTTCCATGTGATATTTGTTATAATATTACTTGTTGGGAGAGAAATATTCTCTTAATGTGGAAAGGAAGGTGCAAGTATGAGAGATGTTAAGGAAATTATCGGCAAATTGAATAGCAACATAAAGACCAAGAGCCGGAAGGGATTTCTGGCAGTAGTCAACACTGCCACCCGGCTGAGAGGCAAAGCCAGGAACCTGACCAAAAGGTTCAGCCGGATATCAACTGGGTTCAAGCACCGATAGATATAGCCCGTAAATGGATCTCTCTCGACCGAAGCCGCCCCGTAGTGAGGTGGCTTTAATTTTTATCCCGTAACAAGGGCTCATATCCCGGATAACCAATGCCATGAAAATCGTCATCGTCGAAAATCCCCGCCCCCTGACCATCGAGCATTACAACGACGTGGCCAATGCGCCGCTGTCTGCCAGCCTGAACAGCGGCTATGCCCTGGCTATTGCCCGCCGGGCCGGGTGGGAGACGGCATACCTGGATTTTACCTCCGGAGGTGAGGACACGGCTGTCATCGCGGTCCGTATTCTCGCCGAGGATGCCGATATCGTCCTCTTCCACTGGGTCTACTCCTGGGGGCATGAAGAGCTGGTCCGCAGCGTCCTTGAACTGCTGCGCCGTGAAAGCGCCGCTACCCTGGGGGCCTTCGGACTGTTCCCCGCTCTTTCCCGCAGCCGCCTGTTGCAGTTCGCCCCACAGCTCGACTTCATACTGGCCGGTGAGTTCGAGGCGACGCTGGCCGATCTGCTGCATGATTTTGCCGAACGGCGCACGGTGGAAACGCTGCCGGGTGTCGTCCTGCGTGATGAGATATTTGTGCCGCGCCCGCTGATCCCCGATCTCTCCCTGCTCCCGGTGCCGGAAGACGTGGGCGCCAACTGCAACTATGCCACCCTGAATATCGCCGCCAGCCGCGGCTGCTACGGAAAATGCAGCTTCTGCTTCATCCATCGCTACTACGGCTGCAGCCGCCGCCGGGTACGGGATCCCGGTTCACTGGAGCGGGAACTGGAAACGCGCCTGCCCAGGCGCGACATCAAGGGTCTCTACTTCATCGATCCGACCTTCATCGGCCAAGGGGAGGGGGAGCGGGAACGGGCTTTTGAGATCGGCCGGATGGCAGAGCGCTTCGGGCTCTCCTTCGGCTTCGAGACACGGGTGGACAGCTTCGATGAGACGCTGATGAATACTCTGGCCACCCAAGGCGCGACCTCCGTTTTTCTCGGCATCGAGTCCGGCTCGGACACGGTGCTTGAACGCATCGGCAAGCGGATCAGCACCGAACAGATCCGGCGCGGGGTGCGGGCCGTCCGGGAGAGCGGGATACGGTTGCATCTCGGCTTCATCATGTTCGAACCGGATTCGTCGCTGGCCGAGCTGGAGGAAAACTACGCATTTCTTGAAGAGCTCGGGCTGCTGACCGACCATGAACTGACCGCCAACCTGCTCTACCATAACCAGATCATACTGCACGGCTCGGCGGCCTGGGAGCGCTTCGGGCGGGAGGGACGGTTAGTGGTGGACGAGCGGCTCCCGTTCGAGGCCCGCTACCGGTTCCGGGATGAGCGGATCGGGGTGGTATGCGCGGTCATGGGGCGGTTGACGGCGGACTACTTCAGCACGGTGGACGGCATCCGGCAGAGACGTTCCACGGCAGATGAGGAGTGCGGGGCAAAGTGTCACTCCGGCAACTTCAACGGCAGCGCTGTCAACGATCTTCTCAAGGAAGCCTTCCGGTCGCTCTGCCGCGCCGCTCAGGCGCCAGCGCCGCAGCAGGTTGCACGGGTAGAACATGAATATGCCAGGCAACTGCAGACCATCCTTGCGGTCCGGTGAGAAATCCCCCTCGCATCTACTTTCCGTCACTTTTTGCTGTTCCGGTCCACTCCGCTGTGGTAATTGATGTGACATGCGCCTATTACTGATCGCCTTCCAATTTCTGACCATAATCCCGCTCCCCGTCGGCCTGCGCTGTGAAAAAGAAGACCTGGGGCGTGCCACCGCGTTTTTTCCGCTGGCGGGACTCGCCATCGGCGGGATGCTGGCGGCGGCCAACTGGCTGATTTCACCCTGGATCGTCCGTCCCCTTTGCGATGCCCTGCTGATAACCCTGCTGGCGCTGATCACCGGTGCGCTGCATCTGGACGGCCTGGCGGATGTCTGCGACGGCCTGGCGGCCCGCGGCGGCCGGGAGCGCTTTCTGGCGGTCATGAAGGATTCGCAGGTGGGCGCGGTCGGAGCGGTCGGGCTGGTGCTTGGTCTGCTGCTGAAGTGGCAGGCGCTGGTGGCGGTGCCTACGGAGTTCAAATGGCAGGCGTTATTGTTCTTTCCCGCCCTTGCCCGCTTTGGTCAGGTGCTGACGATGACCGGTGCCCGCCATGCCAGGCAGGACGGGTTGGGAGCCGCAATCGCCCAGGGGACGGGCAAAACGGCGCTTTTCCTGGCGTTTGCAACGGCTGTCTCCGCCGGCTGTTACCTGCTGGGCATCAAGGGGGGGGGCGTCGCCCTCGTCGCCGTATGCCTGCTGACCTTTGCCGGTCGTACGTTTTTCCAGCGCAAGCTCGGGGGGGTGACCGGAGATACGATCGGCTGCATCAGCGAACTCAATGAAATCCTGACGCTGCTGGTTATTTCGGCTGTGCCGCTGACCGGATACTGACCCTTGCCTGGAGAATGCCGATGACACCCCATACCCGCATCTACCTCATTCGCCACGGCCAGGTTGCCGGCTTCGATCAGCCGCGTTACAACGGGCAGGCCGACGTTGTGCTGACCGACTACGGTGTCGAGCAGTATCATCGCCTCAAGGAGCGTCTGGCGGATGCGAACATAACGGCCTGCTATACGAGCGACCTTACGCGCTGTACGACCGGTGCCGGCATCATCTGCCAGGCGTCAGGCATAGAGCCGACCCCCCGCCGTGAACTGCGCGAGTTGAACATCGGGATCTGGGAGGGGCTGACCTGGCAGGAGATCCAGACCCTCTGGCCGGATGAATGGCAGGCGCGGCTGGCCGACCTGGTCAATTTCCGGGTGCCGCAGGGCGAAAACCTGCGGGATGTGGAGGCTCGGGTCATGCCGGTCATCAACGAAATCGTGGAACGACATAAGGGGGAGGAACTGCTGGTGGTCGGGCATGGCGGGGTCAATCGCATCGTGCTGCTTAATGCCATCGGTGCCCCATTGGCCGCGATGTTCAACATCGAGCAGACCTACGGTTGCCTGAATATCATCGACTATTATGCCGACGGCAGGGCGACGGTTAAGCTGCTGAACGGGTGATGGTTCACCCGGCACGAAAAAAACAGTTCGACCGGCTGGTATTTGTAACGGATTTGAGCTACTATTCAACATTTCCCAATCAATATTGATATCTGTTGCCGGTACCGTCAGGAAGCCGGCAACAACACCGGCAGCCAAAATGTCCCATCTTTCCAACATAAACGATTACAGCCGCTACTTCGGCCTGAGGCAGAAGGTATTTCTGGTCAACATGTCGGCGGAGCGCAACAGCGATGTCTACGAGTCGCTGAGCGGCGTCGTTACCTCCAGCGGCATGAATACGCTTGAAATCATGATCACCCATGGCGGAAACGGTATCCATGACGATGAAGTCGGTAAAGCAACCTACAAGTTGACAAGCGAGGCCCTGGGGAGCGGGATACAGGTACTCGCCGACCTGACCGGCATCGCCGCCGGCAATGTCTTTCAATTTCGCATGCAGGGTACGCTGGAGATGTTTCAGCGCCGCATCGTCCCCCGTATCGAGTTCTCGGCGCCGCTGTTCCAACGGCGCGGAAACTTTCCGCTTGCAGCATTCAAAAAGGAGTGGAAGCGGGTCATGGAACTTCTGCGCACCAATGGCGAGCTGCCGGGGCTTGTCATGCAGGAGACCGAGATCAACCTGAGCGCCGGCGGTATCGGGCTTACGCTTGACGCAAACAACCGGCCGACGCCGCTCTCAATGTTTTTTATTGCAGTTGATGAAGGCCTGCCGGTCTGCGCCCTGGCGGAAACCGCCTGGGAACAGACCGTGGACGAGGGGCTGCGCTGCGGATTTCGTTTTATTCATATCCTCAAGACGGATCAGGAACGCATCAACAGCTGTATCAGCGGTTTGATACGAAAAAGCGGCGGTACCCACCTGGACTACAAGCGCAACTGGGTTCTGGTGGACAAGATGGTGGCTGACATACGTAAACCTGAATAGCTATGGTGGCCTGGAAAGATCACCGCCTGCCGAAATAATATTTCAGAACATTCTTCAATAACGCCCCTCAATTAATATCCGGAACATCGCAACAACTCCCCGTCTCAATGCATTAATTCAAATTTGAGTTATACTTCCAGGCATGGAACTTTCGACAAACGCACTCACGGTCCTGAAGGCCCGCTACCTGCTGAAGGATGACCGGGGCAGGATCATCGAATCCCCCCGCGAGATGTTCGGGCGCATCGCCCGTGCCATCGCCGCGGCGGAAGAGTCTTACGGCGAAAACGCAGCCCTGTGGGAGGAACGTTTTTTTGACCTGATCTCCTCGCTCAGGTTCCTCCCCAATTCCCCCGCGATCATGAATGCCGGCAAACCGCTGGGGCAGCTGGCGGCCTGCTTCGTTATGCCGGTGGAAGACTCGATGCTGGGAATCTTCGACACCCTGAAGAACGCCGCCCTGATCCTG
>DATNCC010000011.1:0-13131 GCA_035571735.1 Dongiaceae bacterium | reverse complement strand
CCACAGCCTCATCCTCCTGCTCCGGTTCAACATCAACCTTGCTGCTCTGCTCCACCAACTGAAACACGCGGGTGGCGTTCAGCGCAGAAATTAACTGGCTCTCCAGAGAATTGGATACCTGCTTCAGCTCGGTCATTCGATTCTTTTTATTCGCTGCTTCGGTAACTGACGGCTGAACCTTGAAAGTACCGATATAAATGGTATCCTTCTCTCCCTTGCTTAGTTCGGCGGCAGATGTCAGAAGCGGCGACATCAGAATTACAAAAAATACTGCGGACAGCGCTCGTAAATATCTGTTCATCACTCCGTCTCCTTCCTCCTAGTAGTTTACGGTCCCAACTGGTCAATCGATGCCGCCACAGCTCTATTCTGTCGTACAACCCGGAAATATTCCCCCTACAAACAGGATAAGCAGATTAACGAGCTTACTAGAACTGGGTGGTTGAACTATAGATCTGTCCTCCGGCCCGAACGACCTGTAACACCGATTTGCCGCCGGCCGTTATGGTGACATCCGCATACGTCGGGAGCGCGGCCATCGGATGCTGCAGGGCCAGCCTGTATCTGCCGGCCGGCAGTGTCGTCCGCAGGATCTGGGCGTTGGCCGGCAGGGTGAGCCAGCTGCGCAAGTCGGCATTTTCGCTGACCAGATTCCAGACATTTGCGGCAAATTGGCCGAATTCCCCCATTTTCTTTTTTGCTTCCGCCGACGACGCCCCTTTGGCCACCGCCCGGATGATCTGACGGGTAGCGATCACCGGCGCTTGTTCCTTGAGCGCCTTGACCGCCAATGCCCGAACATCGCAGATCGGCTCGGTGCTGCCGATGAGTTCATTTTTGTCGAGAATCCGCAGCGGGATCTGGGGCGACCACTTTACCTGATAGATCGGGAACGCAATGGAGACAAGTCCGCTTCTGCCGATCGGAATGGGGATTTTAACCTCGTGTTTCTGGGGAACGAAGCCATCCTCGAACAGGACCAGAAGCTCGCCGGAATCGGCGCCGTTTTCATCGCCAAACCGTTTCCTGCCTACCTGAAAGCGCTGCTTCAGCTCTTGAAGATCATCACTCATGTCGAGTTTTGCCGCCAGACGAAGGACATCTTTCTGCAGATACCCGTTCTCCGGATAGATCTCCAGCGCCCTCTTGTAGTCGATATAGGCATCGTTCGGCTGCCCGAGCAGTTCATAGATAAAGCCGGAGACATAGAACGTGTAGGCATTCTGGAACGAGTTCTTTACCTTGCCGGCCACCTCGTCCATCTGGGCGTACTGGGTATCGATTCTGGAGACGCCGTTGGTATCAACCTTCTTCTCTTCAGCCAGTTCACGACTCTCGTCCAGCTCTTTCTCAAAACGCTTCAGAGACTCATTCTGTTCGGCATTGGCACGGCGGACCTCAACACCCGCCCCTTCGACATCCTTTTTCTTCAGATAGTTGAGCGCCTGATAGTGGTGCAGCAGCACCCGTTCATACCCCTCGCTCTCGTAGGGGATCGCATTGTCATTGACCAGTGTGGCCGCCACATTGGCACCGATATCGGAAGCGCTGATCAGGGCTTTTTCGTCATTCTCCCTGATTTTTTCCATCGAAGCCCTGAAGTCGGCCATGCTGACGTCACTGTTGCCGATTACCTGGGCGTACCGGCCCCGCTCCATGTTGTAGAGTATCAGGTCCTTGCTTTTGCATTCCTCCTGAAGGCACTGCGTCAGATCGATCGGGGTGCGATTTGTCATGGAGGTGATGAGAGGCTGGACTATGCGTGGGTAGGGGGTAAAGGTCGAGGTAGCGGCACAGCCGGACATAAACAGAAATAACGCCGGAATCACAGCCAGACCACAGGTTTTCAGTAATGCATTCACGTCCGCCCCCTGGGGAAAATCCGCACATTCGGAACGTGTTGCTCCGACATGCTTGACTTGATCTCTGTCCGCCGGAGCAAACAATCTCGCAAATACGATTCATTGTCAATAGAGTACCCTAATTCTTGCATTCGACAAGCTTGCGACGCAAACTTCGGGTGGCATTTTCCCTCTGTTTTTGCTATTGACTGACGGGGGTTCCAGCGCTGAAAGGGGTAAAGAATGACCGCTGTTGCGGAAGGACATGTTCGGGTCGGCACCTCCAGGTTCCGGCGTATCAATGTGGCGCTGTTCTCTGCCGGATTCGTCACATTCGTCACCCTTTATGATGTCCAGCCGCTCCTCCCGCTGTTCGCCCGGGAGTTCGGGGTCTCGCCGGCCATAGCCAGCCTGCCGCTCTCGTGCGCCACCATCGCCCTGGCGCTGGGAATGCTGCTTGCGGGCACCGTTTCCGAAACGCTGGGACGTCGCCCGGTCATGACGGTGGCGCTCTTCCTGACCTCGCTGCTGGCGATGGCCACGCTCTTCAGCCACTCGTTTGAATCCCTGCTGGTGCTGCGACTGTTTCAGGGACTCGTGCTGGCCGGTGTTCCATCGGTGGCGATGGCCTATCTTGGGGAGGAAATGGATGCGCAGGCGATCGGCCACGCCATGGGGCTCTACATCAGCGGCAACGCGCTGGGGGGGATGACCGGGCGAATCGGCTCGGCGCTGCTCTGCGAGTATATCCAGTGGCATACGGCCATCGCGCTGATCGGTATTATCAGCCTGCTGCTCAGCCTGGTCTTTCTGAAGAGTCTCCCCCGCTCCACCAATTTCCGCCAGCGGCCGTTCCGGGTGAGCTATCTGTTCACCTCACTGTACCAGCACCTTCACGATCCCGGTCTGCACTGCCTGTATGCGCTGGCCTTCCTTTCCATGGGGGGCTTCGTCTCGCTCTACAATTACATCGGCTTCCGCCTGTTGGCCGCGCCCTACAATCTCGGCCAGTTCCAGGTCAGCCTGATCTTTCTGGTCTACCTGCTCGGCTCGTTCAGCTCGGGAGTCGTCGGGAGCCTGATTCACCGCTTTGGCCGCCCCTTCATGATCCGGCTGACCTTGTCGATAATGCTGGCGGGAACGTTGATCACACTGTCCGGATCGCTGCCGGTTATTGTGATCGGGGTGGGAGTTTTTACCTGCGGATTTTTCAGTGCCCATGCCATCGCGTCCAGCTGGGTCGGACGCCGGGCCCGGACCGCCAAGGCCCAGGCCTCATCGCTCTACCTGTTCTCGTATTATCTGGGGTCAAGCATTTCCGGCACTGTGGGGGGGCTGTTCTGGGTAAACTTCGGCTGGAACGGGGTGGCGGCGATGATCGCCCTGCTGACCGTGGCGGCCTTCGGGGTGGCCGCGCTGCTGCTGCGGATGCCGGTAAAGGAATAGAACAAACTACCCCTTGAGCGTTTCCAGCTCATCCCAGCGCAGGAACGCCCCTTCCAGCTCCTGCTCCAAGACGGCCAGGCGGGCATTAACTGCGACCACCTCTCCGCCGGCACTCTTGTAGAATTCCGGATCGGCGAGGCGAGCGTGCAGTTCTCCCTGCTCCTTCTCGATGGCGGCGATCCGCTCCGGCAGGGCCTCCAGCTCACGCTCCTCCTTGAATGAAAGCTTGCGGGCCTTTTCTTTCTGCGGTTTTCCCTTTTCCAGGGCCGATTTCTGCGCCGCCTGGGTTGCGGTAGCGGTCTCAAGCGCGGCCTGGCTCAGCCAGTCGTCATACCCTCCGACAAACTCCCGCACCGTGCCGTCGCCGGCCAGCACCAGCGTGCTCGAAACGACATTGTTGAGGAATTCACGGTCATGGCTCACCAGCAGCAGCGTGCCGGGATATTCCATCAGCAGATCCTCCAGCAGATCGAGGGTCTCGGCATCGAGATCGTTGGTCGGTTCGTCCATGACCAGGATATTGGAAGGTTTGGTAAAGAGCTTGGCCAGCAGCAGCCGGTTGCGCTCGCCCCCGGAGAGGATGCCGACCGGAGAGCGGGCCCGGTCCGGCGAGAAGAGAAAGTCCTGCAGGTAGCCGATGATATGGCGCTGCTGGCCGTTGATGATCAGGGTATCGTTCCCCTCCCCCACGTTCTCCTGCACGCTTTTGTCCATATCCAGCTGTTCGCGCAACTGGTCGAAATAAATCACCTCGCGGCGGGTGCCCAGCTTGATCTCCCCCTGTTGAGATTCCAGTTCGCCCAGAAGCAGGCGGAGCAGCGTCGTCTTCCCCGAACCGTTCGGCCCGATAATCCCGATCCGGTCGCCGCGCATGATCGTGGTGGAGAGGTTCCTGACAATCGGCCGGCCGTCATAGGCAAAGGTCACGCCGGTCGCCTCGGCCACCAGCGCTCCGGAGCGATCCGCCACCTGCAGCTGGATCCTGGCACTCCCCTGCCGTTCACGCCGCTGGCGGGATTCCTCGCGCAGTTTCTTCAGCGCCCTGACCCTCCCCTCATTGCGGGTACGGCGCGCCTTGATCCCCTGCCTGACCCAGACCTCTTCCTGGGCCAGTTTTTTGTCGAACAGCGCCTGGCGGGAGATCTCGGCCTCCAGCAGCGCCTCGCGCCTTTCCACGAATTCGTCATAGCCGCAGGAGAATGCGTAAATCCGCCCCCGGTCAAGCTCGGCAACCCTGTTGGCGAGCCGCCGGGCAAAGGCGCGGTCATGGGTCACGAACAGCACCGTCCTGACGTTCCTGGCCAGAAACTCCTCCAGCCAGAGGATCGTGTCGATGTCGAGGTGGTTGGTCGGCTCGTCCAGAATGAGGATGTCGGGGTTTGACACCAGGGCACGGGCCAGCAACACGCGGCGCTTGGTCCCTCCCGAGAGCGCGGTGAATTCCGCCTCGGCGTCCAGATCCAGCCGGTTCAAAACCCGCTCCACCTCCTGATGCAGGCTCCAGCCGTCGTTCTCCTCCAGCTCTTTTTGCAGCGTTTCCAGCCGTGCCAGCAGCTTCTCACTCCGGTCATGCACCATTTCATGACTGACGTGGTGATATTCGGCCAGCAGCGCAGCTACGGAACCCATACCGGATGCGACCACGTCGAAAACGTTCCCGGACAGCCCCTGCGGCACATCCTGGGTAAGCTGGGCCACTTTGAGCCCCTGCTGCCGCTGGATCTCACCGCTCTCCGGCGGCAACTCGCCGCCGATCAGTTTCAGCAGCGTCGATTTGCCGCTGCCGTTACGTCCCATCAGGCAGAGCCGGTCGCCCGGCTCGATCTGCAGGTTGATGCCGTCAAAAATGGGGGGGCCGCCGAAGGCCAGGGTTATGGAACGCAAGGAGATTAGTGCCACGGATACCTCTTTGAATATGATTTGAAGCTAAAATTAATCACGAAATAATTATTTACACTCACTTGGGGCAAAATTGGGAAAATTTGCAAGTTCGACTTTCAAATTTCCCCAATCCACTCAAAACGCGGCACCGACCGGCCATCTACCGACACATACTCGGCAAACATACCGAGCGGCCGAACCCACAGGGAGTGGTCGCCATACAGTTTTCGGTAGACCACCATCTCTTCTTCGGTCTCACTGTGACGGGCAATATCGATCACCTCATATTCATTGCCCTTGTAATGTCGATAGCGGCCAAACTGAATAGTTGCCACTTAAGCACTCCTTGTTCCAATAAAACAAACGCTCCGTCAGTTTTACCTGAAGGAGCGTTTGTGCTGTTTATCCGATGCGCGGATCAGACCTGAACGACTTCCTTGACGCCGGGGACTTGTGCCATCATGGCACGTTCGATCCCCATCTTCAGGGTCATGGTAGACATCGGGCAGCTGCCGCAGGCGCCTTTCAGCCGCACCTTGACGATGCCGTCTTCCGTTACTTCAACCAGTTCCACATCGCCGCCATCGGCCTGCAGACCGGGACGTACCTGCTCAAGGACCTTCAGTACTTCTTCTTTCATCTGTTTTTCTCCTTTGTATGTGGTGTTGCTCAACTAAATATGACTACCGTTTCGGCAGACCGGGCTTTGTGAGATGCTCCGGCTGCATAACCGCGTCCAGCTCCGCCTCCGGCATCAGACCCTGCTCCAGCACGATTTCGCGGATGCTTCTGCCGCTGGCGACCGATTCCTTGGCGATGGCCGCCGAGGCGTTGTAGCCGATGTACGGAGCCAGCACAGTCACCAGACCGAGCGAATCTTCCAGATAGCGGCGGCAGCGCGCTTCGTTGACCTCTATCCCATTTATACAGGATTCGGTGAATTTCTGCACGCAATTCTTGAGTAATTCCAGTGAAAACGTCAGGTTCCAGGATATGAGCGGCATCATGACGTTCAACTCCAGCTGCCCAGCCTGGCTCGCCAGCATGACCGCCTGATCGCATCCCATGACCTGGAAGCAGACCATGTTGGTCATCTCTGCCATGGAGGGGTTGATCTTGCCCGGCATGATCGACGAGCCGGGCTGGATGGCCGGGAGGCGGATTTCGTCCAGACCGGTGCGGGGACCGGAAGCCAGCAGGCGCAGGTCGTTGGCGATCCGCCCGAGGTTGACCGCGGTCCGGCGCAGCGCCGAGGAGAGCGCCAGAAAGGGGTCCATGTTCTGCATCGCCTCGAACAGATCGGGGGCGGCGACCAGCGGAAATCCGGTGGCAACGGTCAACTCCTCGATCATGGCCTTGATATAGGCCGGCTCGGCGTTCAGCCCGGTGCCGACGGCGGTGCCGCCGATGCCCAATTCCAGCAGCGCCGGGATGCACGCCTCCAGCCCCTCGCGGTTCTTGCGAATCGCGACAGCGTAGGCGCCGAACTCCTGTCCCATCCGGATCGGCACGGCATCCTGCAGATGGGTGCGCCCGGATTTCAGGATATGGTCGAACTCCTTCGCCTTGGCGGCCAGAGCCAGCTCCAGCCCTTCAAGCTGCTCCAGCAGCGGATCGAGCATCTCCATAGAGGCGAGCCGGATGGCGGTCGGGATGACATCGTTGGTGGATTGGGCCATGTTGACATGGTCGTTGGGGTGGAGGGTGGCGAAATCGCCCCGGCTACGCCCCAATATTTCCAGCGCGCGGTTGGCCAGCACCTCGTTGGCGTTCATGTTGTGCGATGTTCCGGCGCCGGCCTGAAACGGATCGACCACGAACTGGTCGGCCAGCTCTCCCGCCAGCAGCTCATCGGCGGCAGCCACGATGGCGTTGCCGATCTCGGATGGGAGCCTGCCGGTGGCCATGTTGGCCAGTGCCGCACACTTCTTGATGACCACCGTTGCCCAGACAAAGGCCCGGTGCGGCTTCAAACCCGAAATGGGGAAATTATGCACCGCCCTGGCGGTCTGCGCGCCGTAGTAGGAGTCGGCCGGAACCTCCATCTCCCCCATCGAATCCTTTTCAATGCGTGTGGTCATGATCGCACCTCCACTCTTGATACCATGCTGCTATCATTACGACAGAACGGGTGCAAGTGCAAGCCTGCACAAATCACTTCAATCCTGCTCCCTGATCCCTGCGCTCGCCCCTCTTTTGACTTTACGTCTATTCCGGTCAGAAATCCAGCGGACTTTTACCCCTTTACAGCCCGGACAGGCACACGGCAGGAGCTGTATCATTGCCTTTACTTTCCTTGATAATATTAATTTACAGGTCACCAAAGAATGCGTATTTTTACGAGAGAAGTCTTGAAAACATGCCGTTCATGGATTCATAGCTACTTTGATACTACGGGAAATTGTGATATTGTAGCGAAAATTTTTACCGGATGGCCCAAGAGCCTGCTCCGAAGCTGGCGGTTGCATTTTAATGAACGAGGTTGCGATGGATAAGACACCGGGACAGGCGCGCAAACAACTTGTCGATCAACTGGAATCAGCTCTCCTGTCGCTGAACAAGATCGCCACCCGGCGGCTTTTCGAGGGGGCCGGGCTCACTCCCATCGAATTTGCCGAAGAAATTTTTGTTCCCGCATTGGAGCGTATCGGCACAGGATGGGAAAAGGGTGAGGTGGCTCTTTCGCAGGTTTATATGAGCGGGCGCATCTGTGAAGATCTGCTGGATGAATTCATCACCGCTGGTGCCGAAGAGCCCAGGGATCATCCCCCCATGGCCATAGCGGTACTCATGGACTACCACATGCTCGGCAAGAGAATCGTCTGTTCGGTTCTCAGGGCAAGCGGCTTCGATCTCCTGGATTACGGACAGGTCACGGTGGATGACCTCGTAAACAAGGTGAGAGATGACGGCATCCGCATTCTCCTCGTCTCGACCCTTATGCTCTCGTCGGCGCTCCAGGTAAGGCACCTGCGGGAGCGGCTCGATGCAGCGGGACTCGACGTCAAGCTGGTGGTGGGCGGTGTGCCGTTCAGGTTCGATGACAACCTGTGGCGGGAGGTGGGGGCGGATGCCACGAGCCCCACCGCAGCGGGTGTCGTCGGGATTGTAAAGAATTTGATAGGGGCCATGACATGAACAGCTTGAATTCATTACAAAGAGTCCTGACAAGCATGGGACACCAGGAGCCGGACCGGGTGCCGTTTTTCCTGTTGCTCACCATGCACGGCGCCAAGGAACTGGGCCTCGGGATCAGGGAATATTTTTCACGGGCGGAAAACGTTGCCGAAGGGCAGCTCCGGATGCGCGACAAATACCGGCATGACTGTCTCTACGCCTTTTTCTACGCGGCGCTGGAGATAGAGGCCTGGGGAGGTGACGTTGTCTTCTATGATGACGGACCGCCGAATTCGGCCGTTCCTTTTCTAAAAGATATCGACCTGATACAGGAGCTGCAACCCCCACTGATCGAAGAGGCGGTCTGCCTGCACAAGGTGCTCGACGCCATCAGGATTATGAAGGAAAAAAGCGGCGACGAGGTGCCGATCATCGGCGTGGTGATGTCTCCTTTCTCGCTCCCGGTCATGCAGATGGGGTTCGACAAGTATATCGAGCTCATCTACGAGCGTCCCGACCTGTTCCGGCGCCTGATGACGGTCAACAGCGAATTCTGCGCCAACTGGGCAAACGCCCAGCTTGAAGCCGGTGCGACGGCCATCTGCTACTTCGACCCGGTATCATCGCCGACGATCATTCCGAGGAGCACCTATCTCACCACCGGCTTCGAAGTCGCCAAAGCGACCCTGTCCCGAATCAAGGGGCCGACTGCCACGCACATGGCCTCGGGAAGATGCCTCGGAATTCTGGATGACCTCGCCCTGACCGGCACCGCTGCGGTGGGAGCGAGTGTGCTGGAAGAGCTCGCGGCGGTCAAGGCGGCCTGCCGCGGTAAACTTACCGTGCTCGGCAACCTGAACGGCATAGAAATGCGTACATGGACGCCAGAAATGGCGGCGGGCAAGGTGCGCGAGGCAATTGCCCAGGCTGCACCGGGCGGCGGATTCATCCTTGCCGACATCCATGGCGAGATCCCCTGGCCGGTCTCCGAGGAGGTCCTCCTTGCGATCTCGGATGCGGTCCACACCTGGGGCCGGTACCCCATTGACACCCGTGAGCTCAAATGAACGAAGATCGCCTTTGCGTCCTAGTCTGCGAATCGTTCAAGCGCGAAATCGAGTCAATATCAGCTTCCTCTGCATATCCCGACGTGGAGATTGCCGCATTTTCCGACCGTTGCGCCCACCCTCCCCTTGACTGGGCCGACATCCGCCAAACCATCGGCCGACCGGAACGGTTCAGGCACGTCTGCATCATCGGCGGCTGCTGCCTGGCAAAGCTCGACTCCCCTCCCGGGGACCTGCTTCACACAGAAATCACCCGTCTGAACCACTGCTTCGGCCTGTTGATAGGCGAGTATGCCCTCGACCGGTACGTGCAGGAAGGTGCCTATCTCGTCACCCCCGGCTGGCTGGAAACATGGCGGCAGCGTATCGATGAATGGGGGTTCGACCAGACAACGGCCCGGGAATTTTTCGGAGAATGCTGCCGCAAGATCATCCTGCTCGACACCGGCGTTTCGGATAGCTTCCATGCACCGCTGGAGGAATTTGCCCGCTTTATCGACAGGCCGTACGAAGTGCTGCCGACCGGGCTCGACCTTATGCGCCTCCGCATCGAGAGCAGCATACGGAACTGGCGCTGCGAGCGGGAGAGTTCGACATGCAGTGAAACCCTTGATACCTCCCGGAGGCAGGTTGCCGATTATGCCATGGCCTTTGACCTGCTAAGTTCAATTACCCTGATGGACGATGAAGAGGAGGTTGTCCAACGGATCCTGGCTTTCTACAGCATCCTGTTCGACGCGGACGACCTGGCGTACGTCCCGATGGTTGACGGAGAGCCCGGCAAGGTTACCAGATACGGCTTCTCCGGAAAGGGCGATGACGAACAATTGAGGAAAGAAGCCGCCCTGCTCGATACGGACTACCGGCTGCTCGAATCCCAATCCGGCTTTCTCCTCAAGATCTGTCACAATCGGCAGCATCTAGGCGTCATCAGAACCGAGGGGATAACGTTGGCACGGTATCGGGATCAGTATCTCAATCTTGCCATCTCCACCGCCGGGGTATGCGGACTTGCCCTGAACAATGCCCGTTCATTTCAACGCATTCGCGAGATCACCCGGCAACTGCAGGCCAGCGAAGAGGCGCTGGCAAAGGCCAACGAAGAACTGGAACTGCGGGTGGCGAAGCGGACGGAGGAGCTGGAAAAGAGCCGCTCGGAACTGAAGATGCAAAACGAGAAGTTGCTTGAAACGTATCGCAGGCTGGAGCAGGAAACCGCGGAACGCATCCGGACCATGGAAGAACTCCGGCAGAAAGACCAGTTGATGATTCAGCAGAGCCGCCAGGCCGCCCTGGGAGAGATGATCGGCAACATAGCCCACCAATGGCGCCAGCCGCTGAATTCCTTGGGACTCCTCGTCCAGCAGGCCCCGTTGTTTTATGAGCTCGGCCAGGTGAACAAGGAGTTTCTGGACACCAATGCACGGAAATCTATGGAACTCATCCAGCACATGTCCCGAACCATCGACGATTTCCGGAATTACTTCAAGCCCGACAAGGAAAAGGTCAAGTTCAGGGTGCAGGAGGCGGTAGAAAAAGCGTTGTCGCTCATGGAAGGGTGTCTCAACAACCAGCGGATCAGCATCGAAGTCGATTTGCAGGATGATCCGCTCATCTACGGATACCCGAATGAATATTCCCAGGTGCTGCTCAATATCCTGATTAATGCAAAGGATGCTCTGATAGAGCGGAAAATCGCCATGCCGAAGGTACTGTTCACCATAGGGACGCACGAGAAAAGGGCGGTGGTGACCATTACCGATAACGCAGGAGGCATCCCGAAAGAGATCATCGGCAATATCTTCGCCCCCTATTTCACCACCAAGGGACCGCAGGAAGGAACAGGGGTCGGTTTGTTCATGTCGAAAATCATCATCGAGAAGAACATGGGCGGTTTCATTACGGTGCGCAATGTGGACGGAGGCGCTGAATTCAGGATTGAGTGCTGAACGGCATCGAAGTTTGCCCTGAAGCAAGGAGCGGGCGCCGGCAAGTTTTGTAACCTAGCGTGCTAAAAGGATAATCCAGCAACGAATCACCCCGACAAATCTTCCCATTCGCCGTATAATTTTTCCAATCTGGCATTCAGCTCGGCATGCCGTTCGCCTCCCTGCAGCCCCCGCTCCGGATCGTCGAAGAAACCGGGGGCGTTCATCTCGACTTCCAGCTGCGCCAGCTCCTTTTCGACTGCCGCAATCTGTCCCTCAACCTCGCCCATCCGCTTCTGGCGCGCCTGATCCTCGCGCTTGCGACGCTTTTCCTCTTCGCGGTCCCTGAGCCGCACCTCCTTGTTCAGGGGGGGGAGCGGCGCCGGCTCGGATGACGTTTGCAGGGTCTGCCCCTGGGGCTGCACGGCTTGGGCAGCTGCAAGTGGCGCCCCCGCAACACTCCCCTTTTTCTCCAGATAATACTCGTAATCGCCGTAATAATTCTCGACCCCGCCTGAGTCGACCTCGACCACCCGTGTCGCCAGGGCGTTGACGAAGTAGCGGTCATGCGAAACGAACACCACCGTGCCGTCGAAACCCTTGAGGGCGTCCAGCAGCACCTCCTTGCTGTTCAGGTCAAGGTGGTTGGTCGGCTCGTCCAGCAGCAGCAGGTTGGAGGGACGGAGCAGCATCTTGGCCAGGGCCAGCCGGTTCCGCTCGCCGCCGGAGAGAACGCTGACCTTCTTGTGGATGTCATCCCCCGTGAAGAGAAACGCGCCGAGGATGTCGCGCAGCTTCGGCACCATGTCGTACGGGGCGTCGGCATAGAGTTCATCATAGGCCGAACGGCTCTGATCGAGGACATTGGCCTGATCCTGGGCAAAATAGTCCCTGGCTACGTTGTGCCCGATGATCCGCTCCCCCCCCTGAAACTCACCACCGGCCAGCACCGCCATCAGGGTCGATTTACCGGCGCCGTTGTGCCCGACCAGAGCGACCCGCTCCCCCTTCTCGATCGTCAGGTCGACCCGGTTCAGCACGGTGTGGGCGCCGAACGAACGGGTGAGCCCCTTCAACTCGACGACGCTCTTGCCGCTCTTGGGCGCCTCCGGGAACTGGAACCGGATCTTCTTCCGTTCAGGGGGAATGATGATCCGCTCCACCTTTTCCAGCTGTTTGATGCGGGACTGAACCTGCGACGCCTTGTTGGCCTGATAGCGGAAGCGGCGGATGAAATCCTCGGTCTTCTCGATTTCCTCATCCTGAATTCGCTTCGCATTCCTCAGGGCGGTGACCCGCTCCTCTCGCTGGTGAAGATATGACGAGTAGCGGCAATGATAGTCGGTAATCGTATGGTTCCAGACCTCGGCAACGCGGCTGCAGACGCTGTCCATGAAGAAGCGGTCGTGTGAAACGAGAATGACCGAGCCGGGATAGGCGCAGAGGTACTCCTCCAGCCAGTTGCGCGCTTCGATATCCAGGTGGTTGGTCGGTTCGTCCAGCAGCAGCACATCCGGCTTCTGCAACAGCAGGCGGGCGAGAGCGATGCGCATCTGCCAGCCGCCGGAAAATTCGCCGCAGTCCCGGTGCCAGTCGGACTGCGTGAAGCCGAGTCCCTTCAGCACGGTGCCTATTTCAGCCTCCATCGTATAGCCGCCGCCATGACGGAACTGTTCCTGCAGCTCGCCGTAACGCGTCAGGATCTGTTCGTGTTCGGCCGAATCGTGGGGAAGACGCTCCAGATCGAGCCCGATCCGGTGCAGTTCGTCCTCCATCGCCAGCAGTTCTTCGAGTGCGGCCCGGGCTTCGTGGAACAGCGACCGGCCGGTCGTGACAATGCCGTCCTGCGGC
>DATNCC010000010.1:0-40031 GCA_035571735.1 Dongiaceae bacterium | reverse complement strand
ATGCCCGAGCACAGGGAGGGGGCCGAAGGAGAGATCGTCCGCGACCCGTTTACCGTTCCCGAAGAGAGCGTGTTCACCAAGGTGATCGAGATCATTCGCGACTCGCACAGCAAGGGTGCCGTCGATATCACCGGGGCCGAGTTTATCATCTCAGGCGGCCGCGGCATGATGGCCCCCGAGAACTTTGCCCTGTTGCAGGAGCTGGCCGACGAGTTGGGCGGCGTGGTGGGCGCCTCCCGCAGTGCCGTGGACGCAGGCTGGATGCCGGGCGATCGCCAGGTTGGCCAGACCGGCAAGACCGTACGCCCCAAAATCTACATCGCCTGTGGAATTTCCGGTGCCATCCAGCATCTGGTTGGCATGCAGGATTCCGATATTGTGATCGCCATAAACCGCGACAGCGGCGCACCGATCTTCGAGGTTGCCACCTACGGCATCGTTGGTGACCTGTTCCAGGTGGTCCCGGCGATTACTTCGAAGATCCGGGAATTGAAACAACAAAAATGAGGTTTTGACATGATACCAAGTCCGTTCATATTTGCTCCGCTCCTGCTCGCTTCCATGGCCGTATTCGCCTGGGGATGCTGGAAACGGCTCAGCCTGATTTCACTTGGTCAGCCTGAAGACCGCTTCGACAACATCGGTGCCCGCTTCGGTGACATGCTTCTCTATGCCTTCGGCCAGAAACGGGTGGTCGCCAAGCCGTTCGGCATCAACCATTTCATCATTTTCTGGTCGTTTCTGATACTGGTAGTGGCAAACACCGAGTTCATCCTGAACGGGCTTTTCCCCCAAACGATCAAGCTCATCAAGCTTCCATTCGAGCTGTACGTGCCGCTCGCATTCCTGATCGACATCGCGACGCTGCTGGCCCTGATAGCGGTAACGGTTGCGGCTGTGAGACGAATTGTTTCGCCCCCATACCCGGAGGCGCGCACTCTGGAGGCCTTTTTTATCCTTGGTCTGATAGCGACACTGATGCTTGCATCCTTTTCCCTCAACGCCTCGGAACTGGCGGCATTCATGATCAAATCCGGAGCCGATCCGGCTTCGTTTCTTGCTACCGCGCGAAAGGTCATGCCGATATCGGCGCTGCTGGCAGGTCAGCTGCCGCCGCTGCAGCTGGAGTCAATCCATGCCGCAGCCTGGTGGACTCATGCCATCGCACTGATGACCTTTATCTGCTATCTGGCTAACAGCAAACATATGCACATCCTGACCGCGATTCCGAACTGTTTTTTTCGCCGTATGGAAAAGCCGAACACCCAGCCCAAAGAAGAATTCACCGCCGGAAACACGTTCGGCGTCGGCACGGTCGATCGCTACAGCTGGAAAGATCTGCTGGACTCTTTTTCCTGTACGGAGTGCGGGCGCTGCCAGATGGCCTGTCCGGCCGGCATCACCGGTAAACCGCTCAATCCGCGCGCAGTGATCCGTGATATCAAGGTCAACCTGCTGGAGAACGGAGCCGCACTAAAGAAGGGGGAGTCACCGATGACTCCGCTGATCGGTGACGGAGGCGAAGGTAGCGTATCGGAGGAGTCGATCTGGGCCTGCACCACCTGCGGGGCCTGCATGGAATCCTGTCCGGTCTTTATCGAGCAGATGCCCAAGATCATCCAGATGCGGCGTCACCTCGTCGAAAGTGAAACGAAATTTCCCGAAGAGCTGCTGAACCTGTTTGAAAACATGGAGGGGCGCAGCAATCCATGGGGAATTGCCCCGTCGGAACGGACCAAATGGTGCAGCCAGCTGGAGGTCAAGCCGTTCGACAGGGATACGACGGAATACCTGTTCTATGTCGGTTGTGCCGGTTCGTTCGATTCGCGCAACAAGCACGTCAGCGTAGCGCTGGCTCAGCTGCTGGACAAGGCCGGCATCTCGTGGGGCACCCTCGGCAAGGATGAAAAATGCTGCGGCGACAGTGTACGGAGGCTGGGGAACGAGTATGTCTTCGACAAGATGGCCAGGGAAAACGTGGCGACGTTCATCGAGAGCGGAGTAACGAAGGTCATCACTCAATGCCCGCACTGCTTCTCGACCCTGAAAAATGACTATCGGCAGTACGGTCTTGAACTGGAAGTCATCCACCACAGCGAACTGTTGCGCGATCTTGTCAAGAATGGCCGTCTCGTTCTTGACAAGAAGACGGATGAAATGGGCACAACCGTCTTTCATGACTCCTGCTATCTGGGACGGCACAACGACGTGTACGATGCCCCGCGTACCGTCATAGAGGCGGCCACCGGCCTGGCTCCGGCCGATATGGAGCGCAACCGGAACAACGCCTTCTGCTGCGGCGCAGGCGGCGGCAGGATGTGGATGGAGGAGCATGTCGGAGAGCGGATCAACCGGACGCGCGTCAACGAAGCACTGGAACAGAGTCCGGATACCATCTGTGTCGCATGCCCATACTGCATGACCATGTTTGAAGATGGACTTAAAGACGTCAAGGCAGATAACGTCAAGGTACGGGACGTTGCCGAAGTCATGGCAGAGGCCCTGCTGCGCTGATGCCAGGATATGTGGAGGAATATTACCTCCCAAGTGTGTACAAACCAGTGGAACCGGATATGCCATACATCGGTATCCGGTTTCACTGTCCCTAAAATCGGTTCATCCACCCGCCTTTTTGAATCAACCTCACTTGCAACCTAATCTCCTTGATCAACCGATATGAAAAGAATTTGTATACGGTTCATATAAGTCCTTTTTTTTTGGCCATCGGTATGCTATTTAATTGAAACTAAATATTAATACCTCAATTTGGGAGGCCGCATGAGTTACGAAGTGAAAAACGAGCAGCTGGTCAAGTGGGTGGCAGAAGTTGCAGCGCTGTGTGGACCTGAAACGGTCCATTGGTGCGACGGTTCACAGGAGGAATATGACGCTCTCTGTAATCAATTGGTAGAGAGCGGCACCTTCAAGAAACTGAACCAGGAGAAGCGTCCGAACAGCTATCTGGCCTGGTCCGATCCGGGCGATGTTGCTCGAGTCGAGGACCGCACCTTTATCTGCAGCCTCTCCAAACAGGATGCCGGACCGACCAACAACTGGATGAACCCGAAAGAGATGAAGGAAACATTGACCAAGCTCTTCAAGGGGTGCATGCGCGGCAGAACCATGTATGTCATCCCTTTCAGCATGGGACCGCTCGGCTCCCCGATCGCCAAAATCGGTGTTGAAATTTCAGACTCTCCCTATGTTGCCGTCAATATGCGCATCATGACCCGTATGGGCAAGGCTGTTGTCGACGTCCTCGGCAATGGTGAGTTCGTCCCCTGCCTGCATTCGGTCGGTGCGCCGCTGGAGCCAGGCCAGAAAGATGTGCCATGGCCCTGCAACAAGGAGAAATACATTGTCCACTTCCCCGAAGAACGTTCAATATGGTCGTTCGGCAGCGGATACGGCGGCAATGCCCTGCTCGGCAAGAAATGCCTTGCTCTGCGCATCGCTTCCAAGATAGCCAAGGATGAGGGGTGGTTGGCAGAGCACATGCTGATTCTGGGCATCGAATCACCAACAGGCGAAAAAACCTATATTGGCGCCGCCTTCCCGAGCGCCTGCGGCAAAACCAATCTGGCGATGCTGGTGCCGCCTGATACATTCAATAAAACCGGCTGGAAAGTTTCGACCGTCGGCGATGACATAGCCTGGATCAAGCCCGGGCCGGACGGCCAGCTATACGCTATCAATCCGGAATACGGCTTCTTCGGAGTCGCTCCCGGCACATCTATCAAGACGAACCCGAATGCCATGGCCTCCTGTGCAGCCAACTCTATTTTCACCAACGTGGCCCTGACGCCGGATGGCGACGTCTGGTGGGAAGGGATGACCCCAGAAAAGCCGCCTGTCCTGACCGACTGGCAGGGCAATCGCTGGACACCCGATTGCGGCAGAAATGCGGCGCACCCCAACTCCCGCTTCACCTCGCCTGCCGGTCAATGCCCATCGATTGATCCGGAATGGGAAAACCCGAAAGGTGTGCCGATGTCGGCATTTATCTTTGGCGGCCGCCGGAATGATGTTATCCCGCTGGTCTATCAATCATTCAACTGGAGTTTCGGCGTCTATCTTGCCGCTACCATGGGTTCGGAAACAACGGCGGCGGCAACCGGTGCCGTCGGGAACGTTCGTCGTGATCCGTTTGCCATGCTGCCGTTCTGCGGTTATCATGTCGCCGATTATTTTGCCCACTGGCTGCAGGTTGGGCGCACTACCCCCAAACCGCCGCGCATATTCAGCGTTAACTGGTTCCGCAAGGACGCCGTCGGCAATTTCCTCTGGCCGGGTTACGGCGAGAATATGCGCATCCTGAAATGGATCGTTGAGCGCTGTAAAGGGAACGCGGCGGCTGTTGAAAGCCCACTTGGATGGATGCCGCGTTATGAGGATCTGGACTGGACCGGCCTGGACAGCGTCACCAGAGAGCAGTTCTACGAACTGATGTCGGTTGACCGCGATGTCTGGAAGGAAGAAATTGTTTCCCACGAGGAGTTGTTCGTCAAGATGTACGATAGACTGCCCAAGGAGTTCCTGCACCTCCGTCAGCTGATCCTGTCCGGCTTGTGGCGCTCACCGGAGCACTGGGAACAGTTCAACCCTTCAGCAGACCTTGAGTTCAGACTGGAAACGCAGCAATAGTACCAATGTAAAAAGGGCGCTGCGTTTGCAGTGCCCTTTTTAATCTTCAACTTCAATTTCCCGCACTCTCAGCTCCTCCCCAGCCAAGATGGTTACCCGATTGCTGCCACAGTGCCGGCATGAGCCGTACAGCTCCGTTAGCGGCGTTTCCCGCCCGCATTCCAGGCACTGTCCCACGCCTGGAATCCGGATAATGACAAGTTGGGCACCTTCCAGCAATGTTTCCCGGCTGCATGCTTCAAAGCAGAATTCAATCGCTTCCGGCACAACGCTGCTCAGCTCGCCGATTTCGACTTCGAGCGAGAGGATCCGTCGTTTGCCTGCATGCTCCAGACAGAGCTCAATAATTCCCTGGGTTATGGACATTTCATGCATGGTTTTCTCCGAGCAAGCATAAAAAAAGCCTGCGAGGCTGTGAACCTTGCAGGCTTTTTGTGCAATCCTCTGAAGGAAGGCGTATTAGTGTTTTTTCTCTGGAGCAGGTGCAGGAGCAGCAGCAGGTGCGGCGGCAGGAGCAGCAGCAGGAGCAGCGCCGGCTTTAGCAGACATGGGAGCCTGAACAGGCTTCGGTGCTTCAACGGCAGGAGCAGGTGCAGGAGCAGGTGCTTCTTCTTTTTTCTTGCAGCCGGCTGCAAATACAGTAGCGAGTGCCAGTACCAGGGTCAGAGAAATCAGCTTTTTCATGTGTGTTACCTCTTTCTTTTGTGTATTTACCATTTGAACGCTATGCGCATGGTTTCTAAATCGACCTAGGAATATACGCAGATTATTGAGGGAGTCAAGTATTTTTTGCATTTCGATAATATTTTACTTATTGATTTCCCTGCATGCAATTTTCTGCTTCACGGACAATCGCCTCAAGGTCAAGCTGGACCGCTTCGCCGGCAGACGTTCCAAGCGTTGCAACTGCAAAACGATTATCGCGGGGTGAGCCCTGGGAAACCTCGTCCTCGGAAACTATTCTTACTACCGTATCAACTAGAAAAGCGAGCGAGGCGACTTCCCTGTGGAGCACAATAATCTTTCCGGGCCTGCAGGATTCGGGGCGATCAAGAAATAACGCGAGGTTCATTACTGCGACAATGTCCCCATGAAAATTCAGAGCACCACTGTAGCAAGATGGCGCCAGCGGTATCGGCCACATCTGCGGTGGGTCGCCAACTTCGGCAACCTGTGCCAGATTCAGTGCATAGAGCGAATCCTGCAGCGAGAAGATCAGAAACTTTCTGTTGCTGGAAGTCATGGCCGGCTCATCATCCTTGATCGACCTGGAACCGTTCCACAACAGTCATCAGCTCTTCTGCAAGCTGGGCGAGCTCTCTGGTTGCAAGAGCCATATCCTGCATTGCCGCCAGCTGCTCTTCCGTTGCCGCAGAAACCTGTTCTGTCGAAGCGGCATTATCATCGGCCAGCTTTGCAATTTCATCAACTGCCGTAACCATCCTGGCGGAGCCTTCCTTCTGCATCATGGACAGATCGGCAATACTTGAAGCTTTCCGTTCGGTGTCAAGAACCGTCTTGAGTATCTCCTGAAAAGCGCTGGCGGTAACATCGATATTTTTCTTCCCCTCTTTAATACTGCTGGAGCTTTCCACGATTACTTCATGCACCTTGCGGCTTTCCTCGCGCAGATTTTCGATCATATCGCTGATTTCGGCAGCCGATTGAGATGACCCATCAGCCAGTTTTCTGACTTCCTCGGCAACAACTGCAAAGCCCTTACCATATTCACCGGCCCTGGCCGCCTCTATCGAGGCATTAAGAGCAAGCAGATTGGTCTGCCGGGAAATGTCTCCAATGCAATCGGCAACCTTGCGGACCTTCTGGAGTTTACTGTTAAACGTATCAAACTGCAGGCCGATCTGTTCCTGTTTTTCAAAAAAATCTTTCATTCTCTCCAGAGAATCGTTCGCCAGCGATCCGCCATGCTGAGCCGTCAAGCTGGTTTCGCGGGCAGCCTTGGCGGTCTCGCGAGCCCGTGCTGAAACCAGCTCGATTGAAACCGCCATTTCCCGAATTGTCTTTGAGCCTCTTTCAACAAGCCCGGCCTGGGTTTCCGCACCTCGTGAAATCTGCTCGATCGCCTGAGCAACCTCTTCGGTCGAAGCGTTGATTTCAAGGGCGGTTGAATTTATCTCGCGGGCTGATTCAGTGAGTTGCGTGGAGGTTTTTTTAATGTGCCTAACCAGTTCCCGAAGACTTTGAAGCATCAGATTTATCAAGTCCGCCAGTTCATGACTTTCATCGGGAGTACGGGATGGGCGAAGAACTACATCCCTGGTAAGATCGCCACGGCTGATTGACTCGGCCGAATCGGTCAGTTTTCCGAAGTTGGCGGTAATTCCTTTTGAAAACAGCCATCCCAGAATCAGGCCGATCGTCAGGGCCACCACATACCCGAGAACCCCGCTGAACTCTTCCGAATATCCCAGTAATCCGACCAGTTTCGGACTGAAAGCAACTGCGGCGACAACGACGATAAAGCCGATAATAAATTTATAGCCTATGGGAATGCGCATATTCGACCCTCCACGGAAATATAACAGATAACAATGCCATTAATGTGTCATAACCGTCGATAAATCCGCTCAACCGGACAGACAGTAATAAAATGTTTCCGTGCGTCGCCTACCAGAGTTTCCGATTTTCCGAGGACCAGTATACCACCGGCCGGCAAAATGTGTGCGATGCCGCGTAATATTTTTTCCTGCTCCGGCCGGGTAAAATAAATGAGCGTATTTCGACACAGTACCATCTGGCAAGGCTCAAACGTTTCAACAGCCATGATGTTCTGCTGATGAAATGTGACCATCTCTCTAACGTTCGCCGTTAGCTGCATGCGAGAGCCGTTCGGAACAAAATAGCGCTCTTTGATGGAAACCGGGAGATCCTTCAGGCGATCCTCGTTATATTCCGCCTTAATTGCTGCCAGTAGAATGTCGTCATCAATATCAACGGCCCGAATTTCTGCCGGTGCCTGCAGGAGCTCACGGGCAAAATACTCCCGCAGGATGATGGCCAGACTATAGGCCTCTTCGCCGCCGGCACATCCAAGGCTCCAGAATCTGTGACAAACCTTTTCGAAAACTGCTTCTTGAAAGAGATAGGGGAGCACCATGGTTTGCAGCTTCTCGAACATCGAAGGGTTACGAAAAAATTGACTGACATGAATAGTAAGTGTCTTTTTCAGCAGGTCAAGTTCCTGTTCGCTGTGTCTCAACAGATGGCAGTATGCTGCTGTATCAAGACAACGGCATGAGCGCATTCTTATGGCAACGCGACGCTTCATGCACTTGTCCTTGTAGACTGACATGCTGAAGTTGCGGCGTATTTCGAGGATCGAACCGATCTCGGTCAGTGCATCGTCACTGATGTCCAGCGACTCAGTCAAGGTATCTCCAGGCAGAATGCCGGTCACGGGTAGCCTCATCGTCACGTTTTTTTTACGATATCTTTAAGTAGCACGAAGCTGCATGCTTCGCAACTGCTAGAAAACAGAACCAAAAATCCGGGCAATTCACTGCCGCGGTTCGGTAGAAAAATTATTGCAGTGCTATACAGCGCAGTGCTACACTTCAGCTTCATTATTTTTGCTGCAGCACGGTATATTCATGGAATCGTCAGACGAAACAACCGCAATTCCGGAAAATGCTATAGGAACTCCGGACCGGGCGGAGGCATTGGTTAACGCTCTTACAGCCGACAAGGAGCGTCTGTTTCTTGTCATCCAGGATCAGCGCGAGGAGGTGCTGCTTGCCGCACTGCGCAATCCCTGCATTGACCATCAGCATCTGTTGGCACTTCTCAAGCGGCGGGGGCTCGGTTCCGTAATCACTGCCATCTATGCGGGTAAACGTCTCATCGAAGCTTATCCTGTCAAATTTGCACTGGTTGCACATCAGGATACTCCGGCACATATCGCGCAAACCTTGCTCCCGCTTCTGTATATCTTCGATCTGCTGAAGCTTTGCCACATACCCGGAGTCTCTGTTGATATACACGTGGCCGCAGAGCGTATAATCGTTCAACAGATTCCGACCCAGCCGCTTGGAAACAAACTGACACTGGCACGTCGCGGAACGGCGCCAATTTTGGATGCACTGCTTCGCGAAGGATTGCAAAATGTTGTGGAAGCCTGTCTCGACAATCCGCACCTGAAAGAGGGCTCCCTGTATCAGTTTCTGGCGTCAGCTCGGGCAACCGCTGAAAATGTTTCAATGGTTGCCCGGAACAGCCGCTGGAAAAGCCGGCCCAACATCCGTCTGGCAATTCTCAAAAATCCGCGCACACCGTTGATCTGGTTTACGACCTTCCTCCCTGGACTTCCTGCCGCTACCTTGCGTGACCTGCTCGCCTCACCACGCCTTACATTCGCTCAAAAGGAGCTGGTGCGCCAGGCCGGCCACCGTTCCCGGGCATGAAGCGAATTATACTTCTCATCATCCTGTTCGGATACTCCTGCCTCATGCCGGCTGAAGCAACAGAATATGCCCTGGTGCGTACTTCGGCCCCTGTCTTGAACACCCCGGATTTTAAAGCGGTCTTTGGAGGAGCAAGCGGGCAAGTTTTGAAAACTGATCGTTGCGGGCAAGTGCGTGACCTTGAATATATTGCCCTGCCGGGATCGGTTTTCACAATCCTGAAGAAACAGCATGTTGGAACGGCGGATATTTACGAGGTTGAAACGGATGATTATGCGGCTCCACCGAACACCCGGCTGTTTGTCGATAGCCGCTTTCTAAAACTGGAGCATACTGCGCCAGCGCCGCGCAGACCGTCGTTGCCGACCCATGAGGAGATAATCTCTACGCTCAAGGCGTCTGCAGGAAGCGGCTATGTCTGGGGTGGTAATGTTCCGGGCGGAGTACCGGAGCTGGCGACCTGGTTCTATAACGACATCGGGGATGATGACAAGAAGCGGCTTACACTTGCCGGATTAGATTGTTCAGGGTTGCTGTATAATGCCACTAACGGCTGGACACCCCGCAATACCGCACAGCTGGTTACTTTTGGTCGAAGCGTGGAAATCGCCGGCAAACCGTCTGCTGAAATTGCGGCGCTGCTTCAACCGCTTGACCTGATTGTCTGGAATGGTCATGTCATTATTGTGATTGACCGGCAGACCGTCATAGAAAGCCGCCTTGATTGTGGCAAGCCCGGCAATGGCGGAGTGGTAATGACATCGTTGTCGCAGCGCATTACCGAAATCATGCGAACGCGACTCCCTGCAAATACCATATCCGGTGGCAATATACGCAAGAATGTCTTTGTTGTCAGACGCTGGCATGCCGGTAACTGAACACTCGCTGGCAATATAATACGCCACCAAGAAAAAAATTGGTTGACTTAAACAAAATTGTTGGGTATAAAAAGCATCCTTCCACGCTTCATTGGGCATGATTCCTTAATTGGAACGGCGTGGCAGGTTCATACGTCCCCTTCGTCTAGCCCGGCCCAGGACACCGCCCTTTCACGGCGGCGACACCGGTTCAAATCCGGTAGGGGACGCCAGTTTTTTGGAATTGAGTACCTCATCAGGGGTACTCAATTTTTTTTGCCGCAAATTCTATCATACCCGCCAGTGAAGCACATTTACCTTTTATACATTAAAATATTTCCCGTTACTCTGGCACATCATCCCCAGGAGGCCAATAAATAAAGGGCTTACAGGTTTTTCCTGTAAGCCCTTTGATGTGTTGGCGATTACATGACGAGAATGATTAATTTGTGGAAAATGGTTTTGTCGTGGTAAAGTCCCGCCAGTTTTTTTGCATAAATAATCCTGATTATAGACATAACTGGAGACCTGATTGACCGAGAAACAGCGAAGACTGATCTACACCATATCTCCCAGGTTATTTCTGGCACGCCTTGCGGGCACCGTAATTCTGGTAAATCTGTTCGTTGTCCTGATAGTGGGCCTGTCTGCGTATCAGTCCAGGATCCACTATCAGGAACAGGCCCGGATTGCAACCCGGAACATTTCAAGCGCGCTTGAACAAACCATTATCAGCAATTTCGAAAAAACCGATCTGGCGCTGAGCACGTTGGTTGACGACATTGTTGATATGCAATCCTCGTCAGGGATTAATGAACGGGCAATAAACAACCATTTAAAAAAGATGCATGTGCGAATGCCGTTTATCGACACCATCAGGTATGTGGATAATAAGGGAAATGCCTTGTTGGGTACCTCCGGTTTCAAGGTAAACATCAGCAACCGCGATTATTTTATCGAGTTGCAGAACAATCCTAATGCACAGATGGTTATTTCAAAACCGGTTAAAGGGCTGATCACCGGAAAATGGACCATCCATCTGGCCAGGCGCATCAATCTCCCGGACGGCTCGTTCGGCGGTATCATAAGCGCCGGAATTTTCCTAGATTCTTTCTATAAGCTGTTTTCGACAATAAACCTCGGCGAACATGGAGTCATATCCATGCGGGGTAAGGATATCGGTATCGTTACACACTATCCCACGTTACCGGGCGGAGCGAGTGAAGTAGGAAAAAAAACCATTTCGAACGAGTTGAGGAGCCTCATAGATGCGGGGCAGACGGAAGCTCCATATACCGCGATCGCCGGTACCGATCATCTGGAGAGAACCTATTATTACAAGAGGTTATCAAAATATCCATTTCATCTCATTGTCGGGCTCTCAACGAAAGAGTATCTGTCCAGCTGGAGGCACGCCCAGATCAAGAACGGTTTAATTGTCGCGCTGTTCTTTCTCTGTACCCTTTATGCAGCGCGATTAATATATCGCGACTGGGAAACCGGCAAAAGAAACATGGCAGCGCTGGAAGAGTCGAACAGGATGCTGCTCAACCAGCAGATTGAACTGGAACTGGCCGCACAGGTATTTGAGCAGAGCAGGCAGTGCATGGTTATCACAGACCCGCAAGGTGTCATCCTCAGGGTCAACGGATATTTTACCGAGGTAACCGGGTACACTCCCGAAGAGGCCATCGGTAAAACTCCGCGGGTGCTCAAATCGAACAAGCATGACGCCGCCTTCTATGAGTCCCTCTGGAAAAGGCTGGTCGAAGACGGCGAATGGATGGGGGAGATCTGGAACCGGAAGAAGAACGGCGATGGTTTCGCCTGTCTCTTGAACATCTCCTCGGTTCGTGATAATGCCGGCAGGATTGTGAATTACATCGGCATAAACGAGGATATAACCGAACAGAAGCTATCATCGGAGCGGATCTATAATCTTGCGCATTATGACATTCTGACCGGTCTGCCAAATCGCCGTCTGTTCAACGACCGTTTTTCTCATGCCATCCAGCAGGCCGAACGGCATAAGCGGCAACTTGCAATCCTGCTGCTGGATCTCGATAACTTCAAGAAGGTTAATGACACGCTCGGGCATCAGGCTGGTGATCTGCTGCTGCAGGTTGTGTCGGAGCGAATAGTTGGTTGCCTGCGCAAGCTCGATTCCGTGGCGCGACTGGGTGGTGACGAGTTTGTCATACTTCTTGAGGAGATAAATGAAGCTCCCGGAGTAAAAAGGATAGCCCGGAAGATTATCGATGCCGTGTCCGAGCCGATAATACTCGAAGGCTCACGGGTTCATGTCGGGGTGAGCATCGGGGCTTGTATCTACCCGGATGATGGTTCAGATGCCGCCATCCTCTTCAAGAATGCCGATGCGGCCATGTACCGCGCCAAGGCCGCCGGCAAGAACAACTGCCAGTTTTTCGACGCCGAAATGGCGCTGCAGGCGCAGAAGCGCCTCTCCATTGAATCGGACCTGCGGGATGCCATCCCGAACGAGTTATTCCTGTTGTACCAACCGCAAGCGGAGATCGGCGGAGACAGGATAGTCGGCATCGAAGCGCTTGTCAGGTGGCGCCACCCGCAGATGGGGATAATCGGACCGAACGAATTTATCCCGATTGCGGAAGAGACCGGCATGATCAATCAACTGGGTGATTATGTGCTGCTGACGGCTTGCCGCCAGGCGGCCAGGTGGTATCACGAAGATGGCTTGCCGCTGCGTGTCGCCGTTAACATTTCTGCCCAACAGCTGACCCAAGGCAATTTTGTGGATACGGTCGAGAGCATCATCCGCGAATGCAGGCTGCCTCCTTCGCTGCTGGAACTGGAACTTACCGAATCAGTATTGATGTCCAATGTTGAGGAAATAATCGCCCTGTTTCATCGCCTGAAAAAACTGGGTCTGAGTATTGCGCTGGACGACTTTGGCACCGGTTATTCGTCGCTTGCATACCTGAAAAGACTGCCTGTCGATCGCCTCAAGATCGATCGTTCTTTTATTCTGGACATCCCGGGGGACAAGGATGACGTTGCGATCACCCGCACTATCATTGCAATGGCGCGCAGCCTTAATCTCGGAGTAATTGCCGAAGGTGTCGAGCATGTCTCCCAATTTGATTTCCTGAAGAAGGAGGGTTGCGGGGAATTCCAGGGATTTGCCCTCGCACGGCCGATACCTCCGGAAGAAATAGTGCGCATGATCAGGCAGACTAAAGCGGCCGGCGTGGTAAGCGTATTGGGATTTGGTGTTCAGGAGGCGATCGAATGTGAATCGGCTTTCGACTTTGCCCCCCAAGACGCCCAGCTTTGACCCGGATCTTCCATGGATGAATTAATAAGCCAATTCTGTGCTTCACATACAATTCGAAATATTCTTTAATTGACTCCCCGATGCCCTCTGGTAGTATATTTACAAATTCTGTTTATATTGCCCAGACATTTATTAATAAAATATAATATTAAAATAGTTAAGTTACTATAAATTATATCCGATTAGTATATTCAAAGAGTTAATTTAGAATGGGTAAATATTTATGGCACTCGCACAAATACCTCCAAATAGCGTAAATGCTAATTCTGCACCATATTATACGCAATAGCGGAGTTGGTCATGAGTGTGGA
This sequence comes from Dongiaceae bacterium, assembly GCA_035571735.1. Taxonomy (GTDB): domain Bacteria; phylum Desulfobacterota; class Desulfuromonadia; order Geobacterales; family Pseudopelobacteraceae; genus JACRCG01. Next base: position 26,482 of record DATNCC010000010.1, on the reverse strand, counting down.
TTCGATAACAGGAAACATGACCATGATCGCACAGAAGCCCTCGGCTGTTGCGGCATCTGCAGATCATTCAACAAAGGAAACTTCTACGGTTAATGACCGGATAACGATTCAATCCTCTCAGCCGGATGCTGTATATCTGAATCTGAAGTCCGCCAAAAAGGTTTCTCCTGCGAACAAACCACCCAGCACCACAAATAGTAGTAGTGCGATAAGTCATGTTGTCGTGTCATATAATCATCAAGGCAAGATCAGAACCAGGTTTATGGACAGTCGCAACAATGTCGTTTATCAGGTACCCTCGGAGTTAGTTGCCAAAATGGAAGATCAAATGTTGAAACCGGAGACATCAACTAATATAGAAGGATGATTTTGCTTCATTTGCACCTGTATTAAATTATCGATTCAAGTAAAGGGTACGGAGGCTAATAACCTGCATACCCTTTTTTATTAGTACAAAACACGATATAACTCCGGGAGCACGCCACACCCGGGTGATGCTTATTTGTACCGAAGAAAGGGTTTTAAAATTAACTCAACATGCTGTACACTTCCTCGCACAAAATGTGAAGGGTACCAGCCGGACTTTCCATCCATTGATATAATTCAGGCAACTCTTCTGATGCCCCTACTTTCCAATTTGACGTAAATATCGAACGGTTTTCTGTAAGTGTTTCACATAAAAAGGAGTCTTTGGCATGACTATGGTTGTGGTTATTGCAAATAACGAAAAAAAGCGAAAGGCTATAATCAAGGCATTAGAAAATGAGGGGGGGAGTTCAATAGAGTTATCTTCGTTGGCGGAATTGCAGGCCATCCTCAAGGAGGTTCCTGTTTGCGGCATAATATTGGACCTCATTACATCTACCAAAGCTACGGCACAGGAAAAGCTGGAAACAAACAGTCTGATTCAGCTTTATCCCAATCTCAAAGTCAAGGTGATAGAGGATAATTTAATCACTCTTGGCAATGGCATGTCGATGAGGAAGTTTGTCCAGGATTGCCAGGCGTTCAAGCCCAGAACTATCCGCAAAAGCATCCGACGGGACAGGCACATTGCGTTTCTTCTTTCGGCAGACAGCAAGTTCACCGTTGCTGAAAAGGTTGTGACTCTTAACATCTCGGATGACGGCTGCTTTATTTACAGTACTAACGACTGGCGGGTAGGAGATCGCGTCTGGCTGCACTTTATTGATAACGAATGTGTCATGTCAGGGATCGTATGCTGGTGGCAACCGTGGGGAAATAATAAAAAAATGCCTGGAATCGGCATCCGGTTTGATGTCAATGAAATAAAATAATCCGCATTTTGCTGCGGTCAACTGGTCATCTGTCGGAGAGGGCCTGCTATTTAGATCAAATTGTACTTGTTCAGCAACGATACGAGATCGGCTTGAGCGATTGGCTTAACAAGATAATTATTGCAATCGCCTTGCCAGATGGCTTCCTTAATCTCCTGAAGCGAATTCAAAGCGGTAGTCATGATTATGACCGACATCTCGGTGATTGGAATGTCCGACTCCCTTTCGAGACTCCGCATCTGTTTCAAGGCCTCCTGGCCGTTCATTACGGGCATCAGTATATCGAGACAAACCAGGTTGTAAGGGCGCCCTTCCTGTAACGACCGGGTAAAAAGCTTAACCGCCTCAACGCCGTTTTCCGCAGTATCCATGATTTCAGCGTATTCCGACAGGAAGTATGTTAACAATTCGCGCCCAAAAGAGTCGTCGTCTACGATTAAACATTTCATAATTGACTCCAAAAAAATAAATTAATATTTGTTACGCTCTGCCATTCTAGTATATGTTTTGAATCATGCACTATATTTTTTTATTAGATGCACCATATTTTTACACACGGGCAAAAAAAGATGACTTACCGCTTTTCTTAATGAAGCCGATTCGAGTGGCAGACAGCGTATAACAAGCTGTAAATCAGGAAAAAACAAAACTTGTTTTGCAATTAACTATAAACTATTGTCATATCAAAATTGCAGATGTCTCCAGTAAGCGGACAAATTTAAAGAGCGCATATGAAAAGAATTGGAAAATGCGGCTTTTTAAACCACATGCATCCGCTTCTTATACCAGTCATGCTACAAAATCCATAGTTTTTGCCAAAATTACGTAATAACAGGCAATGGCAAAAAAGAAGCCGAGGCTAGGTTGGAAACGATAAATCCAAGGATTACCGGAAGCACCCCTCCCGTAACTTCCATGCTGCGACAACCTATACCGACGGTTATTGCCTTGCTGTTGATTCTGGTAACGGCTTCCATTTCAATGGCCGAGACGGATGCACCCGGTCAAAAAGCGTCCGACCTGACGGAATTGAGCGTGGAGCAGCTTATGAACGTCGAGGTTGCCACAGTCTATGGCGCTTCAAAGTATGAGCAGAAGGTGACCGAAGCCCCCGCATCCGTGAGTATCATAACATCTGATGAGATCAAGAACCACGGCTACCGGACCCTGGCAGATATTCTCCGTGGCGTGCGGGGCTTTTACGTTACCAATGACCGTAACTACAACTATATTGGCGTACGGGGGTTCAACCGCCCCGGCGACCTCAATACCCGTGTGCTCCTCCTCGTGGACGGCCACCGAATCAACGACAATGTCTACGAATCCGCGCCCGTCGGCACGGAATTCCCCATCGATGTGGACCTGATCGAGCGGATCGAGGTCATCCGCGGCCCGGGTTCCTCTTTGTACGGTACCAATGCATTTTTCGGAGTCATCAACGTGATCACCCGGCAAGGGGCTGAAATGCATGGTCTGGAGGTCTCCAGCGCGCGGGGGAGCTTCGATACCTATAACGGCCGCGTCAGCTACGGCAACGAATTCCATAACGGCCTTGAGATGCTTCTCTCCGGCTCAATAATGGACAGCAAGGGGCAGGGCCGCCTGTTTTTCAAGGAATTTAACGATCCCTCCAACATACGCTCCGCAAATAATGGCATCTCAGAGCACGCCGACGACGACAAGAATTACCAGATCTTTACCAAACTGGCCTATCGCGATTTAACCCTGACCGGCGCCCATTCCTCACGTGAAAAAGGAATTCCCACCGCTTCATTCGGTACGATCTTCAACACAACTCTTACCCGCACCACCGACGAGCACAGTTTTCTGGACCTGAAATACGCTCATCAATTCTCCGAACAAACCGATGTGACTGCCCGGGTGTATTATGACCGCTTCTATTATCATGGCGACTATCTCTATGACCACCAGACCACCCCTGGAGCCCCTTCTATCCCGGTTATCAATAAAGACCGGGGATGGGGCTACTGGTGGGGGGCGGAAGCGCTGGCCACCAAAACCCTCTTCGAACGGCATAAATTTACAGCTGGTCTTGAATACCGCGACAATATCCGTCAGGACCAGCAAAATTACGATGTAGACCCTTATGCTCTTATTCTGGACGACAAACGTCATTCTTCCATCTGGGCCATCTATCTGCAGGACGAGGTTGAGATTCTTAAAAAACTGACCCTTACCGCCGGCATCCGTTACGACCACTACGATACCTTCGGCGGGACCACCAACCCCAGGCTGGCGCTGATCTACAAACCGTTGGAAGGGACCATTTTCAAACTGCTCTATGGCGAGGCATTTCGCGCCCCGAGCGCGTTCGAGTTCTTCTACAACGACGGCGGGCTGTCCTTAAAATCCAATCCGGCCCTGAAACCGGAGAAAATCCGGACCTATGAACTGGTTTACGAACAATACCTGGGTGATCACTTACGATCTTCACTGTCGGGCTTTTATTATCGCATCGAAGATCTGATAATCCAACAAACCGATCCCGCCGACGGCTTGAATCAGTTCCAAAACGCTGAAAGTGCCGACGCCAAGGGAGCGGAGCTCGAACTGGAGGGGAAATGGTCAAACGGCCTTCAGGGACGGCTCAGCTACACCATCCAGGACGCCAAGAATATTCAGAGCGGTAAAGCCCTGACCAATTCGCCCCGACACCTGGCCAAACTCAACCTGATTGCTCCGCTCATCCGCGAGAAGGTCTTTGCCGGTATTGAAGAACAATACACGGGCAGACGAGCGACTGAGTCTGGAGGGTACTCGGCTGCATCCTACATCACCAACTTGACTCTCTTCAGCAAAAACCTTCTCCCGCGACTGGAACTCTCCGCGACGCTGTATAACCTGTTCGACACGCACTATGGTGACCCGGTGAGTACGGACCTTGCCCCGGTCGATATTGTCGGGCAGGACGGTCGGACATTCCGCGTGAAGCTGACCTATAAATTTTAAGGAAGTCCATGACGTTTTGGCCGGCAAACATTCACCGCCTTCCGCATCGCGGCGATGGCAGTAAAAACATAGATACTCCTCTTGTCCGGAGATTATCCCTGACATTGATCTTGTTCATGCTGTTCGCGCTCTTGTGCGGGTCGGTACCGTCACATGCAGAATCGTCGCCCCGAGAGTACCAGGTCAAGGCGGCCTTTCTCTACTCGATCATTAAATTCGTTGACTGGCCCGCCACCGAGGCCGCCAACTCTTCTCGCCCCTTGTGTCTGGCAATTCTTGGTCAGGACCCATTCGGTGACGACCTGGATGCCATCAAGGGGAAGTCCGTCAAAGGTCGGACAATTGTGATCAAGCGTTATCGAATGGTCGAGGATGTGAAGGATTGCGAAGTCCTGTTCATCAGCGCCTCTGAGAGAGGCCGTTTGACACGAATCCTGAAACAGTTTCAGAACTCCCCAATATTGACGGTGGCGGATCAGGAGGGCTTTTGTCAGGCTGGAGGAATGATTAATTTTATCACCGTAACAAACAAGATCAGTTTTGAAATCAACACTGCGGCGGCGCATCGCGTCCAGCTGCATATCAGTTCCCAACTGCTGAAACTGGCAAAAATCGTAGTCGAGTAGTGTGAGGCCAAGGGCAATGATCCGGTTTTTCCGCAATTTATCCATTAGACGTAAACTCATGACCATTATCCTCATGACCAGCAGCATCGTCTTGGCGGTTGCATCCCTGGCGTTCGTGGTCAATGAAGCGATATCGTTCCGGATTGCGGCCCGCGAAGAACTTGCCGCGCTGGCGGATATCCTGGGAAACAACACTGCTGCCGCTGTGTCGTTCAACGACAGCCAGGCCGCCTCCGAAACCCTGGCGGGGCTCAGGGCCAGGCCGAATATTCTCAACGCCTACATTATCACCAATGACGGCACCATACTCGCGAGATACCTTGCCGCCGGGGTCAACAGGACAAGACAGAAGCTGGAGCCGGCAGAAGGAGGCGACCCCTCCAGAATGGATCCCGCAGTGCTTGCACAGGTAACCAGGGATGCGGACACATTTTGGGACCTCGACATGGATTTTGACATGGTCAAGGCGATCATTCTGGACGGCCAACAGATTGGAACTGTGGTCATTCAATCCGACAGCGTCGAACTCCTGCACAGATTGATCTGGTTTTTTATTGTCGTTGTTCTGATCCTGGCGGGTACATCCATCCTTGCATACTTCCTTTCCTCGCGCCTGCAGCGTTTCATTTCCGAGCCGATCCTGCACCTGGCCGAGGTCATGAAGAACGTCTCGATAGATCGGAATTATGCGGTCCGGGCACATCGGGAAAACGATGACGAACTAGGCTCATTGATTGACGGCTTCAATGAGATGCTGGGACAGATTGAAGCGCGTGATGAAAAGCTCAAACAGCATCGAGAAGAACTTGAAGAGGAGGTAGTCCAGCGTACTTCCGAACTATCCGCGATCAATCTGGAGCTGGGACAGGCCGTGCTGGAATTGCAGGAATCCAAAGAAGCTGCCGAAGCTGCCAACATTGCCAAATCGCAATTTCTGGCCAACATGAGCCATGAAATCCGCACTCCGATGAATGGCGTACTCGGTATGACCAGTCTCCTGCTTAAAACCAGCCTGTCCACCGAGCAGCGAAAATTTGCCGAGACGGCGCTCAATTCCGGTGAGTCGCTGCTGCAGATCATCAACGACATCCTTGATTTTTCCAAAATCGAGGCCGGGAAAATGGAACTTGAGGCCATCCCCTTTGACCTATCCAGGGTCGTTGCCGAAACCGTGGAGATGTTCGCCACGGGAGCCCAGACCAAAGGGATCGAACTCGCATTCCTGATACTTTCCGAGGTCCCGCACTTTGTTGAAGGTGATCCGGTTCGCCTGCGTCAGATTCTCAGCAATCTCATCGGCAATGCACTCAAGTTCACCTCCCGGGGGGAGATCGTGGTGCGTATCGGAACGGCTGAAGAAAGTGAAGAGGATGCCTTGCTTCGCTTCGAGGTCATCGATACCGGCATTGGAATCAAGCCCGAGGCAAAGGAAACCATATTCGCCAGCTTTTCCCAGGCAGACTATTCAACTACCCGAAAATATGGAGGAACCGGTCTCGGTCTGTCCATCTCCCGGCAGCTTTCGGAAATCATGGGTGGAAAAATCGGTGTGGAAAGCGAGCCGGGCAAAGGATCGACATTCTGGTTTACCGCGCGCCTGCGGAAACGTCATGGGATACCGGACCACTTTCCGCAGGAAGTTGCTGTTTTACAGGGAGTCAAGGTTCTATTGGTTGATGACAATACCACCAACCTTTATATTCTGCGCCAACAAGTCAGCTCATGGGGAATGCGCTGCGACACTGCGGAAAGCGGCCATCTGGCTCTGGAGAAGCTTCGCCTCGCCGCCGGGAGTGAGCCCTATGCCGTGGCAATTGTCGACATGCATATGCCTGGTATGGATGGCATTGAACTGGCCCATGCCATCAAAGCCGATCCCCTGATCTCTTCCGTACGCCTCATGATGCTTACCTCGGTCAGCGATCATGATAATGGCGAGGCAGCGCAGAAGGCCGGGATCCGGCGCTGTTTGACTAAACCGGTAAGCCAGGCCAGGTTGCATGAATGTCTCAGTACGGTTATGGCAACAGCCGATGTGTATGTTGCGCCAAGTGAAGGTCAGGAGCCCCGTCAGGCTCAGGCCGAGTTCGATGTAACCATCCTTGTTGCGGAAGACAACCTGGTCAACCAGGATGTTGCCCGATACATGCTCAACATTCTGGGTTGCCGTGTGGATCTGGCCGAGAACGGGCGCAAGGCCGTCGATATGGCGGCAAAAACTTCTTACGACCTGATTTTCATGGATTGCCAGATGCCTGTAATGGATGGATTTACGGCGACAAAACTCATCAGGGAGCGGGAAGTTGCAGAGAGTTCGGAACAGGATGCGGGTCTTCACATGCCGATCATCGCCCTTACCGCCAACGCGATTGCAGGGGATCGCGAACAGTGCCTGGCAGCCGGCATGGACGATTATCTTAGCAAACCTTTCAACATTGACCAGTTGCGCGCCGCTCTCAAGCGCTGGTTGTCCGGAAAAGATATGAATGTTGCAGAATTCGCAGAAAAACAGCGGGAAGCGATCTCCGGTCCGGCTGTTGATGGGAACTCTTCAGACGAGGCCGGAGCAATTTTTGACAGGGAGGGGCTAAAGGTGAGGCTTGGCGGGAATGAAGCCTATATCGGGAAGCTGGTTGCATCGTTTATCAGGAGTGCCGCCGAACACCTTGCGGCGCTCGGCGGCGCAGTGGAGAAGGGCGATTGCACGGAGATCCGCCTACAGGCCCACACCATCAAGGGTGCTGCCGCCAACATCGGGGCAGGTCCGATGCAGGAGATTTCCTTAGCCATGGAGACCGCTGCAAAAGCGGAGGAACTGGCAGATATACCCCGACTCCACGCGGCGCTCGAGAAGGCTTTTATGATCTTCAAGACCGTTGCGGGCGAGTCGATAATTGACTCTCACACTTCCTCTGATAAAATTTGAACTACAATATAGTCGCAACCGCTATTGTTGAGGCCTCCGAAATATATGGAAAAAAAGCATCTGGTTTTTGTATATGGCACACTGCGCCAGAATCACAGCAACCATCGCTTGCTGGGCGACGCACATTATCATGGTATCGGCAGCACGCGTGATAAATATGCAATGTACGTCACGGGTGGCTACCCCTTTGTTACCAGCATAGAGGCGCGTTATCGGATAGTCGGCGAACTGTACGCCGTTGATGATGAAATATTGAATATAGTTGATAAGATGGAAGGGCATCCGCTTTACTATATCCGCAGAGAGGTTGTTATTGATGTCGAAGGAGTGGAGTATATTGCCTGGATGTATTTCCGTGATCCGCACGGGAGGTTGCTGCCGACAGGAGACTATAATGATGCGGTGCGTAGTGATATCTAGAATTGCTCTCTAGTGGCGGAACCCGGCAACTCAATCTACTCCGTGAATTCTGCAAAATATCATGAAATAAAATTTTCCTTGCATAAGCTGTTGAACAAGAAGAGAATAAGTCGTCCAGTTTGAATTCTAAATCTGCTTTGTTGAGGTGAACCCAATGGCCATGGCAGCTCTTTCACCGAACAGCGTTTTAGCTACCCCAATTCAGATCAACCCGCAAGTCAGAACAGACCTTCAGACCTCGGTGCCTCAAGTAGCACAAGACGCGCAGAAAGCCGCAAAAACTGCGCAAACGGATACGATAACAATTTCTGCTCAGGCGTTGAAGATGGCGGATGACAAGAACGTTGCCGTCAAAGAAGCTGCGAACAAGGCGGATGAGCAAAAAGCTGCGCAGTTGGCAAGCGCACATAAAAAGAATGAAGCTCAAAGGAATGCGGTAAAAGCCTATGCCGCCTTAAGTGCGGGTCGGTAGCCAGACAACTTGACGACCGTATATTTGTTGGAACAAAAAAGAGGAAGCCAATTGCTGGTTTCCTCTTTTGATTTCAGGTTCATTCAGCATAAACTCCGCACCATCCCTTATCCGGCCCGACGTCTATGAACCAGGTAAACCTTGATGGCGTGAGGGGGTAGTGCTATCTTGTTACTAGACTGATATAACTTATTACATCCATCAATCGTGCCCGGAGTCAGCTGTCATGGAAGCCAAAGAAATTTTCATGCCGATTACCCTCGAAAGTATCGAGCCGGTTATCTTTCCCGATGTTGCACTGTACATAAAAACAGGCGGCAATTATGTCCTGTACAAGAGCCACGGTCGTGATTTCAGTGAACATGACCATGAGCGTCTTTCAAAGAATGGGGTGGATTTCGTATTTGTTTCCAAAGACGACATGGACATCATCACCAGCCACATGGAAACAAGCGCCGAGCGGCTGCTGAAGAGCGATATCCTCAACTCCAGGGCAAAGGGGAGAATGATCTACCAGACGTCGATAAACTTTGTGAATGACATTTTCACAAACCCGGATAAAACTAATGACAAGGATCGTACCAGGCGGCTCATAGAAAACCTGATGCTGTATCTCTCGGATAATCCCGATGCGATAAACTCTTTGGAAACGGTCATGTCGCACAACTATCACACCTTCGTGCATTCATTGCAGGTGGCATCGCTGACCCTGCTGATGCACTCCGACGCCTATACGCTTTCCCGGGATGAGATGCTGGATGTCGGCACCGGCGCCATCCTCCACGACTTCGGCAAGATATTTGTCCCGCAGAGAATCCTGAACAAGAGCGGCAAGCTGAACGAAGCGGAGATCGATATCCTGAAACGCCATCCGGAGGAGGGCTATCTCTTCCTGCAGAAGAAGGGGGTGCTTTCTCAGGTGGCGCTGACGATAGTACGGCTTCACCATGAGCGTTGCGACGGCAGCGGCTATCCCCTCGGGCTCGAAAGCAGGGATATTCCGCGGAGTGCCCAGATAACCGGGGTTGCGGATGTATTTTGCACCCTTACTACCGACAATAACTGCAATAAAATCATGCCTCCCCACATTGCCGTCCAGTTAATGCGCAGTCAGATGATGGGCCTGTTTTCTCCGCATCTGCTGGATACGCTCGAAAGGCTTGTCTGCACCGAGGACGTCCAGCAATTCATACTGTAACATTCCCATCACACCTTACTTTGCAACATACGGAGCTATCGAAATGAATCAGGTAACCCTTGACGGCATTACCCTTGCGCTTGCCGGGCCGGTGGAACTCAATCTGAAGTGGGTCGGCCAGGAAGAGCTGCTGACGCAGTTGCTGGCGGCCTGGATGGTCATCGACGAGCGGGATCTTCCCTTCAATCCCCGCCTGATCGGCAAACCGGGTGTCGGGAAGACGACACTGGCCTATGCCGCCGCCACACGGCTGGAGCGGCCGGTTTACCTGTTTCAGGCCACCATGGACACCCGCCCCGAAGATCTGATCGTCACCCCGGTGATCGGACCGGACGGAAAGATCCAGTATGCCGCTTCGTCGCTGGTATCGGCCATGCTCACCGGCGGGGTGCTGATCCTGGACGAAGGGAACCGGATGAGCGAAAAAGCGTGGGCTTCCCTGGCGCCGCTGCTGGACGACCGCCGTTATGTCGAGTCTATCATCACCGGCCTGCGCATCCCGGCCCGGCGGGAGTTCCGCATCGTGGTCACCATGAACGAGGACTCCTCCACCTTCGAGATCCCGGAGTACATCCATTCCCGCCTCCAGCCGCAGATTTACATCGATTTTCCCGAGGCCGACGAGGAGTTGGTCATTTTGAGAGAAAACCTCCCCTTTGCCGAGAGTGACGTCCTGAAATACGTGGTCGAATTTCTCCAGCGCGCTCATGCCGCCGACGAGCTCTATTCCGTACGGGACGGCATCAACATCGCCCGTTACGCCCTCAAGATGTCCGCCGCCGGGAGCGGGAAGCCGCAGGAACTGCTGCGGCTGGCGGTGTCACGCATCCTGGGGAATGAAGCGCTCCCGTATCTGGCCTGACCCATGCCTGCCCGCCTGTTTCTTGAAAGGTTCGGCCCGGTTCATGCGTTGCCTGTGCTGCATTACCGCATGGAGTTCGCCCAGCTGGTGCGGTCGGCCTATACCCATATCCGTCCCGATGCCGTGGCCATCGAACTGCCGTCCACGCTGGAGGACCCGTTTCTGCGCGCGCTGCGCCGCCTGCCGCAGGTCTCGGTGATCAGCTATCAGGACGGCGCCGGGACGGTCTATCTGCTGGTGGAGCCGGCCGATCCGATGGTGGAGGCGGCGCGGCGGGCACTGGAGCTGGATCTTCCGCTGCATTTCATCGATGTGGACACGGACGCCTATCCCCGCCATCATGAGCAGCTCCCCGATTCCTACAGCATCAGCCGCATCGGCCTGGAGGCGTATTACCGGGCTTATCGCACGTATTCCGCCGGGGAGACCCCATGCCGGGAGGACCGGCGGCGCGAACAGGGGATGGCCTACCGCCTGCAGCAGATGGCCCGGAGCCATCAGCGGATCCTGTTCGTCTGCGGCATGGCCCATCTGGAACGGGTCAGGAATCTCTATACCGCACCGCAGGGTGTGCCGCTGGAGCGGGTCCGGCGCGACGGCATCAGTCTCTTCAACCTGCATCCGGACTCCTGCCGCGAAATCCTGGCCGAATTTCCGTTTCTGTCGGCGGTCTACGAACTGCGGCGCGGCCCGCTCCCTGATGAGCCGGTGGAGCGCGGCGCCGGGCTGCGCAAGCGCTTTCATGCTCTGGAACTGATCACCGGCGGCAAGGAGCAGCTCCCGGAGGAGCAGCTGATGGAGAACGCGATCCACCGTACGGCGCGCCACCTCGGGCGGGAAGGGGCGTTTCTCGACCGGCAGCGCCTGATCTACCGCCTCTTCAGCGAGTCGGCCCGCCACTATCGTCAGGAGACCGGCGAGACCCTGCACATCTGGCAGAAACGGGCCTTTTTCCGCTTCACCCGCAACTATGCCCTGCAGACCGGGATGCTGATGCCGGACCTGTTTCAGCTCCTGGCGGCTGCGCGCGGCTGCATTGACGACAACTTCGCCCATTCCTTCTGCCGTCTGGCCACCTGCTATCCGTGGCAGACGGAAAGTAGCGACCTGGCCACGATCAGCATCTCTCCGGAGGAGATCTGGGGAGGGAGCAGGCGCATCCGCTTCCGTCCGCGCCGGAAACGGAGCAAGGGGCTCGCGCAACTGGGGCTTCTCAAGCGCAAACGTGAAACACGCCCCGGTGAATGGCTGGAGGGGTTCGACGACCCGTCGATCTGCTCATTTCCCCCCGAGGATGTCGCCATCGAGGAGTACGGCCGTTTCCTGAAGCGCAAAGGGTGCATGCAGCTCTCGGAGGAGATGACCCGGACGGAGAAGTTCAGTTCCTCGCTGCTGGACGGAATCGACATGCGCGAGACGCTGCGCAACATCCACGACGGAGCGATCTATGTCCGGGAGCAGCAGCGGGTTGCCGGGGGGGTCGGCTGCCTGGTGGTAATCTTCGATGAGAATCGCAAAAGTGACCGCTATCCCTACTGCATGACCTGGCTGGGCGAGCACGAGCAGGAATCGGACATGGCCTTCTATGCCACCGATCCGGCGGAAAACATTGTCGGACCGGGAATCTGCCGCTGCGAGTATGGAGGCTTCATGCTCTCCTATCCGCCACGGCGCGTGATGGATGTCTGGCACGACCCGGATTACCGCCATGCCGCAACCAGAGCCGAGGTACTGTTGCTGGCGGCGCTGGATTACTCCATCGAAAAGCATGTGGTGTACGTGGCGGCAAAGCCGCCGCGCAGCATCTTCAAGCAGATGGCGTCCCGCCGCGACCGGAAGATCGTCTACATTCCGCTAGGGAGCCTCTCCCCCCACAAACTCAAGCAGATGCGGATCCTGCATATTCTGTCAGGCAAGGACAAGCGGGAGGTTGCCAGGGATTACATCTGGTGAGGTGGATGCCGCCGGCTTCCGCCGGAACAAAAAAAGTCCGGGAGAGAAGTTCTCTTCCGGACTTTTTGTTGCGAAACCGCTCGGCTGTCGCTACTTTCCAGCCACCGCCAGATCCTTGTACGGCCATCCCTGCATACCTTCCTTGAGGATGAAGATCCGTTTCTCGTCGATCCCCTTCTCCTTTAGGTAGTCGATGGTGTTTTTGGCACCTCCGCCACCCCGCGGGCAGACAACAACCACATCGTTTTTGGCTGCCGACAGCTTTGGCAAAACGGCATCCAGCTTCTGTTTTTCGGCCTCTGATTTGACCGGAAATGCCCCTGTTTCCAGCGCCGCTTTGAAATGATGCTGCTGGAATTCAGCCGGCACCTGGATATCGACAATGGTCATATCCTTTCCCTTTTCCAGCCATTGCTTGAACTGGGCCTGTTCGACGTAGTTGTAGCCTCCGGCCGATGCCGTGAAGGCACAGCCAATAAGCAGCAACATCATTACCATGATTCGTTTCATAAACTTCCTCCATGTTAGTAATTATAACTCACTGTTTTGATTCGTATTCTTATTGGTTATTGACGAATATGTCAAATTGATATATCCGATGCTACCGATATGTTTGATTGGTTTTCACGATATGGAGTAGCATGAATATAAAACAGCTTGAGATATTTGTGACGATTGCGACAACAGGAAGTTTCTCGAAAGGTGCCGAGGCGGCCTGTATAACCCAATCGACCGCCAGCCAGCATATTGCGGCGCTGGAGGACATCTGCGGAGTCAGGCTGCTCGACCGCACCGGGCGCGGTGCCATGCCTACTGAGGCGGGAAAAATATTGTTTCTACACGCGAAACAGGTCATCAAAGCGCTCAAGGAAACGGAACAGGCCATTCTTCAGTTTCGCCAGGCCGAAGGTGTCGAGCTCTGTGTCGGTGGCAGCACCATTCCCGGCACGTACTTCCTGCCGAAGGCAATTGCCGCCCTCCGCACGAGCGACCCGGGGATTCACGTAACAGTAGAGATAGGTGATAGCAGCGAAATCCTCGCCCGGCTGGGTGAAGAAAGCATCGAGGTCGGAATTGTCGGAACGATAGCGGACGACAAGCGATTCATATCCGAGGCGCTCGGTCATGATGAAATTCTTCTGGTCGCGAGAAAAGGGCACCCCTTCTGCAGACGTGAAGCAGTACAACTGGAAGAGCTTCTCAGCGAACCGGTCGTCATGAGGGAAAAAGGGTCCGGCACCAGCGATGCGGTCAATTCCGTGCTCAGGCAGCAGGGGATTATGGCGGATGATCTTTTGGCATGTACCACGCTGCCGGGCAGCGAAGCGGTAAAACAGGCGGTGCTGGCGGAATGCGGCGTGGCGTTCATTTCTGAAATGGCAGTCCGCGGAGAGTTGGAACGGGGCGAGCTGGTGTCGATCAATCTGGCGGGCATTTCCATCACACGCAGTTTTTTCCTGGTTCAGCGCAAGGGAAGGACGCTTTCTCCGGCCGCTGCCACCTTTGCCGGCATGCTGCGGCAATTGCAGTCATAGCGGTTTTCTGTAATGACCAAGATAAGGAAGTAAAGATGAAGGCGCTGTGCTCTCCCACGTTGAACACGGGAACCGAATTAGGGTGCCGATGGAGTGGTTTTTTCGTTTTGAATATCCGGGATAATCAAAATGGCACCGGAATATGGCGCTGGTGGCGGAACATGAGACTTTTGTGCGTAGTCGTCTGCTGGCTCCTCGCGCTTGCCGCCCCGGCCGTTGCCCTGGATCAAGACCTGGCCGGGCAGGTCCTGGCGGAGATGAATCTGGCACGCACGAAGCCGCGCACCTATGCCGGTTTTCTACGGAAGTTCCGCGGCCAGTTCCGCGGGAAAGACTACGTGCTGCCGGGCAGCACGCCCCTCATACAGACCAGTGAGGGGGTTAAAGCCGTGGATGAGGCGGTCAAGTTCCTCTCCCGCCAGAAGCCCCTGCCTCCGCTCGCCTGGTCGGACGGGCTTGCCTCGGCAGCGGCCGAATTGGCCGAGGAACAGGGGCGCACCGGAGCCCTCGGCCATACCGGCAGGCAGAGTGGCGGGATGCGGGAACGGATCGAGCGGCACGGGAAATGGGAAAGGCAGATCGCTGAAAACATCGGCTATGGTCCCAAAGATGCCCGAAACATGGTCATGCAACTGATCATCGACGACGGGGTGACGGATCGGGGGCATCGGAAGAACACTTTCGGCACGGCTTTCGGTGTCGTCGGGGTCGCCTGCGGTCCCCATCCCGAGTTTGGGAGCATGTGTGTCATCGATTTTGCCGGAGGGTTCAGGGAGTAGCTTGGCCAAGGACGCAAAAGGCGCCAGGTACAACAAGAGTCCCTGCTGTCGTTTCATCCTGTCTCGCCACCGGAGGCGGCAGATAAGCTGCCGTTACTCTCGCGGCGACGGTCAAAAACAGGCGTTTTAAGCGACGAGGAACAAACATCCACAAACATTCACAAACAGGAGCCGTAATGAAGTTGACCGACGAACAATCCCGGAAGCTGATCCCCTTCATCATCGAAGCGACCGGCCTCAAGCCGTTTCAGGTTGAACATACCGTCGAACTTTTGCAGGAGGGTGCCACGGTTCCCTTCATCGCCCGCTACCGCAAGGAGCATACCGGCGAACTGGACGAGGTGCAGATCCGTGACGTCGAGGAGCAGTTCGCCTACTTCTCCGAGCTGGAGGAGCGAAAGATCACGGTGCTGAAATCGATCGAGGAACAGGGAAAACTGACCCCCGAGCTGCGGGAGCGGATCGAGGCCTCGCGCCGGAAAACCGAGGTGGAAGACCTGTACCTGCCGTACAAGCCGAAGCGGCGCACCAAGGCAACGATTGCCCGGGAGCGTGGGCTGGAACCGCTGGCCGACATCATCGCGGCCCAGGAGCTGACGGCAGGCACTCCCGAGGATGCGGCGCTCCCCTTCATCAACCCTGACAAGGAGGTTCCCGATGCGGCCGCTGCGCTGGAAGGGGCCGGGCATATCCTGGCCGAGCGCCTGTCCGACAACGCTGATGCCCGCGCCATGGTGCGGCGCCTGACGAACGAACAGGGGATCATGACGTCGCGGGTGGCGGCCGACCACAAGGAACAGGTCACCAAGTTCGAGATGTACTACGACTTTTCGGAACCGCTGAAGGCGGTGCCGTCGCACCGGATGCTGGCGATGCGGCGCGGCGAGAAGGAGGAGGTGCTCTATCTCTCGATCAACGCGCCGGTCGAACAGATACACGCCGGCCTGAAGTCGCGTCTGATCCTGCGCGGCAGCATCTTCGGTCCGCTGCTGGAGCAGGTGGCGGAGGATGCCTACAAGCGGCTTATTGCCCCTTCCATCGAGGTGGAGCTGCGCCTGGAGAGCAAGGAACGCGCCGACGAGGCGGCCATCACTGTGTTTGCCCGCAATCTGCGCGAGCTGCTGCTGGCGCCCCCCGCCGGGGGAAAACGGGTGCTCGGGATCGACCCCGGTTTCCGCACCGGCTCCAAGCTGGCCGCGGTCGATGCGACCGGCCGTTTCCTGGAGCATGTCACTGTCTATCCCCACATTGGCGAAGGGCGGATTCCCCAGGCGCGCCAGGATCTGCTCCGGCTGGCCGAAAGCCACGGCATCGAGATGATCGCCGTCGGCAACGGCACCGCCGGGCGCGAGATGGAGATCTTTGTCAAGGAGACCCTGGCGGGCGCAGGGAAATCGCTGCCGGTAGTGTCGGTCAGCGAGGCAGGGGCGAGCGTCTATTCGGCATCGGAGATCGCCCGGGAAGAGTTCCCCGATCTGGACCTGACGGTGCGCGGTGCGATTTCCATCGCCCGGAGGTTGCAGGATCCGCTGGGGGAACTGGTCAAGGTGGATCCGAAGAGCATCGGAGTCGGGCAGTATCAGCACGACGTCAATCAGACGATGCTGAAGAAGTCGCTGGACGGGGTGGTGGAGTCGTGCGTCAACTACGTGGGGGTTGATCTGAACACCGCGTCGTGGGCGCTGCTCGCCTACGTTTCCGGCGTCGGCCCGTCCCTGGCCAAGGCCATTACCCGCTACCGCGACGAGAACGGCTCATTTCCCTCCCGCAAGGCGCTCCTCAAGGTGCCGCGTTTCGGGGCCAAAGCCTTCGAACAGGCGGCCGGATTCCTCCGTATCCGGAGCGCTGCTCATCCGCTGGACAACAGTGCTGTGCACCCCGAACGCTACAAACTTGTGGAGGCGATGGCTTCCGATCTCGGCGTCTCTCTGGCGCAACTGGTCGCCGACCCGGCCCTTGTCGGCAGGATCGACCTGAAGCGCTATGTGACCGGGAACGTCGGCCTCCCGACGCTGACCGATATCATCGAGGAGTTGAAGAAGCCGGGACGCGACCCGCGCAGCCTGTTTCAAACCGCATCCTTCCGGGACGATATCCGCGAGATCGGCGATCTGAAGGAAGGGATGATCCTGCAGGGGGTGGTGACCAACGTGACCGCGTTCGGCGCCTTTGTCGATATCGGCGTGCATCAGGATGGCCTCGTGCATATCAGCCATCTGGCCAACCGCTATGTCAAGGACCCGAACGACGCCGTCAAGGCGGGGCAGTTGGTAAAGGTGAAGGTACTCTCAGCCGATGCCCAGCGCAAACGGATCGCGTTGTCCATCAAGGAGGCGGAGCAGGGTGGGAAAGCGGTGAGTTGAAGGAGGTTATTCGAAAAGAAAACAAGACCTGACTCACGCAACGACGCGACGACGCAACGCTTAAAGCTACAAACCAAAAAAATGTTTAAAAGCCTTTCGTTGCGTCGTTGCGTCGTCGCGTGAAATACTTTTTTGGTTGTCCGGTTCAGGAAGCGTGCTTCCCCGTTTTTTTCGACTGCTTCAGCTGCCCCAGAAAGACCGCATGGCGGAGCCCCCCCCGACCGGGGCGGTCGGTGGTTACCGTGAAGCCGGCACTTTGCAGGCGCTTGTCGAATCCCTCGTCATAATTTTCTCCCCACACCGCCACTACGCCGCACGGTTTGAGGGCGGCCCGCATGTTCTCGATGGCCCGACTGCCGTAGAGCGGGTCGTCGCTGTGGTGTGTTTTTGCGTGCGGTCCGCGGTACAGGTCGAGGACGATGGCGTCGAAGCGCTCCTCTCCACCATCCACGGCGGTATGGCGGATCAATCTGGCAACGTCGCCGATCTCCACGGTTACACGCGGATCACTAACGGCATTATCCGTGAGGATGGCCAGCGGCCCACGGCACCATTCGAGGACGGTCGGGTTCAGTTCGGCCACGACGACCCTGGCTGTGGCGGGGAGAGTGTCAAGCACCGCCTTGAGAGTGAAGCCCATGCCCAGCCCCCCCACCAGTACCCGCGGCCCTTCGCTCACTTTCAGGTGGCCGCAGCCGAGCTGGCCGAGCACCACCTCGGAACGGTTTGACAAGCTGTTCATCAGCACCTGTGGGCCGATGGTGATCAAAAAATCCCGCGCGCCGCGCTGACGCAACTCAAGGGTTCCTTCGCCGGTGACGATGCTGTCGATTGTTTTCCATGGTTGTGCCATATTTCAGTGCCTCTTTCTGTTACAGTTACGAACTAATTTCATTCATCCCGGAAGAGATCAGGGCCTGTTTTTCGGCGCGGGCGAATGTCTTGATCTCCGCTTCTCTCCTCCCCGCGGTACTGCGGGTATGGCCGTTCTCCCGGTAGACAACCTGTACCGGCCGGCGACCTCGAAAGTACCTGGCTCCACGTCCCGAGGCATGCTGGACGAAGCGGCGTTTGAGATCGGTTGTGATGCCGGTATAAAGCGAGTCATCCGAACAGAGGATCATATATACCAGCCAATTCATCTCCCCGCAGCCTCCCGGACTCATGTGCTAGCTGCAGCTACCGTCTTTATCAGGGGGATGAGTGCGGGATCGAGAGCCTCCATACGCTCTTTCCCAAGCTCCTCCAGAGCACTTCGCATCCGCTCCGCATCCGTAACGAGCGCCGCAACATCCACCCATTGGCACCGGTCGGCTACACGGCGTAAATATCCGGCGCCGCCATTCAGCAGGCTGACCGCGCCGCCGAAATTTCCGTTGCGCCAGTGGTGCAGCGCAACCGCAATCTGGATGATCCCCTGATAAAAATCACGAATCTCCCCTTCCGCTCCGACCCAGAGATCCTCCACGGTTTCGTGGCACTCAAACCAGTCACCGCTGTTAAACTCCCTAATGCCCTGAAGCAGCTGTCCAGGCGGGGATTCTTCACACGTGCTCTTCATCGCCTTCACCAATATAAACTTTCATTCGGCGCAACAGGAAAGCAGGCTGATATCCCGGCTGAATCCCTGGGCGCACAGCTTTAGCCCTTCTCCGATAGACGGGTACACATGCATGGTCGTAGCGATGTCGCTCACCGTCGCCCGCATCTGAAGGGCCAGTGCGGCCTCATTGATCATGTCAGCCCCACGGTGACAGACCAGGTGAACTCCGAGAAGACGTCCGCTTTCGCGGTCGGCGACCATCTTGATCACGCCGTCCGTCATGCCGGTGACGTGCGCCTTGGGAATTGCGCTGACCGGCATGCAGTTAACGACACAATCGATGCCCGCCTGCCGCGCGCTCTCCTCCGAGTGCCCTACCATGGCCACTTCCGGGTCGGTAAAAATCGCCATCGGCGCAGCCAGATAATCCATGGCACACCCGCACCCCTGATTGAACATGTCATCCACCGCGACAATTCCTTCCCTGGCGCCGACCGTGGCGATCAACATTTTGCCGACCACATCCCCTGCCGCCCAGATACCTGCCACCGAACTGCGCATCTGCCGGTCCGTGATGATGAATCCCTTGCCATCCAGCGCCACGCCGGTTGTTTCCAGCCCGATGCCGGACGTGGCAGGTACGGTTCCGACCGCCAGCAGCAGCGCTTCACACGTGAATTTATGCCTCCTTTCATCAACATCGGCATAAACGACATTCAGCTCCCCGAGCCTGTCCAGAGAGCAAAAATTCACATTCGTGACTACCGTGATCCCTTCTTTAACCAGAATCCTCTCCAGCGAATCCGAAAGCTCATGTTCGACGGTCGGCAGCAACCGGGGACCATGTTCAAGAATTGTCACCCGGCATCCGAGGCGGTGGTACATCTGACCCAACTCAACGGCGATGACCCCCCCGCCGATAATTACTAGCGAGGCCGGAAGCTTCTTGAGCAGCAGTGCGCTCCGGCTGGTGTAATAGGAACACTTTTCCAGTCCCGGCAGCTTCGGAATGCGCGGATTGCCTCCCACGGCGATGAGAACCCGCTCGGACCGGTAGCTGCTACCATCGCACTCGACAGTGTTGGAATCGCAGAAACGCGCGGTTCCCTTGATCAACTCAAGCCCCTTCATGTTGCCGAGAACATCGAGATAGCGCTCCTGGCGCAACTTCGTGACAACCGTTTCCCGATGTTTGAAGAGCCGTTCCGCGTCAATGCCCTTGATATCCTCCACACTTTTGAGGCCAATCCTGTTTCCCAGTTGAGTTTCATGTTTGAAGAGGGCGGCATGAATCAGTGTCTTGCTGGGTATGCACCCCCAATTGATGCAGGTCCCTCCCAGTACGCTTTTCTCAAACATCAGAACCCGCGCTCCGTAGCTTGTAGCGCGCAACGCCGCTGCAAAAGCAGTAGAACCGGAGCCCAGAACAATAAGGTCATATGCAGCGTTCATCTGCAACCCTCCACGCATCAACCCCTCTTGCCACGGGCGATGCAACTATTGAAAAATAAAAAGGTTCAGCTTAAGCAAGCGTTCTTTCGGCCGGCTGACCGGGTACACAAGTTAATCAACCGGATTACCCCTTGTCTCGACATCAAAAATCTCCATCAGCGTTTCAGGAGTATAGGCACAAACGTTAGTTTTAAGGCCTGTTTTGCCTTTGTGGACCCATTTGACTCTGTCGCCGTCCTTGTCATGCAGCAACGTCACCCGTGAGCCGCCGATACGGCTGACCTCGTTCCACATGTCATCCATGGTCAACAGATCGATTCCCCCGAATTCGTCAGTCCCTTTGTCATTCTCCAGAAAACGGTCAATAAGATCAACATCAAGAAAGTCTTCCTCTTTTCTCCAGCACTTGACGAAGCAGTACTTTTCGTTCTGCTGTTCGTTAAGGGTCTTCATGATATCACGCGCTCTCATGGCACACCTCCAATTTTTGCCAGTTGCAGGCCGATATGCGTGCTTCTCTTTTGTTCCATTATACACTTCAAAATAGTAACAGGTGCAACCAATTTTGGGAAACATACGGACATAATAAAGTCCGGGGGCAGCAAGCTCATTTGCAGGTGGCCAGACAAGGCGGCGGGAGCGGATCATATCCTACCTGTTTACTCAAGTTTGTTTGCTAAATGGCTATCAAAATGATATTATTCGGACATAGAAAGAGGATTGTAAATGCCTGAAGTTGCTTGTCAGGCTTTGAAAGGAGAGCGCAATGAACATTATCGAATGTACTATAAAGATGAAGCAGGAGACGCGGGCACATTATGAACGTCTCTCCGAGGCAGTTACCGAGAAAGAGTTGAAACGTCTGTTTTCGTTGTTGGCATCGGCAGAAGAAGAGCATATCGAGAAACTGAGGGCTTTGGACGCCACCATGAGTAACACGGACATATCGGCCACTAAACCGTTGGATGAAAGTATCTGCGTGTTCAATCCGCATCTTGACCCACGACATCTGGCAGAAGAGTTGCGCAATGATCCGGATGCCTACAGGCATGTCGTACATGAAGAAGAAGAGGCGATTGAATTCTTTGACCAGATGAAAAGTCAGGCCGACAGCGAACAGATGAAGAGGATTTGCCAGGTGCTGGCTGATAAGGAGCGGGAACACCTGACGATGCTTGAAAATATTTATTTCTTTGTCGAAGAGCCCAGAACGTATCTGGAGTGGGGTGAGTTCAGCAACCTCAAAGAGCTCTAGCAGGAGGAAAGGAGTGTGTCATCATGACCGCCAACAAATATAATCAGGTATGTTACAGAACGGAACAGCGTGATGAGAGTGTGCCTCTTCGTAACTTGAAGGATGGGAACTTGGGCTTTTCTTTCGGGTGTACCCAGGCCGGAGAGACCGTGCAGGTCAAACTCACGAACGGAGAGCTGGACTCATGGAGTCGCGACGAGTGCGTGGAGTCCCCGGAGCCGCTCTGACAGGAAGCCACTTCCACCGAAAGCTTGGGAAGCCTGCGTTCCTGCAGGTTTCCCGGCTCCTATAGTTTTGCCCCGAAGATAGGAGATGCGGCGTGGAGTTTTTCTGCGCGCTTCTTTTTTTGGCGGTAATCCCCTGTCCTGATCTCAATCTCACCATCATATTTGTGCAGCAGTGACGGGCTGTCCGGGTGATGTTTCCGGCAGTTGCTCTCGATCATCCCCTCGCTGAAGTTGGCATAGCAGTAGCTGCAGCGGAAGCGGCAGCTGTTGTAAACCCCCATGTCTGCGGATTCGACGCACCTGCAGGCGGCTCTCTGGTTCCTGTCCTCGCGTGAAGAGACAGGTACGCCGAACAGCTCCCGGATCAGGGCTCCGTCTATGCAGGCGCCATGCCGTATGCCGATATCAGCCAACTCCACAACCTCGCTGCAGGAAAATATCTGCAGGTCATGGCGGTCGACGATGGCTTTGAATCCCCGAGCGACCTGATCCAGGGCCTTCGCCTGCTCCGGCGCGGTGATGTCCTCCAGCGCGATGCCGCTCCCCGCCAGACTCCTGCCCAATCGTCCCTGCCCCTTGCCGTAGAAATCACAGAAGCTGATCACCAGCCGGCGGGCGGCGCCCTTCAGCAGGCCGGCGATCCGCTCCGCCTGTTCCAGATGCCATGATACCGGTGTTGCAGAGCTCAGGATGATCGGATCATAGCGCCATACAACCCGTTCCGGTCCGATACGTCCGGCAAGTTCGACCAGGGTTTCGATGCGTTCCCGCAGCGGCGGGACATGAGGCTCGAATATCGTGCCGTAGGGATTGAGAGTAAACTGGAAGTAGTAGTTCAGGCCGCGCTCGTCCAGCTCATTCAAGTGCTTCATGAGCGGCTGCGGGTTCTTGGTCCAGAAACAGACAGCATCCACATCTTCCGGTTTCAGGCTGAATCCGGTGACCTGTCTGCTGTTGAACGGGTTGACCCGGTAGAAACATCCCTCACGAACCCGGTTCATGAACCAGTCGGCATAGAAGGCCGGAATGTCGGTGCGTCTGCTGGCAGAAACGATCATGCTTTGCTTACGATCTCACGGCAACAAGAGCGCCGGCGTTTCCAGCTTCCCGACCAGGCGGGTATAAAACTCCGGAATGCCGGTTTCGAAAGACAGCCGTTTGCCGGTGACCGGATGTATGAACGAGATCGACCTGGCATGCAACGCCAGGGTGCCGTGGGGATCGTTCCCCCTGCCGTATTTTCTGTCCCCCACGACCGGATGTCCCTTTTCCGACAGATGCACCCGTATCTGGTGCTTGCGGCCGGTGAGGAGGTGGATTTCCAGCAGCGTGAAACCTTTGGCCTCTTTCAGAACCCTGTACTCCGTATGGGACAGCTTCCCCGCTGCCGGGTCGGGAGTTGAATAGACCTTGAAGGCGCTGTTCTCGGTCAGGTAACTGCTGATCGTCCCGGTTTTAGGTGTGAGTGAACCATATACGACCGTAAGATAGCGCTTGTCGGTCTCCTGCCACTGTTCCTGCAGAAAGATCTTGGCAGCTTCGCTCTTGGCAAAGATCAGGATCCCGGAGGTCTCGCGGTCCAGGCGATGGACGATGTAGACCCTGTTTCGGGAGCGGGGGTCCCCCTTGCGGACATACTCGTTGAGAATGGTATGGACCGTTCTCGACTTGTCCCGCTCCGTTCCCATCGTCAGCAGTCCGCCCGGTTTTTCCACGAGGATAATATCCTTGTCCTCGTGAAGAAGCGTAACGCCTTTGGGGTGATATTTCGCAGACGGGTGTCTGGTGGTTCGCATGATATTCTTTCTCGAAAAAATCCGTTTTTCAGGTTGCGTGAGGGAAGCAATTACACTAACATGTCCCGACTCTGAAGAACAGGATAGTGCGTTAGCCAAATTATTTCCGGCAGAAAACAATTTGTAACTTACTAAAATTTCAACCTGCCATGTATTGTACATTGTGCTTAAGATTATTCCGCGACTGTCTCCTTCCGGAACGCCATCATCAGAAAAATAATAATCTGTACAGGAGGAATATACTATGGATGAGCAGCTACAAGCAACGCCGATCTGTGGACGGCATCGCGCCTTGAATGCGCTGATGGCACCATTTGGCGGTTGGGACATGCCGATCCAGTACGAGGGGATCATCGCCGAACACGGCTGGTGCCGCGCCAAGGCCGCGCTCTTCGATATCTGCCATATGGGAGAGTTCCTGTTTGAGGGAGATTTCGATGCCAGCGGCCTTGAGGATGTTTTTACCTTTTCGGTGAAAACGATTCCTGTCGGGCGCTCCCGCTACGGCTTCCTGCTCAACGAGGAGGGCGGGATCATCGATGACCTGATCGTCTTTCGTTTATCCGGAGACAAGGTCATGATCGTGGTCAACGCAGCCACGGCTCCCAAGGATTTTGCCGCCATTCAGGGGCGGCTGCGGGGTGGCAAATTTACAGATATTACCGCCGCTACCGGCAAACTTGATATCCAGGGGCCGCTCTCCCGTGACGTGATGGTTGGGCTCTTCGGCGAAGAAGTCGCCAAAATTCCCTATTTCAAGTTCATCACGATGAACATCCTCGGCGTGGAGGCGATTGTCAGCCGCACCGGCTATACCGGTGAACTTGGGTATGAAATTTTCATCCCGTCTGAAAAAGTCTGCGCACTGTGGGATCTTTTTCTGCTGGATGAGCGTGTCAAACCGGCGGGGCTGGGGGCGCGGGACGTGCTGCGGCTTGAGGTCGGATACTCGCTCTACGGCAGCGATATCGACGAGGACACCACGCCGCTGGAGGCGGGGCTGGAGAGCTTCGTCAACTTCGACAAGAACTTTGTCGGCAAGGATGCCTTGCTTAAACAGATGGAACAGGGGGTTCCCCGGAAAAAGGTGGCCTTCGAAGTCATCGGCCGCCGTTCGCCGCGTCACCACTACGAAATAGGGTTCGCCGGAGAGACCGTCGGCTCTGTCACGAGCGGCGTCTTCTCGCCGATGCTCGGCTGCGGCATCGGGATCGGGTTTGTCAGGCCGGACCTGGCGACCATCGGAACACCGCTGACCATCTTCCACGAGCGGGTCCTGATGGAGGCGACCGTCTGCGAGCTGCCGTTCTATCGGGGCGGGTCGTTGCGTTCGTAATCCGTATTGGAGTCTAAATCTATTTCAGCCTCAAGATTACTTCATGATTACTCAAGATTTTCAATCCATAATCCTGGTAATCACGAGGTAATCATGAGGCAAAAAACATTAGTTTAACAATTTCAGTTTTTAAATATCAAGGAGGAAAGAACCATGAGTATGTATTTCACCAAGGAACATGAGTGGGTCAAGGTTAAAGAGGGGATCGGAGCGGTCGGTATCAGCGAGCACGCCGCCCATGAACTGGGTGATATCACCTTCGTGGAACTGCCCAAGCTGGGAACGGTCGCCAAACAGTTCGGCGTGCTGGGAAGTATCGAGTCGGTCAAGGCCGCCAGCGATATCTTCGCGCCGGTTTCCGGCAAGGTGATCAAGGTGAATGAGGCGCTGGATACGGCTCCCGAGATCGTCAACGAGAGCGCAGAGGATGCGGGCTGGATGGCATGGATCGAAATCGCCGACGAGTCGGAGCTGAAGAACCTGATGACACGGGAACAGTACGACGAATACCTGAAAACATTGTAGTGGCGAGTCGCTGACTCGCCCTACGGGAGATATTTACCATGAAAGACAGCCACTACTGTCCCCATACGCCGGAGGAGATCGCCGAGATGCTCTCCGTGATCGGCGTAGCCGGCGTCGAGGAACTCTTCGCACCAATTCCCGCCGCACTGCGCGCCAAGACCTTCAATATCCCCCCCGGCATGTCCGAGTTCGAGACCTTCGGCAGGATGCAGGCGATTGCCGGAGACAATACCCAGGGAATAACCAACTTCATCGGCGGCGGTTTTTATGACCACATCATACCCGCCGTTGTCGATCATCTCTCCGGTCGGGCCGAATTTTACACCGCCTATACCCCCTATCAGCCGGAGTGCTCCCAGGGGACATTGCAGGCTCTGTTCGAATACCAGACCGCGATCTGTCGCCTGACCGGGCTGGATGTCTCCAACGCCTCGCTCTACGACGGGGGCACCGCCTGCGCCGAGGCTGCCATGATGGCGCTGCGCGTGACCGGCCGCAACAGAATCATCGTGGACGGCTGCGTCAGTCCCTTTTCCCGGCAGGTACTGAAGACCTATCTCTTCAACTTGGATGTGGAGGTGGTCGAGATTGCGCCGCTGGACGGGCTGCTGAACCGCGCCGAACTGACCGCCATGCTTGATGACGGCGTCGCTGCCGTGCTGGTGCAGAACCCCAATTTCTTCGGCAGCATCGAGGATTTTACGGCTCTGGCGGGTCAGGTTCACGGCTTCGGGGCACTGCTGATCGGTTCAGTCTACCCTATCTCGCTCGGCATCCTGAAGTCCCCCGGCGAGATGGGGATCGATATCGCCGTCGGCGACGGCCAGAGCCTGGGTAATCCGCTCTCGTTCGGCGGCCCTTCCTTCGGCTTCATCACCGCTAAAAAAACGTTTATCCGCAACATGCCGGGACGCATCGTCGGCGAGACCGTGGACAGGAACGGCAA
>DATNCC010000009.1:0-9615 GCA_035571735.1 Dongiaceae bacterium | reverse complement strand
CCTGCAGCGTGCTCCCTTTGATGATCGTCGGAACGTCAAGCAGTTCATGGCCTCCACCTACCGAAAAACCCCAACCGGTTCCTGAGCCGGAAGCAGACTCCGTCGCGAGACCCAAACTCAGATCGAGTTCCTTGTCCCCCTTTGCGGCAAACGATGTTGCTGCAACACTCAAGGTAAGCAGAGCAGATGCTGCCAAAATTCTTACGATTCTGTTTTTCTTCATGTGTGTTCCCTCCGTTTGTGAAATTTGCATTGAACAATAAGTTCAAATGGCTTGAATAAAACTGCAAGCGCGGGTGATTGTATACGTCATTCTCCTTAAATTTTCAATCAAAACGTTATATATTATCAATATCACTACATAATCCGCATTTAGGACCGGTCAGATGCACGGTCAATTGCAACATCGCCTCCTTTCATGCTACACAATAAACTATGAAAAAACTCAATCCCCCACAACAACGCGCCGTCAACACCGTTGACGGGGCCCTGCTGATCCTGGCCGGGGCCGGATCCGGCAAGACCCAGGTGATCACCACCCGTATCGTCCATTTTTTGAAGGATCTGCGAATCCCGGCAGAATCCATCCTGGCGGTAACGTTTACCAACAAGGCGGCGCGCGAGATGAACGAGCGGGTGCTCGGCATGGCGGGTACTCTTGCCAAAGGCATCGTCATTTCGACCTTCCATTCGCTGGGCGTCCGCATCCTAAGGCGTGATATCAGGGCGCTCGGCTTCAAGCCGAATTTCTCGATCTATTCCACCTCCGACCAGGCCGGGGTCATACGCCAGGCGGTACGTGAACGGGACATCGACCCGAAAAAGATCGATCCGGACCGGATTCTCTGGAAAATTTCCGGTTTAAAAAACCGCCTGATCGGGCCGAAGGAGTTTGCCCCGGACCGGAACGATCCGCTGGAGATCGCCACCGCTGCGGTGTACCCCCGCTATCAGGAGCTGCTGAAGGGGTTCAACGCCATCGACTTCGACGACATCATCATGCTCTCAGTAAACCTGCTGCAAACCACCCCTGCCATTCTCGGCCACTGGCAGGAACGCTTCCGCTACATCATGGTGGATGAATACCAAGATACCAACGCCTCGCAATACTTGCTGATTTCGCTTCTGGCCCAGAAACACGGCAACATCTGCGTCGTCGGCGACGACGACCAGTCCATCTACGGCTGGCGGGGCGCCGAAGTACAGAACATCCTCAATTTCGCCCAGGATCATCCAGGTTGCGTGACAATCAAACTGGAGCAGAACTACCGCTCGACCGGAGCAATCCTTGATGCCGCCAACAGTGTTATCAAAAACAACAAGGTCAGGACGGACAAGGCACTCTGGACCTCCGGGGGCAAGGGGCGCGAGATCGACCTGATCGTGGCGGACAGCGAGGAGGACGAGGCGGCAAAAGTGGTGGAACAGATGATGCTGGAGCAGTACCGCGACAAGCTGCGCTGGGCGGATCTGGCCATTCTTTATCGCTCCAACGCGCAGAGCCGTGCCTTCGAGGAAAAGCTCCGCCTGGAGCGCATCCCGTATGTCGTGATCGGCGGCCAGCAGTTCTATGAGCGCAAGGAGGTCAAGGATGCCATCGCCTACCTGAAGGTGATCGACAACCCGAGCGACGAGGCGTCGCTGCTGAGGATCATCAACTTTCCCCGCCGGGGCATCGGCGACACGACGCTGATCAAGCTGAACCAGTGGTCGATGAATCACGATGTGCCGCTGTTCGAAACGCTGGGGCGGGTGGGCGAAATAGAGGAGATTTCCCCGTCGTGCAAAAAAACGGTGCTCGGGTTCCACACCATGATGAAAGAGGTCATGACCGGCTTTACCTCGTTCAATATGGGGGCTCAGGTCAATACCCTATTCAACAGGCTAAGGATCGAGGACGAACTGTACCGGACCCTGAACGATGCGCCACAGGCCCGCAAGCGGATTGAGAACATCGAGCAGGTGGTCAACTCGCTGGCGGCCTTCGAGGCCCAGAATCCACACGCCACCCTGGCGGCATTCCTTGAGAGGATCTCGCTGATGGATGAAGACAAGCCGACCGAAGACGGCAAGGAGCACGGCACCAACGCCGTCACCCTGATGTCGCTCCACTCCAGCAAGGGACTCGAATTCAGCCATGTCTGGCTGGTCGGGATGGAGGAGAACCTGCTGCCGCACAAACGCTCGATCGAGGAAGATCCGACCGTGGCCGAGGAGCGCCGGCTCTGCTACGTCGGCATCACCCGTGCCAGGAAATACCTGACCATCTCGCGCTGCAGGACCCGCCGCAAGTACGGCGCGGTCGAGACGCAGCGGCCAAGCCGCTTTCTGGCCGAGATCCCGGAGCATCTGCTGAACGGCACTGCGGGAAACATCGATGATGCCGCGGTAGAACCGGTTGATCTGGCGGCCGATTTCTTTGCGCGGATGCTGGGGGATTAGGCTCTTCCTGAATCCGTGACGGCGAAATGTCGGAGTGCCGGGAAGAGCCGGGGCCGCACCGTCGCATGCTCGCGGCAATCGCTTGTTCAGGTGGTCCTTCGAGGAAGAGCCGCACAGCGCGAAAATCCCACGGCAGAGGCCTTTCCGGCAGCGGAGGCATGGAGGCGTCACGGATTCAGATTCCTGGGAATTGTGATTTGCCAGCGACTCACCCGATATGATATAAATACAAGATATTCTTTTACCTCGCACCCTCAGGAGCTCACAACCATTATGCTGACCGGAAAACAGAAACGCCACCTGCGAGCCCTCGGGCACAAGCTGAAACCGCTGATCCAGATCGGCAAGAAAGAGATCGAAGAGGCTCTGATTGCCGAAGCTAATGCTTCTCTCGACCATCACGAATTGATCAAGGTGAAGCTCCTTGAGAGCTGCATGCTCGATAAACACGAGGCTTCGGAGACCCTGGCCGAAGCCTGCCAGGCCGATGTTGCCCAGATTCTGGGCAAGACCTTCCTCCTCTACCGCGCCGCCAAAACGCCGGTGATCATTTTTCCCAAAGCCGATTCGCCCATGAAATCAGCCCCGGCATGATCATCCGGGCCGTTCTCTTTGACCTGGACGGCACTTTGGTCGATTCCCTGGAAGATCTGACCGATGCCGTCAACCATATCCGGAGCGCTTTTTCGCTTCAAACGATGTCTGAAGGTGCCGTGCGCCTGAAAATCGGCAAAGGGGCCCGGAATCTGATCGAACAGGTTCTTCCCGGCCATTCGGACACCGACATCGACCGCGCGCTCGCCATGTTTCTGGAGTTCAACAGGCTGCATATCGCCGACAAGAGCCGCCTGTACCCCGGAATACCGGAAATACTCCATGAACTTGCGGCGCGCAACGTCAAGATGGCGGTCATCTCCAACAAACATGAGGATCTGAGTTCGCTGATCCTGCATTCACTCGGCATTCACGACCTGTTCGACAGCATCAGCGGCGGCAACAGCTACCCGGAGAGCAAGCCTTCCCCCCTCCCCCTGCTGAAGGTGGCTGAAAAACTGGGGATTGCGCCGGCCGGATGTGCCATGGTCGGAGACAGCATCAATGACATCCTGGCCGGACAAACGGCCGGCATCGCCACGATAGCTTGTACCTGGGGGTATGGAAGCGCCGAAGAGCTGTCCGGGGCCGATGCGTTTGCATCTTCTCCCGTGGAACTGCTTGCTCTGATTACTGCAGGGTTATAAAAGGTAAAATGGCTTACTTTTATATAAGCTCCGGCTCGTCCGGATTAGGTGATTGATAATGAACGGATGGCACGGCACGATACTCCGGGTTGACCTGACAACCGGAACCTCGCATTTTGAGGAGATCCCCCGCACGCTGCTGGAGGAGTACCTCGGCGGCCGCGGTCTGGGGGTGCGCATGATGCGCGATCACTACCGGCTCGACCCGTTCGATCCCGACATGCCGCTGATCTTCGCCACAGGGCCCTTATGCGGAACTCCGGCTCCGACATCCGCCCGTCTTACCGTAGTTTCCCGCTCGCCGCTGACCGGAACGATCTACGACTGTTCAGCAGGAGGGCGCTTCGCCTGGCGTCTCAAGGCGGCCGGTGTGGATGCGCTGTTTATCACCGGAAGGAGCCCCGGTCCGGTCATTGTGGCCATAACTCCCGATGCAGTCGAAATCGTGCCTGCTGCTCAGCTCTGGGGGTGCGATATCCCGACAACCGTTGCCGCCCTCAAGAACCGGGGGAGCGTGGCCGCCATCGGTCCAGCCGGTGAAAACGGCGTCCTGTTCGCGAACATCATGATGGGGGAAGGGAACTCGGTCGGCCGCGGCGGCATGGGCGCCGTCATGGGGAGTAAAAACCTCAAGGCGGTAACGGTGAACGGCGACCACAAAACCGCCATTGCGGGTCCGGTGCTGTTTGACAAGGCCCGCCAGGATATCATGCGGCTGTTCAAGGCTTCCCCGGTCATATTCGGCCCTCTTGGCATCTCCGAATTCGGCACCCCGGTGCTGGTTGACCTGATGGCGCAGCGCCGGATGGCCCCGACCGAAAACTTCCGCAAAACGTATTTCGAGCATTCCGCCAACTATTCCGCCCCGGCCATCAAGGACGCCTGCGACGCCAGGAAGGATGGCTGCTACGGCTGTCCGATCCAGTGCAAGAAGTCGTCAGGTTCCGGCAAACCTCTTCCGGAATACGAGACGGTTTCCCACTTCGGTGCGCTTAACAATGTCGAGGAACTGTACTCGATTATCAAAGCGAACGACCTCTGCAACGAACTGGGGCTGGACACCATCACGGCTGCGGCCACCCTTTCGGCGTGGGGAGAAATCAGGGGGGCCTTTCCCACCGCCGGAGAGATCCCCGGACTGCTGTGCGACATTGCCCTCCGCAGGGAAGATGGCGAGCTGCTTGCGCTCGGTTCCCGCCGGCTGGCGGAACAGCTGGAGCATCCCGAACTTTCGATGAGCGTCAAATCGCTCGAACTGCCGGCGTATGACCCGCGCGGCGCGTACGGCATGGCGCTGGCGTACTGCACGAGCAACCGGGGGGGGTGCCACCTGCGCGCCTATCCGATTTCGCACGAAATCCTGCGCAAGCCGGTCCCGACCGACCGTTTCTCGTTCTCCGGCAAGGCCCGCATCATCAGCATCGCCGAGGACACCAACGCCGCGGTGGATTCGCTGGTGGCCTGCAAATTCGCCTTCTTCGGCGCCAGTCTGGAGGAGTACGCAGAGCTGCTGACTGCCGTCACCGGTGTGGATTATTCGCCGCAGCGCCTCAAAGAGATCGGCAAACGGATAGTCCTTACCGAGCGCTTTTACAACTGCGTCAACGGCTTTGGGCGTGCCGACGACATGCTGCCGGAGCGCTTCTTCACGGAGCCCGGCAGCAGCGGCGACGGCATCGATATTCATCCGCTCGACCGGGTGCGGTTCGAAGAGGAGCTTGACAAGTATTACCGCATCAGAGGCCTGAACGGGAACGGCTGTTTTGATGATGCCGATTTTCTGGACAAGCAGCCGTGAGTCTGTTCGGGCGGAAAAAAACCGACCCTACCCCTCCCACCGCATCCGATGGCAACAAAGGCACCGGCGAGCTGGGCGAGGAGGCGGCCGCTGAATTCATAAACGCGCACGGTTACCGGATCATGGAACGCAACTTCCGCTGCAAGGGGGGTGAGATTGACATTATCGCCCGCGATCCCGAGGACAGGAGCCTGGTCTTTATCGAGGTAAAAGCACGCAAGGGGCTTTCATACGGAGTACCGCAACTGGCGGTGACCCCGTTCAAGCAGCGCCAGATTTCCAAGGCGGCGCTGACCTGGCTTTCGAAAAACCGGCTGCATGACCAAAACGCACGGTTTGACGTCATTGCCATTCTGCTGCATACTGACGGACGGCATGCCATCGAGCACATAAAAAACGCCTTCGACCTGGCTTATTAGAATATAAAGAATTTGAGTTGCCTGTATTTATTATCAGGAGGAGTCGCCATGGATTTCACCGCCGTTCTGGCTCAGATAAAACCGAAACTCGGCTGCATTGCCGATAACCTGGCAGCAATTGAGGGGGAGGTCGTGAAAGCTCAGGCAGCAAGAGCCGACCTGATCGTCTTCCCCGAACTGGCGCTCTCCGGCTATTTCCTGAAAGACCTCGTACCCGAAGTGGCGCTGCGCCTCGACTCTCCCAAGATCAAGCGCCTGATCGAACTTTCCCGGGGCATATCGATCACCATCGGCTTTGTCGAAGAGAGCGACGGCTACAATTTCTTCAACTCGGCGCTGTACCTTGAAGACGGGGCAATCCGCCACCTGCACCGCAAGGTATATCTCCCGACTTACGGACTGTTCGATGAGCAGAGGTACCTGGCGCACGGCGAATCATTCCGGGCCTTCGACACGAAATTCGGCCGGTTCGGCATGCTGATCTGTGAAGACATGTGGCACCTGTCGGCCTCCTACATCCTCGCCATGGATGGCGCCACGACCCTGATCTGCCTGTCAAGCAGCCCGGCCCGCGGCATCGACGACGACTCGCTCGGTTCTGCTTCGGCCTGGCAGAAGCTTACCTCAACCACCGCCCTGTTTCTCAACTGCCGGGTTCTCTACTGCAACCGGGTCGGCTTCGAGGATGGCGTCAACTTCTGGGGGGGATCGGAATATATCGCGCCATCGGGAGAATCTGTCGTTCGCGGTGCACTGTTGGAGGAGGATTTCGTCACCGCCAGGGTTGACGAGGGAGCACTCCGCCGGGAGAGGATCTTCTCGCCGATGATGCGGGACGAAAATCTGTTTGTGACGATGCAGGAGCTTGGCCGCATCGCGCGCGAAAGGGGGCGCTGATGGCCGGATTGGTCGCCAATACGGAGCTGTTGAGAAAGCTGCTGGTCGGCTTCGTCAGGGATGAAGTACGCAAGGTCGGTGTAGACAAGGCCGTGCTGGGGCTTTCCGGCGGAATCGATTCGGCGCTGGTAGTTTTCATCGCCGCCGAAGCGCTGGGTAAAGAGAACGTCCATGCCGTCTGCATGCCCTACAAGAGCAGCAATCCGGAAAGCGAGGCCCATGCCAGGCTGGTGGCGGAGGCGTGCGGCGTCAACTTCTCGGTCGTGCCGATTACACAGATGGTGGACGCCTATTTCGCCATGTTCCCCGATGCGGACAATATGCGGCGCGGCAACAAGATGGCCCGCGAACGGATGACGGTTCTGTTCGACCACTCGGCGCTGCTGCGCGCCCTGGTGCTCGGCACCAGCAACAAGACGGAACTGCTGCTCGGCTACGGCACCCTCTACGGGGATATGGCTTCGGCCCTGAATCCGATCGGCGACATTTACAAAAGCCAGGTCTGGCAGCTCTCGGAGGCCATGGGAGTGCCGTCGGTGGTCATCGAGAAACAGCCCTCCGCCGATCTCTGGGCAGGTCAGACCGATGAGGAAGAGCTGGGGTTCTCGTACCGTCAGGTGGATGAGCTGCTCTATCGCATGGTGGATCAGCGGTTGACGAGGCAGGAACTTATTGCCGCCGGCTTCGACGGGGAGTTTGTCGATTCGATCTACGCCAAGATCCAGAATTCCCACTTCAAGCGGCGCCTTCCGGTCATCGCCAAGGTTTCGAACCGCACGATCGACCGCGATTTCAGGTATGCGAGGGACTGGGGAAAATGACAGACTGGTCCGACAGCATCCCTGTCTATTCGTCGGAATCGGGGCGGATAAAGCAGAAGCAGAACGCCCCCCTGCACAAAACGGCGACTCAGAAGAGTGACGGCACCGTGCGCCTGCGCCGCGAAGTCAAGGGACGCGGCGGCGGCACCGTGATCGTCATCAGCGGCGTTCCTCTTCCCGCTCCGGAGATCAAGGAACTGGCGGGAATCCTCAAGAAAAAGTGCGGTTGCGGCGGCACCGTCAAGGACGGCGTCATCGAGATCCAGGGGGATCATCGCGATGTCTTGTCGGCAGAATTGCAGTCCCGTGGCTTCAAGGTGAAGCTGGCGGGAGGGTGACACTGCCGGGACAGCCATTGTCTGCGAGTTTTATTTCAGAGTGAGCACAAATTCGGCAAGACTCTCGATCTGTTCCCTGTCAAGCTGACTGCTGAAGGCGGGCATCCCACCGGGACGCCCCCCTGTGATGGTTTTGATTATCTCCGGCTTCGACTTGCCGTATTTGTAGGTTGATACCGTCAGATTCGGTCCCACGTCACCTCGCCCCTCTTTACCGTGGCATCCCTTGCAGAGAGAACCGAACAGCTTCCTGCCGGCAGCAATCTGCGTTTCAACCGTTTGGGCACTACCGGCTGTACCGGTACCGCGCGCCTGTTTTGCCCCGTCCGCATCATTCTTGGAACTCCGGCAGCCATACAGGCAAACACCGGTGAAGATTACACAGCATACGACCAGCAATGTAACAACATTCCGTAAGATTCCGGACGATTGTTTCTCTCCATGATTCCTTATCCCATAATATTTCTGTTTCTCCGGCATGTATCCACTCCTTTTTGAAGAGCTTATCACAAGAATGCCTGTTTGTACTTAACCAAGGTGGGTTTCTCCGGCGTCACAGCCGCATGTGCTGGACCGGACAGAAGAGCAGATTGATCTATCATTTTCTTGAGGATAACGATAAAGTATAAAAAATTATTCGATAAATCCGAAATGCACGCAGGAAGGAGAAAACATGAAAAAAAAGGTAATGATATTGATGGCAGTACTTGTAATAGCGGCTTTTCAGCTTCAAACGGCTTTTTCCGGTCAACTGTCCGAGGAGGCCAAACTGATCGGCACATGGACTACAACGTCCTGTTCCACGGATTCATCGGGGAATCCTTGCCCCTATCTGCCGGATTCAATGGAGTTCTTTAAAGACAATACTATGACCATGTCGAACTTTGACACAAAACATTTTCCTTTCAAGACCACTCTTACAAATGAGGAGAAGTTGGCCATCGAAAAGAGGGATCCCGACACGAAGGGGAAAAACCTTCTTCTCATTAAACATAGACCGGATATCAATTGGGCGGACACACGGATGATGTACGTCTATTCAGTTGACAAGAATGAGCTGACGCTTACACTGAAAGGATGGAAACCGGCGAAGTTTGGTCGAATAGCAAAATAATCATCAGTATCGAACTGATTGCAGCAGGTCATACATCAGAGGGGCACAGCTGAAATAGCTGGCCCCTCTTTGTTTTTTTATTTTTCGAAATGCATTCCGTTTTGCTGAGTATTACTGAAGCCGGCAGGGTAGCAGTTTCTGCACCTACAATATCAATACGCTTGTGGATTTCCCAGAACATCTTCGTCACTTATTCTTGCCCTGAAGATTCGGTATACCCAGATTTTGTAAGCTATGACAATCGGTACCATGATCAATGCCACAGCCGTCATGATTTTCAGTGTCAGCAGACTTGACGACGAATTGTAGATCGTGAGATTCGAAGCCGCATCCAGACTGGAGGGGAGCAGATTCGGGAATAGTCCGGTAACGCCGGTAAAGACGACAAATACGATGGTCAGGCATGAAAAGATAAACGCTTTTCCTGTTTCATTTTTGCCGGCAAACACCTTCACCATAAGCAGGGAAACAACGGCGATGACCGGAATGATGAGCAGAACCGGCGCCTTGAAGAAGTTATTGTAGAGCTTGGTGGCAGGCCAGGT
>DATNCC010000008.1:0-18108 GCA_035571735.1 Dongiaceae bacterium | reverse complement strand
TACTCTGCACTTAAATGACACCTGTTCTCTTTCATCCCCAGGCCGAAACCGAACTGATCGCCGCCGCCTCTTATTACGATGGTCAACAGGAAGATCTGGGTAAACGATTCCTCTCAGAAAGCCGCTTTGACACATTTTTCTCGAAAACTTCTGCAAACCCTTCATTTACCGACCATCGTCCAACCTCTTCAATATCGATATCATGATCTCTGGCAATGAGTAACGCCTGCTCGAGACTCTGTTGATCTTTCCAATGATAGAAAGCTGCCAGCCTGTCCTTCACACAATCAGTCGGAGATAAGAGCCGCAGATTGCCGGTTGCAAAGCGGAGAGTGCTGATTTCGGATGGCGGCTCAGCGCCGATTGCCAAAGGACCGGAGGGGAACTCTACAAAGAAAGGCGTTTGCGGATTTACAAAGTAGCGGTTCTCTTCCGTGAAGTTGATCTCTGTCAGTGCGGCACGCACCTTCTGGCGGGTTGATGGTCCGGTAATGATGAAGTCGAGATCAAACGAGCTGTACTCATTGGCAGAGTAGATCGAAATGCATGCCCCGCCGACCAGCACCGTTTCAATCCCCTTGCTATGTAGATGCTCGGCTATGTAGGCGGCAAGTTCACCGATGGTTAGCTCGGACAGTGAGATCACAGCGGCTTCCCTCTGCGCCGGGGACGGCGCCTGTTCAGCAGCAGCCGCTGCTGCAGCTCTTCATCGTAAAATGAAATTGTTTTCTCCAGCAGAGCTGAGAGTTCTGTCAACAAGGGGTAGCGCGGGTTGAAGGTATACAGGCGGGTGCGTCCGGCAGTGCGGCTCGCGAGGACGCCGCCGGCTTCCAGCTTGTCCAGCTGCTTCTGGATCGGTGCCAGCGAACTGTTGTAGAACGTTGCAATCTCCCGGGCATACCCTTCCCCTCTGGCATTCAGAAAGGTAAGAACGCGCTCGCAGTTGAGGGAACCGACAATAGATTCAATCATAAGCTCTGACCCGCAATGCTTTAATGTAGGTCATATGACCTATTTACAAGGTCAATATATCAGATTTGCAAATGCTGTCAACAAGGAGTATGCAAGGTATTGCGGGCAATTCTCACCAAAGCGAATATCACGGCTTGATATACGCATTCAGGCCGATGGTGACCGGCTTGCCGTCCACCATGACGTCAGTCACGGCATTGCCGCGGGTGCTGGCTACGACCAGGGTCCTGCCGGAAGCCTAAGGGGTCGGCTTTTCCAGGTCGATTTCTATTATGAGTTTGTTGTTTTTGATTTCTACGGTCATGGGCATGGGAGAGTCCTTTCAGGCGCACCGGACCGGAGGTCCAGTGGTCACTTTTTCTTCCCGTTTCGGCTCGATTTAAGGTATAATCACCCTATGAAAAAGTCACTGCTTGAAACCAATCCCTACCTGAAAAACCCGGCAGAGCGCGAACGACTGCTGCGGCGTTCGCTGGTTTCTTCATTTGCCATCGAAGGGATTTATCTGAAAGATGAAACCGCCGGTTCCGTCAAGGAAGAACAGCAGCCCTTCACCTCCCGCAGGAAGCCAGCGTCCACTCGATCACACCACTGAAAATCCTCTCCATCGGCTTATAATCCAGGTCCATTCCGGCCTGTACCGCAGCGAAATACTCGTCCCGCTTCACTCCGTCCAGCCCGGTAAAATCCAGCGGCGGCAATCCGGCCTGTAATCCCATCAGCACCGACAGAAGCCTGGCAATCCTGCCGTTGCCTTCCCGGAAGGGATGAATCAGGACCAGCTCTACATGCACCTCGGCCAGCGCGGCAGCAACGTCCTCCACCCTCTCGAACCGGCAGGGAGTCAGGCGCGCCAGCTGGTCTCTCTCGAACTGTCGCATCAGCTCGGGGACATGAGCGGCCGCCGCGAACATGAAACCCGCCTTGCCGATGTTGACGGCGCGATAGGCCCCGGCCGATGCATAAACACTTTCAAGCCAGGTCTTATGGAGCCAGAGGATATCCTGAGCGGTAAAGCGATGATCGCTGTCAAAGCGGGACACGGCTTCATCCATCAAACGCCCGAACCTCTCCTCTTCGACATGCTCCATTTCCTCCTTACTCGTAATGCCGAGCAGGTTGCGCAATACCGTACCGTTTGACCTGGGCTCAAACTGGTCTTCAAGCAGGTGCAATGTTGAGTAGCGATCAGGCATACGTATAATCTCAGGGTTTGATGTAGGCGTTCAGGCCGATAGTGACCGGCTTGCCGTCCACCATGGCGGAAGTCACGGCATTGCCGCGGGTGCTGGCGACGACCAGGGTCTTGCCGGAGGCAGAAGGGGTCGGCTTTTCCAGGTCGATTTCGATAATCAGCTTGTTGTTTTTGATTTCTACGGTCATGGGCATGTGGGAGTCCTTATATTAAGTTTAATTGGTATGGTAACCTTCAAATCGAAGAGGCGAAATTTCAATTCCCAAGGAATTTGTGTTTGCGGTGCCATTCCAAGTGTTGCTGTCCTGGCCAGTAAGAATCATTGGTTGGCAGTGTGATCTGCTTGCCTTTCATCCGTCCGAGCAGGAGCGCCGCTTCCCCAGCTTCTGAAAAGTGCCGGTCGGCAGTTAGAATCGTGTAGTCATCCCGGAGTGACCAGAGACCGTTGTCGAACAGCCAGTGAGCGTTCTTACAGAGAGCAATGCCGTTGGTGGGATCGTTGTTGCGGCTGTGGGAAAACTGGTGAATATGGCAGGCATCAACGATCGTACCGGAAGTGAGGGTGACCAGCCGGTAGCCGGTCAGGGCACAGGTATAGTTGTAGGCCGTAACTACGCCGATCCGGAAGCGACCTTCCCTGCCCCGCTCTACCGCTTCTGTGTCTGCTGTCAGTGCTGTCAGGCTTTCCGCAGACGGAGGAGCGCCGCCGGTCAGGGCCCAGAGGGTAGCCTGTTCGTGAGATTCGAAATAAGTGCCGATGAGGATGGCGCGGGCCTGTTCCCGAAAGGCCGGATCATTGAATGCGGCAAGAAAGGCAGGGTCGAATTGGATGTAAGCCGGCAGGTCACGGTATTTCATGATCTTCTGCTCTGCATCCAGCGGCTGCCAGAAGCCTGCAGATTTCATATGAAACAAGGGAAGTTTGATCTCCGGCCGGTTCGGTCGCCGGTGGACCACCACCGACCAGTAGCCGGCAAAACGGAACGCCAGTTCACCGGTGACCGGCATGATTTCCTCTGTCAGCCCGCCTTCAGCGGCGATCTCCAGGAGACACAAGAGGAGTAAGGGTTTGTGAGGAGCCGCTCCTTTGGCGCGGTCGATATTGAGGCTGGAGAGTTTTCGGAGAAGATTCGGCATACTTAACAAGCCTCCGCTGCGTTCCCGACCGTCATCACCAACTGCGAAGTGGCGCGGGTCATGGCTACATAAAGCAGCTTGGCAGCCTCCACATCCGTCTGTGCCTGCTCCGCAATCCGGCTCCCCATGATGGCCACCAGCGGGAATTCCAGACCCTTGCTGTTATAAATGTTCAGGAACTTTACCTTGGAATCATCTTTGTCGAACGTGATAGTTTTCTTGCCGACAACATAAATATGGTGTTCTTTGAGCGCCCGGAAAACTTCGTCTTTATCCTTGTCATCCCAATACAATACCGCCATATCTTTCCACGCAATCCCGCTTTTGTGGGCGTCCTTCAGGCGTTTGGCAATCTCGTCGGCTTCGTCCCTGAGCGTTGGCAACTTGATCAATAGCGGTTTGGTTCCGCGTCTCCCCGCAGAAATCGGGGCCAGACGTGGTATACCGTCCTCGTCCGCATCTTCTTGGGTCAGTAACTGCCTGGCAAAACCGGCGGCAAAGTCGAGTATCTCGTGAGTATTGCGATAATTCAACTTAAGAATGGTGGTTCGCCCCTGGGCCTGGATACCGACACTCTTGAAGCTGAATTTCCCCATTTTGTGGGTGTCATAGATGGATTGGGCGTCATCATACAGCACCAGCAGAGAACTGGTTTTGGGATTGACCATCTGAACCACCAGCTTGAGCCATTCGGGGCGGAAATCATGCCCTTCGTCAATCATCACCGCATCATACTGACCGGATGGAATAAACGTGCGGTCTACTTCCCGGATAACCTTATCCACCATGGCGTCGTAAAAAACATTGATGTCACCATTATTGGGTGGTAGTTCGATGTTGTAGGTCGTCAACTGCTGCCAGCACCACCGGTGGAAGGTATGAACATGAACCTTATCTGCAAGCCCTTTTACTTGAATCCAGCTCTGTAGCCGCTGGGCCAAAAGTCGATTGTAACAGAGCACCAGTATCGGACGTGAACAGACCTTGGCCAGATGTTCGGCGCGATAGCCGAGAATAAGCGTCTTGCCGGAACCGGCCACGCCATGAATCACCCGATGCCCCTGCCCCAGGCTGCGGGCCAGCTGTTCCTGCTGCAGGTCCATCACCCGCAGGATATCGGGCAGCGTTTGCGCTTGGTCTTCCAGGTCATCAAAAAGCGAAGCCTGTTTGTACGGCAAGCGGATTTCCGGGAAGAGATGCCAGCGCACCCGCTCTATCTGCGGCAGCGTCAGCAATCCATGGGCATTGAAAGGGAACATTCCCCAGAGACGCTCCTGAAAAGCCATCGGATCGACAGCCTCGGTCATCTCGTCCCGGCAGATAACATGGTGCGGCTCAATCGCCTCGCCGAGGTCGGTCTGTTCAAAGTCGCTACGGGTTATGTTGGGAAGGACCACACCGAAAGTCCATGGGAAGAGCAGTTTCCCTTGCAGTCGGCCTTCAGTCCAGACAAGTTGGGGATCGGTTTTAAGAATATCGGCAACGGCCATGGCATAGCCGCGTGCCTGTTCCATCGGGTTCTTGACCGTCATGGGGCTGTTGTTGACAAAGATGGTTGCTTCGTGAGTATTGATTGACTGGATCGTAGACAGCCGCCAATCCTTGACTTCCAGGATCAGTATGCCGCGTTGGGGATGAAGTATGATAAAGTCGGGGTGGAGTCGGGCGGGGCCAATGGGAACGTTGAACCAGCAGAGATAATCGTCCTCCAGCTTCGCCTCCAAAAGCCGGGCAAAGCGCCGCTCGCCGGGAGTGTCGAATTTGCAGGTGGCTATGCTGGGGATTAGTGTTGCCATGGATTATTTCTCATATCAGAGTGATTCTGCTTATCCATGTTTATGGGTAAAACCCCCTCCGTCCTTCACTATGGGGTCCAACGAATAGCGTATGCGGAATCAGTTTTAATACGTCAGCAGTGGGTTCTTCATTCTCCAGCACAATAAGCTGACCGGGACCACGCCAACCAGCCATCCAGTCATAGAATTTATCAGCGACAGTCAATTCAATAGTGTCTTCGCTTAACGTGCCATGTTTGGGGTCACGATAGGTTAACACTGGTGAATCGATGGCAACGAAGCCAAGGTGAGGGGAGTTAATCTGAAGAGCATGCTCCATCACAGCAACTGAATATGCTGTCAGGAATATGGCTCGCTTCCCCTTTCCATATGAAGTGCGGGGACTCTCAAGCAACCGAAGGTCACAAGTCGTGTCGTCAAAGCTTACCTGGCGGGCTTCATCGAGTCCCCAAAGTCCAAGCAATTCTTGTACACGCGAAACGATGCTGGAAATTTCTTCAATCGCATTTCTGGTAATCTTGGTTTTCGTCTTTTTCGTATTCGGTTCAATAGATTTGCGCTTATCCTCGAATTGTTGCAGTTTTTCATGGGTTTTGAGAAAAGAAACGTATTCGCTGTGCAGTTTGGTTAACGTTGTCAGTTCAGTAGATATTGGTGACTTATGGTCTTTAACAATTTCAGCATGCCTAGCGGCAAATGTTGCCTGCTCAGCTTTCAGGCTCTTAATGCTTTCTTCAACAGAAAGAAGCTCTGTTTCAACGTCTTTGGTGGCAGCGGTCAGTCCATGGCGCAACGCTTCAATCTTTTGATACTCTGCATTAGCTGAAATTGCCATCTGTTCTGCAGACGGCAACTGTTCATCAGTGGCTTTAGCCTGCTGCAAGACAGGAGTGTTGCATAATGCACATGGCTGAGGGGTAAATGCGTCAAAAACCGATGCTGCGGTTCGTATCAATTCCAGCCGTTCCAGGTCACTCAGATACTTGCAGTCGAGTAATCGAAACCGTTCCATGGTCTCCAGCGATGACGACCGCATACAATCGAAACGAAGTAAATCCCTGCCTATTGATGACATCTTTGAAGTCAAGGTATTCAACTCAGCACTATGCTCGCGCAACAAGTTCTGGTATGCAGTTATCTGCTTATCAATTTTTTCCACCATCACCCGATATTCAATTTCTTTGAACTCCTCAGGCAATTCAGCCTTTAAGGAGTCGATGGCTTCATCCAAGCCCATCAATTTTCCTTTTTCCCGGAGCAAGTCGTCATTATTGGTACCCAAAACGACTGCAGAATCATCAACACCGGTCATCATGAGGTAATATGCCGATTTGTGCCTTGTCCTGTGGACTACCTCTCCTAGAATTTCACCATCACTCAACGTATCAGACTCGGTATATAAGGAATAATGCCTGAGGTCGCCAGCCGTTATTTTCCCCTTTTTCCCTTCCGCATTCACTATTTGCATCTGCCCTAAGCTCAGCAAATGCAGGATAAACTTATTAACATCATGTCCGGAGAGAGCTTTATTATCCGAGATAATGTCATGGTGCCCATTATAGAACTCGCTTCTGCCCCCAGCCAAAGACCTAAGGACAGTGTATGGCTCTCCGCTTGTGGTAGTAAATTGAAAGGACAGCCGGTCATATCCAGATGCCTGCCTAATTTGCTTCGGTAAGGTTTTGCTCCCAAGAGCATATTTAAGACATCCAACGATGTACGACTTACCGGTGTCTGAAGGTCCCAGAATGAGGTTCGAGTGTTGAGAAAAGTCAATATCAGCGATAGGTTTGTTGGGTCCCATTACAGCAAGACGGATTGCTCGAATTCCCATAAATTATTCCTTGTTGAAATCGCTAGATGGCGATACGAACTCTACTCCCCATCGATGTCCTTCATGGGTAAAAAGTTTTTGTAAATCCACAGCCGACTTGTTGCCAAGCTTTTCAGCAACCCAGCTGCAACGTTCCTGCAGCTTCTGTGAGTAGTTTCCGCCGATAATGCCCAGCATGGCGGCAGCATTTTCACCTGCCTGGTATTCAATGCCGGAATTACCAAACCTTACGTCGATAAATCGCCTGCCTGACATTAAATATAGACCTTGCTCGATAATGGTGCGCCGGGTGGTGTATTCAGCTCCACGGAGTGGAACCGGAGTGTGCAAGCTCTCTGGTCCCCCAAGGTCGCCTGAATATATTGCGGCATAATCAAGGAATAACAGCTGCTGCAAATCAAGGGTACGGGGATACACCGACATCAGGATGAATATCATCCGGACGCCAAGCTCAAAGGGACTGTTGAAGGGAACTGGATAGTTACTCATCGGGTACCCACTTGACTTCCCCGTCGTTTGCAAGGTGATGACATGTTCCCATCAAGTCGAGAGAGTGGATACGGTCTTTAAGGGGGTTCGTCGTGGTAGTCAAAGAGGTCACGTGCTTCAGTGTCTCATTGAGGCGTTTAAGCCCATCTGGATGTGTTACATCATCCACGACAGGGCTAATCCCAGTACGTATCTCCTTCTTTAAGGCATCGAAAGCCTCAGGGACAAAATCTCTACTGAAGCGGTTCAAGCTTTCAGCATGGTAAAATTGCTCCCGGCAGCTCGCAAAGTGTTTTGAGTGTTTGGTGGGTATGTCCTCAACAGACGGTATCGGTGATTTTTCAAAGTCACCATAAGCCTTCAGTACTTCCGATACGTATACCTGCTCTTCAGTTGCTGGGTTTCCAGGTATAGGCAGCTGCGGGACAACAGGAGGAAGAAGCTCGAAGACAGCCCAGTGCTTTGCGCTCCTGGAATGGATGGTGAGTAATTCTGAGACCTTCATCTCTTTGATTATTTTGAAATCGAAGGTTGTGATGAAACTTTCCAGGGCGGGAGTCAATGGTTGTTTAAATGAAGTGAAATTTCCTGATTTTGTCTTCCAGTCGGTTAATACTCTTTTCCGGAAATTGTCTGGATTCCCCAATAAATCATGAAGAGACGTTCCTACATCTTTTGTACCGCATATGTAGTAGTTACGGGGTAACGGGTAGTCACCGTTGAAAACGTAAAACAAGAATTTTGCAAAATCTGACATCATGCTGGTGGGTTTCAGCGGGTCTTTATATGCTTTTGCCTGGAACAAATCCCATGTGCCAGGCTTGGGAGGGAACACTGTGTAACATGCGATATCGCGCCCCTTATCGCCAGCTCCGCCTAACTGCTTAATCTGGACGTATTTATTTTCCTGGCGCAGCTGTTCACAACAATCGGCAATGAATGCTTCCCAGGCAACGTCCGTCATCAGGACAATGCGTTGTTCCGGGGTGATGGGAGCTGGTCCAGAATGATACGCAGTCGGCATAGAGACCTTCCTCGTCTAATATCCTATCAGCAATCGCTGTGTTTTATATCGCATGTGAACCCATAGCTGTGTAATAGCTGCTCAGTCTCATTGAACTGCTCATCGGTAATTCTGGGGTCTAAAACAATTTCATCTATAATCGGTCGCCATTGAATCGGATGCTT
Organism: Dongiaceae bacterium; assembly: GCA_035571735.1. Classification (GTDB taxonomy): domain Bacteria; phylum Desulfobacterota; class Desulfuromonadia; order Geobacterales; family Pseudopelobacteraceae; genus JACRCG01. The sequence goes on along the minus strand of DATNCC010000008.1, from coordinate 9,497 downwards.
ACATATGCCATCTTTGATGGTTACATTGTCGATGATAAAGTGATTATCTTTATCAGATGGAACATGACTAAAAGCAAATCTTATTTCTTCTTCATCTGTAAATTTATTGCGCAATGCCATGAGCGATACGGGAATTCCGGGGACAGAATATTTAACTCCCACTCACCCCAACCCCCGCCACAACAATCGGCATCTCAAACATAAACCCCAGAAACGGCAACTCCCGCGCGGCCTTCTCGTAACTCATCATCCCCGAATAGACCGGCGGACGCTCGCTCACCGAGTTCTCCCGCGCCCGCTTCTGCCCAAGCTCACACAGCAGCGCCGCAAAGGCCGTGGTCGGACAGAGGAGCAGGCCGAGCCTGGCAGCCCGGTATTTACGGGCCAGCATGAACTTCACGTAGTCCTGATAGTAGGAGCGGGCATTGCCGAACTCCACCTCCACCCAGATGCCGTTCTTCTCGAAATCGCACTTCAGCCCCAATTCAGGGATCACACGCTGCTCCCGCTGCCAGCCCTTGTCCGTCAAACCGTTGCTGATCAGGCTGTTATAGTCCGACTGGCTGAAACCGGCGTCATACTCCACCGAGGCCAGCGACTCCCTGAGCTGGGCGATCTCCTCGAAGCGCTCCATTTCCTGGTGTTTCAGGCGGTGCAGCTGCAAGGCGCTGATCTGCAGGGCCGGAGCGGTGCTCTTCAGAATCGGTTTGAACAGGAAGGTGAAGGGTGCAACCTCGACAATCTCCAGCAGGTTCCCTTCCGCCGGGCCACCGCAGACCGCAGCCAGCCAGAGCCGCAGCCGCTCCTGACCCTTGTTCTCGTAGCGGAACTGGAGATGGCCGGGCTTGTTGTTCAGCCGGCGGATCTCGGCTACAATCGGCTCTTCGTTACCGAAGATGACCGTAACCGGCACCTTGCCGCCCTTCTCGATGGCGCGCAGCCGCTCCGTCTGGGCCTCAAGTGGAATCGTCACCCCGTACTTGAAGGTGGAAACCCCGACCGGGTGGAGGAACTTCAGATTGTCGATGCCGGAAATCACAAATCAGCTCCAAAAAATCAAAAAGCCGCTCCACCGGTCTTTGCCGGTACAGCGGCTTGCAGTCATCTATCTCTTTCCCACTCCATCAGCAACTCCACACATAACATAAAAGTTCGTTCACAATATATCTTCAAAAGCTTGATGTCAACGTAAGAAGCCAATGATACTAGCCAGCGTGATAGTGTCACCTATCGCCGTAACGGCGCTGTCAAAGGCCCCCTCACCCGGCGCTTTGCGACACCCTCTCCTTTAGGCCCTTTGGGTCCGGAGGGCGAGGGCAATGTTTTAAAGCTTAACGATTTTAAGCAGATCTTTGATGAGCAGAAAGAGGTGGTATGGGTCGGTGGGGCTTGATTCGAACCCCCAATGAAGATACCAGTCGCGGGCGGCATCGTCCTTGGCATGCACCAGCAGAGCGCGAATGCCGGCTATGTCGGCGGCCTGGACGGTTCGCAGCAGGGCATCCTTGAGCAGTGCCCGGCCAAGACCGGCGCCTTGATGCTTTTGGTCTATCGCCAGTCGCGCCAGAATCATCACCGGCACCGGATGCCGTGCCAGCCCCTTGACGACACGGCCAGCGGCGGTTGACGGTTCAATGCCGACAGCCAGACTGTAAAAACCGGCCACTGTGCCGGTGCCACGTTCGCAACAGACATACGTATGGGCGCTGTTTGCCTTTTGATTCACCAGAGCGAAACGCTGCAGAGAAAAATGCGGGACACTCTCCGTATTTCTCCCCCTCTCCCTGCTCCTCTCCTTTAGGCCAGCTTTTTCGGTCCACAAGGGGCGAGGGAACTTAAACAAAAAAGCCGCTCCACCGGTCATTTCCGGTACAGCGGCTTGCAGTCATCTATCTTATTCCCCACTCCATAATCAACCCCATAACATAAAAGTTCCCTCAAATTACTCCTGCGAGACCCACCTGTCTCAGATCAAAATCAACAACTGCCTCACGCGACGACGCCCCAAAAGTAGGCGCCTCTAGGCGACGACGCGACGGAAAACCCGGTAACCACAGATGAATGGGATGAACGCGGATGAAACCCCTGAACAGGTTTTTTGACTGCGTTATCCGTGTGTATCCTATTTATCCGAGTTGTAAAAGCCTTTGAGGATTAGTGCTTCTGTTCGAGGAACTGCGCCGGGGTCATGATGGGTATGCCGCGATAGGTGCCGAGTGCCAGCAGGTGCGGATCGCCGGAGATAATGGCGGCGGCGTTGGCGGCAAAGGCGCAGGCAAGGAACTTGTCGTCATCCGGGTCTTCGGCGATGACGGCAACTGTTTCCTTCGGATGTACGAAGCGCGACCAGGAAAAGACGAATTCTAGAATTTTGACCTGCAGAGTGGAGGAGAATTTGAGTTTGGGGTAGGCAACGACCCGCTGAAGTTCGCTATAGATGTCATCGGTGATGCAGTTGTCGACCTTCCGCTGTTCCAGCAGGCTCAGTACGGCTTCCGGCTTGCCGTCCCAGCCGAAGGCGGAGATGAAAATATTGGTGTCGATGACTACTTTTGTGACCGCGCCCACTTGACCGCCTCGGCAGCTATTTCAGGCCCGAGCTTTTCACGCTTGACCGTTCGCGAAGCCTCGCGGGTAATTCCGGCGAGAGATGGCGGCGCATAGAGTTTCTTCCTGAAGAGTTGATCTATTAGCTTTTTCAGCCCTTCGGGGGGGAATTGGGCCAGTGCTTCCAGAAGCTGGCTGTTGTTCACCTGAATCGATGGATTGCTCATACTTGACTCCCTGTTGGTCATGTCAGTAAAAAATAACATGTAATGCAGATAAAACCATAACAAAATTAACTTGTAACGAAAAGATCCCCATGCCAAAAGCGAAAAAAACCAAACAACTGAAACAACAAGAAAAAACCAAGACGAAAAAGCCGGCCCGGGTTCCGGCGCCGTCCGAACAAAAGAAAAAGCCCTGAGAAATCAGGGCTTTTTCTTTTGTTTGTTCAACAATATTGAAGATTATCAGAGCACTGTCATCTCTCGCAGCTTAAGATCAAGATCATCGACATTTACCCGCACTTCCCCTTTATCTGCCGTCTCGGCACGAACGACACCATCCTCGATCCATTTCAGGATCAATGGCTTTTCCAGGTTGTATTTTGCAGCAGCCTCTTCGAGTGTGTACCATGTGATTCCAAGTGACATGTCATTCCTCCTTAAAATTCTGCGTAACGGGCAGAGTACTTTCCTTACAAAAGATTTTGCTCAATAACAAACCGGGTGAGCTCTGCATTATTCTTCATATTCAGCTTGCGGAGAATATGGGCACGGTAGGTACTGACTGTCTTGACACTCAGGGAAAGCTCTACGGCAATCTTGCCTACCGTCTTGCCGGAACCGATCAGGGTCATGACCTGGTATTCACGGTTGGAAAGACTATGGAGGAGATCCTGCTGGTTGGAATCAGTGAACCCTGAGACGAGAAATTCCGCCAGGGAGGGACTTACATATTTTTTACCCAGAGATATTTTCTGAAGTGCCTCCAGGAGCTCCTTGGAGGAACTTCCTTTGGTCAGATAGCCGGATGCCCCGGATTTGAAAGCCCGAAGGGCATACTGTTCTTCGGGATGCATGGAAAGAACGAGAACAGGCAGCTTCGGCCTGAGGCTCTTAAGTTCCACCAGGACGTCGAGACCGTTCCTGCCCGGCATGGATATATCGAGAACCACAAGGTCATAATCATTGCTCTGTATCTTGTTAAGCAGCTCCTGTCCACTTGCCGCTTCGTCGACAACGCTCATGTCTACGGTCGTGCCGATCACCTGCTTGAGACCCTCCCGAAAAACGGCGTGATCATCGGCTATTATTATCCTGGCAGACATACCAGTCCCCCTTCCTGAATATTGGTATTCGTGCAACCAGCGCTGTTCCTTTTCCTGAAGTTGTCACGTTACTTCCCATGGTGGATCTGACTTTTTCTCATGAATTATACCGTACAGACGACTCTTTGTCCGCATCCCATAAGAATATTTTCAGAAAATGCCCTGTTGGCCATTCAGGCTGCATTTCCGGACAACACAAACACCTACGCGGCCGAACTTGAAACACCTATGAGAAATAAGGACATATACCTATTATCCGGAGTCGATCGTTCATTTATATTCCTGATTAGCATTGATCTTCCGCAAGTCCCCAAACTGTCATTCCCGAAGCGATTCTGATCGGGAATCCAGCTTCTAACTAATTGAAATCATGGATCCCCGATAAAAGCATTCGGGGATGACAAGCTTCATAGCGGAAGAATTAGTACTAATCAGGTTTATATTTGTTACAAAGTACAAAATATGGGCAGGGGGCAGGTTGCATTTTCCCTTCGGTGAGATACACTATAAAAACTTAAACCTTGAAACTTGAGGGATATTCAATGGCCAGAAACAATCGCAGCATAAAACATCAAGTCGCCATGTCATTGCTATTATCCTTTTTCATGTCCTGCTGGCTGATGGCCTGGAACAGCAAGGCCTACAGTGCCGTTGCTCCTGTCGTTTCTACGCTTTCTTCCATTAAGGACGGAACTGTTACGCCGGTCAGAATTGCGTCGGACCGTTCGGGAAACATGTATGTCACCGATCCGCGTGGCGGGGGGATTCTCAAGTACAACAGCGCCGGTAATCTTCTGCAGAAAATAGACTCCGCAAGCAAGGATCTGCTCGGAATTGCGGTTGCGAAGAACGGGGACATCCTTGTCAGTCAGGGAAGCGTTGTTGCTGTTTACACACCCTCCGGTGCTAAAACAGCAGAGTTCGGAATATTCGGTACCGCCAACGGGATTGCGGTCGACGACACGGGAGCTGTATTTGTCGTCGACAGCAAAAACAACAATGTTCATACATTCAGCGCCAATTACTCCCCGGTCGGCACATTCGGATCTACAGGCTCCGCCAACGGGCAGTTCAAGCAGCCGAGCGGAATAACCTTCGAAAAGTCATCCAGGCAGCTGGCCGTTGTTGACACGCTTAACGGAAGAGTACAGTTTTTCACCACCTCCGGCGTGTATCAGAAAACTGTCGGATCTTTTGGCGCCGGTCCGTTGAAATTCACCTCTCCACAAGCCGTAGCTTTTGAATACTCTCAGGACGGGACTTCCCTGAACAGGATGTATGTGGTTGACTCTTTCCAGGCTAACGTCCAGGTGATTGATGCAGTTACAACATCATTCCTGCGCTATATCAGCAGTTACGGCACTCGTGGCGGGCAGATGGTCACCCCTGGCGATATCCTGCTCGATCCATTCAATCGACTGATCATCCCGAACGGCACAGGGACTCTGGCAGTATTTGGTGTGGAGTCGGCTGCAATTCCTTCAGGGTCGGGCCCTACTTTCACCCCCCCTTCAACAGGCAGCAACCCGCCGGCCCTCACACTCAACCCGTTAAGTTCCGTCACAAAAAACAGTTCGATCACGTTATCCGGTACCGTTACCATTGCCTCAACTGTTTCGGTAAATGGAATCTCTGCAAATGTAGATGCAGGTGGGAACTGGTCGCTTCCCGTCACTTTAACCCAGCAGGGACTCAATAATTTCATTGTAACAGCAAGTAAAGACGGCAGTACGAGCAGCATCAGCGCCTATATTACTCTGGACACCTCCGTGCCCGTAATGACCATGCTGTTATTTCCGCAAACCGGCACCACCACAAGCAACCCGATCCAGATTATTTCAGGTTCCGTTTCCGATGTTACCGCTACCGGCGTAACAGCTACGGTCAACGGAGTATCACGGGCTGTGCCGGTAAATGATGGCCTGTTTGATACGGCAATAGTGCTGGGGATCGGTTCCAATATTATTGCGGTTACGGCAACTAATGCCGCTGGCATCACCAGCCTGCCATATTCAGGCACAGTCATCTATGACCCCATGGCCCCGGCACTCACCGTGGCCACACCCGGCGGCGCCATAACCGGCAGTGCCAGCTATACAGTCTCCGGCACTGCACCGGCAAACAGTCAGGTAACCGTAAATGGCGTCCCTGCAACCATGACCGCAACTTCCTTGGCAAAACTGGCCGAGAGCACTGTCCCTGCAGAAATGACCGGCACTCAATGGACAGCGACAATTCCCCTGCATGCCGGCGTAAATCAAATCAACATCACCGTCAGCGTGGCCGGAAATCCGGTGATTTCGACGACAACCAGTTCCGTCACTTATGCGCCCGGACAGCCGCTGCTGGCGATTACCTCCCCTGCTGCAGATGGTGCAACGGCCAAAGCGGCATACGTTATTTCCGGATCGGCAAGCGCCGGGACCACGTTAATGGCAACCATGAGCGGAGTGTCAATACCGGTTAATGTCGCTTCAGACGGCAGCTTTGCTGTGACCCTTCCGAAGTTTTCCGCTCCGGGAACTTATGTCGTTACTTTTACTGCCATTGATTCAAATGGAAAGATATCCACCACTTCCCGCACCCTGTTCTATGACCCTGCCGTGCCGGTTCTGACAGTGGTTGATGCAGCTCCTGCTGCCATTAAGGTCAGATCTGTCGGAGGCGTTATCATTGCCAAAGACAAGAACGGCCTTATCACGACTCCGAACAATTCAAACGGCACCGCATTCCTCGACCTCAGCGGCGCGGTCTACGACCAGGCATCGCTGAACATCTATGCCCTGACACCGGCAGGCATCAGCAGCCGTAACGGCGACCTCAACGGGGACGGCAATGTTGATATTGCCGATGCTTTGCTTGCCATGCAGATCTCGATCGGTGCAGTTCCGGCGCCCGCATTCGAGCTGCTGCTCCGCGGCGATGTGGCTCCGCTGGTAAACCATATACCCGTGCCGGATGGCAGGATTCGTCTCGATGATGCCATTATGATTTTGCAGAAATCGATCGGGATTGAGTGGTGATGTTGATAAAGGAGAGACCCATGAAGCGAACAGCTTTGATGCTGGCAAGCCTTTCCCTTTTTATCCTCGTACTGACCGGTTGCGGCGGCGGTGGAGGCGGCACAACAGTACGTCAGCAGAAAACGGCAACCATCACCTTCAGCACGGTCAGCAGTGCCCATAAGGCTCCGCTTCAGGGCATTCAGGTGACAACGAAACTTCCTGCCGGAGCCAGCGTGTCGAACATAAACAGTGCCCTGAGAGGGCTAAACGATACCGGTCTGCTGGCACAGAGCGTCTACAATCCGCCGGCTGTCTCGTTCATCGTGCAATCAAACGGCACCGCACCAATAAAATTCGGTCCGTTTGCCGAACTTACCTGTGACATCGCGACCGGCTTCACTCTGGATCAGAGCAGCTTCTCCATATTGAGCGGCGACCTCCAGATGACCGGTAAAGACGCCAACGGTACGACTATAGACCTCGTACCACAGCTGGGCCCGGTAAAGCTTTCAGTCACATTCGGGTTTTAAGGATCATGCAATTACCAAAGAGAACAGGTGACCTTTTCGTATATGTTTGACCAGGGTTTCAGGAGTGAAATATGAAGAGTCTGGTTGCAATGACACTAGTGATAGCACTTTGCTCTTTATTGCGCCCGCTTGATTCCGGAGCGGTCGATGCGCCTCATTATGATCCGGCTGCCGGGAATACATGCGCCACCTGTCATACAGTTCAACTCACTCGCGGCAGCAGCAGTTTCGACATTATCTGCCTGAACTGCCACCGTCCCGGTGACCCTTCCGCCGGAAGCAATCCGATAACCCTGTCTGATGCTGCCAATCCGTTCGGACTCTACTCCGCTATCGGTCTGACTAAAATGTACCAGACTTCGCACCGCTGGGATGGTTCCGACACCAGTCCAACGGCAGGCGCCCTGCCTCCGGTTCAAGGGCAGATGACGACCAACGGTCTCCGTTCCCGTACCGAAGGCAAACTCTCCTGCATCCGCTGTCATAACCCGCACTTCAATACCAACGGTCGTTTCCTGCGGATGCCGAATGATCAGGACCAGCTCTGCCTGGACTGCCACCGTTCACGAAATGTCCAATCGCATACCCGGGGGAGTCATCCTGTGGGTATCCCGTATAGTGACACCAAAGCCGGTTTCAAACCGATTACTCCCAACAGTGCCAATCCCACCGCGGCTCTTGGCAATTATCTGAAAAATGGAAATGTCACTTGCATGACCTGTCACGCTGTCCACTTTGCCGACACACGCAGCAGTACGATTGACGGACGTGCAAATTTTGCCAACCTGAGCAGCGGTGACGGCCATATTCTCCGGACCGACCGTAGAGGAGCAGCTGTTGCGGCCAGTCAACCGGACAACATGAATATCTGTACGAACTGTCATGCCGGCAAAACCAGCCACAACATGAAAGGACAGGACATTCAGTGTACTGATTGTCATGGAGCTCATGTCGAATATGACCCCAATGATCCTGCCGGTGCGAATGGCATCAACATTTTTCTGGTAAAAAGAGCGGTACCCAAAGGAGCTAACGGATCCGGACAGGTGTTTTTCCGCTTCACCGGGAGCAGGCTGGAATATAAAACCGATCAGGGTACCGGAGTTTGCCAGGGTTGCCACATGGTTCCGGCTCCCGGAGGACTCTACCCTCCCGAACATGCCGGCAATGATCCGAAAGTGTGCAGAACCTGTCATTTTCACAACAGCAGTAACGGCTCCTTTTCCGGCGCCTGCACCGCCTGTCACGGCTATCCGCCGACTACCGCGACAGTCGGAGGATCGACCGGTCTGGCTGCGCCGGCAACCGGCGCCACGCAGGTTAACCCCGGCGCCCACGAAACCCATGCAAAAAATCACTGGATGTCCTGCAACACCTGCCACAACGTGTACACTGTCAGGCCGATGCCGAGCGGCACCATCGATATCGGCTTTTCAGTCAACGGAAGCAATTTCCCGGGCTTTGTCGGCAGTGTCAACAGCGGAACCTTCAACGGCACTAACCTGAAGCTCGGTTACAGCTGGAGCGCTTCAGCCGGGACATCCCTGACGACCGGCAATCCCGCAATTACCTGCATTGTCTATTGTCACGGCTCGACACTTGCCGGAGGGGCTATTGCCGCCCCCACCTGGACAATAACCGATGGCAGCCAGAAAGTGTGCGGCACCTGTCATGGTGTAACAGCAGCCACTGCGCCGACCAGCGGCAGCCATCAGCGCCATGCCGGCGGTGGCGCCAATGGACTGGCAATCCCCTGTGCTTCCTGTCATGGACTCCGCAATAATAACGATCATGTTGATGGCTCGGTAGAGTGGGATTTCGGCGGGTTGACCGGAGGCGGCCTGTACAAGGGAGCCACCGTCGGCAGCAGCGGCACCATAGCTCCCAGCGCCAGCTATGGACAGTGCTCTAATTTCTATTGTCACAGTAACGGTACTTCTCTGCAGACGACTCTCAGCGTCCCCCGAACGATCCCCACCTGGGGAGGCGCTGCAATGGGTTGCGACGGCTGCCATGACGGCCTGTCCACCGGCCCGTCATACCCGAATGGCGCTCCCAAGGCCAACAGCCACGCTGTTCATGTTGTTG
>DATNCC010000007.1:0-3062 GCA_035571735.1 Dongiaceae bacterium | reverse complement strand
TGTTTACGCTTTCGTGCAGGGTCTTATTTTTGAATAGCCGCTGTGGATAAGGGATATAATGGAATAGTAGGGCAAAACAAAAACTAATTTGAAACAAGGAGATTCTGCCATGAAAATCCTGAGAAAATTATCAGTAGTCCTCATACTTTTAACTACAGTCATACTCGTGGTTTCATGCGGCGGTGGTGGAGGTGGCAGTGCAACAGGTACGGTTCCGAGTGGCAGTGGATCGATCACTCTTGACCCTGTTGCGAAGGTAATCAGCGGCTCCTTCACCACGACCAACGTCGTTAATGCCACCCTGGCGCACATCCACGACGGGAACCTTGGCGTAGCCGGACCTGTCGTAGTTCCTCTTCAGCAATCTTCTCCGGGAATTTGGATGGTTCCGGCAAACACCGTCCTCACTGATGCCCAGATTGCAAGGCTGCAGGCTGGCGGCTACTACGTCAACGTCCATACCGCACTGAACCCGTCAGGTGAGATCCGGGGCCAGCTGAACCCGGACAGTATAACTGCGAACAAGTTCGATGCGTCTCTCAATCTGACCCAGGAGGTGCCGACACCCACAACTCCGGCTGGCGCAACTATGGGAGGTTACTGAGCTGAACCGTTGATTCGGTGACCAAGGGGATGCAACTGTCATCTCGGCATAAGAAAAGGGGTCAGGCAATATACCTGACCCTTGTTTTATCTGGAACTGGAGACGGTTTGCGTGGTTATCAAATTGAAGTCATTGACTAAAAAGCTCATTATATAAGTATGGAGGCACGCATGTAGAAAAGGAGATGATTGACTATGTTGAACCGATATTTGCCTTTGGCCAGACCGATGAAGATGGCCAGGTATCTCTTCATCGGGGCAACACTTTTTGGATTATTCGGCGCATCCCCGGCCGCGGCTGCACCGCTCGACTTCTTCGGTCCGCCCCTGGCGGGAGATCCGTCCGCGTTCACAGGGCCTTTCATCGGCTTGAACTTTGCCGGGGATTTCCTCGCGACGCTCGCACCTGCCAATGACGGGGCCTTTGTAGGGGGGGTGACCGGGACCTTTAAAGACCCGGGAGTTAACAATGTCCTGCCGCCGGCATTACAGACGGCCGCCAATGTTCCGACCAACGGAAGACCGAGCCCGCTCTTCGGCGCCCGGCCATTCACCCAGCAGTTGCTGCTCTTCGAGGAGTTCGGCCCGGAGCCGCTCGACGCCAACACGCCGCAACCGGCCGATACATTCCCCGTGCCCACAGCTGGACCAGCGCCTGAACAGGATCCGATGATAGCAGCGAGCGGGCCGGCCGGCGTGAACCTGGAGGCATTCCTTGCCCTGCCGGGGATTTCACCTTTGCCGACGCAGTTTTCGAACACCGCGGCCCGGAACCCATGGAAAGCGGAGATCGAAGCTTTCCTCGGCCGCCAGCTCAGGAATCCTCCCGCCGAGGGACGACCGTCGGGCCAGGGGTGGGCCCACCAGAGATGGAACGAATTTCAGCCCCAGGCCTTCTTCAAGACCGCCCAGGCGGGTGCCCGCGTGAACGGCGGCTTCCGTGACAGTAAACAGATGCACCGCTACGAGGTCGGCGAATTCGGCCCCGGCGGGCTCTATCACAACACCGCCGGATTGCCGGAGACTGAAGGGACAACCAGGGGGATCGCCATCCGCATCCACCCAAACATGCCGGTTCAGGACCACAAGTCCCTCTGGACCTTTGACGGAACGCTTCCTCCCAAGCTGCTCATGGCTCGCATGGGACAGCCGATACTGATGCGTCACTACAACGCGCTGCCGATCGACCCGGCGGCCAATCGCGGCTTCGGTCTGCATACCATCACCACCCACGAGCACAACGGCCACTCCCCGGCCGAGAGCGACGGCTACACCAACGCCTTCTTCTTCCCGGGGCAGTTCTATGACTACCGCTGGCCGCTGCAGCTGGCGGGATATGACACCATCAACACCAGTGCAACCGATCCCCGGGCGGCATTTCCCTGCGCACCGGGTGAAACCCTCTTCGTCAATGACGCGAGCCCCGGCCTGAAGAGCTGCGAGAACGGATCCATCAAGATCCGTGGCGACTGGCGCGAGACAATGAGCACCCACTGGTTCCACGACCACATGCTCGACTTCACCGCCCAGAACGTCTACAAGGGGAACGCCGTGATGATGAACTACTACAGCGCCCTGGATCGCGGCAATGAGGCCCTCGACGACGGGGTCAACCTCCGCCTGCCGAGCGGCACGGCTCTGCCGTGGGGGAACCGCGACTACGACGTCAACCTGGTGGTCGCGGACAAGGCCTGGGATAAAGAGGGCCAGCTCTGGTTCAACATCTTCAACCTGGACGGTTTCGTGGGTGACGAGGTGCTGACCAACTGGCAGTTTCATCCCTACCTCGACGTGCGTGCGCGCAGCTACCGCTTCCGCATCCTGAACGGATCGGTATCGCGTTCCTTCGAGATCGCGCTGGTGCATCAGGTTACCGGCACGGCAGGAGAGATTCCCGGCCCTCCGGGTTCAGGAATCTCCTACAACCGGACCCCCTTCCACCTGATCGCCAATGACGGCAACATCATGGAGCACGCGATTGCATTCGACGGAAGGATGGATATCAACCATAACGCCACTCTCCCGACCCAGGCTGTCGCCGAGCGCTACGACATCGTGGTCGACTTCGCGAAGCACGGCATCAAACCGGGAGACAAGCTGTACTTTGTCAACACGCTGGAACACACCACCGGAAGGAAGGCGGGCAAGCATATCCCGCTGGAAGCGATACTTTCCGAACAGTACAAACCGGTGGTGCAGAATGACCAGTGGATAGGCGGCGATCCGGGCGTCGGCAGGTTCCTGGAATTCCGTGTTACGGCCTACGCCGGACAGGACCTCTCCATGAATCCGGCAGATTTCGAACAGGGCAAGAAAACCATGATCGTGCTGCCTCTCCATCGCGACGATCCTGTCGATCAGGCCAAGCTGGCCAAGGCACGGCATCGTACCTTCACCTTCGGCCGCTCGACCGGCACCGACGAGGCGCCGTGGACCATCAATACCGATGGCGGTGCCGG
>DATNCC010000006.1:0-5684 GCA_035571735.1 Dongiaceae bacterium | reverse complement strand
GATCTATGCCGGTGGGGTGACCGCCGAAGGGACATTCCAGAATATAGTCGACCTCGAAACTGGGAATGGTGTTGATGTCGGCATTGCGCCGCAGATACTCCTCCGGGACGATCTCCTCGGCCATGACTATCGTGATGTCGGCCGCACGGGCTACTTCCGGATCCGAGTAATACTGACCGTTTACCCGCACCGTCCCTTCCTCGCCCACCTGCTGAACACACATGACCGCAATATCAACCTTGGCAGCCGGAATCAGCACCTGGGAGCCGGCTCCGAAGAAGGGGTCTTCGGTAAACTGGTATTTGTGCTTCGCGATGCGTTTGCCGTCCCGCAGGCCGGCACGCCCCAGCATATCGTATTCAGGATTGTGTAAATCGGTTCCCAGCGAGGTCTGTGAGACCGCGTAAGGTGACCCGTTGGCAGCGGCGGCGAAACGGAACATCATCTCGGCATGGCTGTAATCCTCGACAATGATCTGCTTGTCGGCTACCTTGCGCGAGAGGTTGGCCCCGTACTTGCCATACAGCTCATGGCCGACCCAGCATGATTCCCAGATGTCGACGCACCCCGCTCCGACCAGGAATTCGGTGTGGGAGCCGCCGTTGACCTCGATCAGATGCAGGTTTTTCCTGTGCTGGCGAATCAGTTCAAAGACTATCGCCATCGGCCGACGCCAGATGGTGAACCCGGAAAAGGTGAGACTGGAGCCGTCCTTGATGATTTCGGCGGCTTCCTGCAGGGTAATCCGTTTGCTGGTACTCATGCCTGCCTCCTTGGTACGTTAATATCAGGGCTAGCCGATATTGCGCAGAATTTCGCGTGATATGATCAAACGCTGAACCTCGTTGGTTCCTTCGTAGATGGACGTAATTCGGGCATCTCGGGCATAGCGCTCCACCGGAAAGTCCTGGGTGTAGCCGTACCCTCCCAGCATCTGGAGCGCCTTGTAGCAGGCTTTATTGGCGGCTTCGGTGGCGAACATCTTGGCCATGGAGGCCTCTCTGGCAAAGGTCTTGCCCGATTCCTTGCGGTAGGCGGCGCTCATCAGCAGCAGACGGGAGGCCTCCAGTTCGGTATAAGCATCGGCGATCATCCACTGGATCGCCTGAAAATTGCTGATCTTCTGGCCGAACTGGCTCCGCTCGGTTGCATAGCGGGTAGCATAATCCATGGCCGCCAGACCGACCCCCAGCCCCAGCGAGCCGATGCCGATTCGGCCGCCGGCCAGCTCCCCGGCGGCAATCCGGAACCCGTCGTTCAGTCTGCCCATCAGCGCCTTTTTGGGGATTCGGCAGTCGTCAAAGATCACTTCATTGGTGGCGGATGCGTGCTGTCCCATCTTTTTTTCCGCTTTGCCGATGACGAGCCCCTTGCTGCCGGCCTCCACCAGAAAACAGCTGATCCCTTTGCCTTTGGGCGCATCCCTGTCGGTCACCGCCCAGACCACGAAGACCCCGGCATAGGGGGCGCTGGTAATGAAGATCTTGGAGCCGTTCAATACCCAGCTGTCGCCGTCATCCACGGCCTGGGTAGACATCCCGGCCGGATCTGAACCGGCGCCGGTTTCGGTCAGACAGAAACCGGCCGCAGGAAATTCACCGGAACAGATTTTCGGGATATAGGCGCTGCGCTGCTCTTCGGAGCCGACCGCCTGGATGACTTCCGCCGCCATGTTGTTGACCGATACCGTCACGGCCGTTGAGGCACAGGCGCGGGCAATTTCGGTGATTGCGACGCTGAACGATACGACTCCGGCTTCAGAGCCTCCGTACTGTTCCTTGATATTCAGACCCATGAAGCCGAGATCGGCCAGTTTTTTCAGATTTGCCAGCATCGGCGACCGATCATCGCTCCGGTCAAGTTCAGCCGCCGCCGGCTCCAGTTCCGCCCTGGCAAAATCCCGGGCGGTATCCTGGATCAACTTCTGCTCTTCGGTTAGATCAAGAAACATCAGGTTCCCCTTTGAATGGAGTTTACCGCGCCACTTTCGCCGTCAGCGCCGGGACGAACTGCATGACATCCGCCACCACCAGCACATCGGCGATCTCTCCGATCGGGGCATCCTTGTCCTTGTTGATCGCCAGGATGAAGTCCGACTTCTTCATGCCGGCCAGGTGCTGGATGGCGCCGGAGATGCCGCAGGCGATGTACAGTTTCGGGGAAACCGTCTGGCCGGTGGTGCCGACCTGATGGCTGTGCTCCACCCAGCCGGCATCGACCACCGGACGGCTTGCCCCCATCTCCCCACCCAGCGCCTTGGCCAGGGCGTATATGACCGGGACATTGTCCTTCTTGCCGATGCCCCGTCCGGCGGAGACGATGATCTCCGCCTTGCCCAGATCCACGTCCTTCTTCTCGGCCGCTTCATAGCCGACAAATTCCACGGCGCCGCCGCCGGCCGCCGTCAGTTTCCGTATTGACGGCGATCCGCCCGGCTGCAGCACAGGAAAGGCACCGGCCTGGATCGTCAGGACCGCTTTGGCGGTGGCAGGCTTGACGCTGCGGCGCATCTTGGCGTTGCAGCAGCCGACTTCGAATACGCCGTCCGCCAGGGCGATAACCTCGGATATCTGCGCGACCTTGAGGGCGGCCGCAACCCGCGGGGCCAGGTCCCAGCCGTAGGATGAGTGGACGAAGACGATGTAATCCGGGTTCTCCTGCTGCACCGCTTCCAGGATCAGCTTCTTGTGCAGGTCGGGGTTATATTCGCCGCACGCTGCGGCATCGGCCAGGTAGAGGGTGCCGGAGTATGCGGGGAGTTGATTGTCGCTCCCTACCAGCAGCATGGCGGTTTCGGCGCCCAGCTGGCCGGCGAAGCCGAGCAGTTCATAGGTGGAGTCGAGCAGTTTTCCTTCGCGGTATTCGCCTATTAACAGTGTTTTCATGGCCGTCTCCTATCTCAGTACCGCAGTTTTATCTTTAAGTATCGCAATCACCTTCTCGACCAGATCTCCGGTTTCCCCTTCCAGAACGATCCCCCCACCTTTTTTGGCTGGTGGATGGAAACTGAGCGTGGTTGCCAGGGGCTCTTCATGAAGCAGGTCGGCGACCGGGATGGCGGTGATCTCTTTCTTCTTGGCCTTCATGATGTTGGGGAGGGTCGGGTAGCGCGGGATGTTGAGCCCCAGCTGGCAGGTGACCAGCGCCGGGGTCTTCAGCCTGACGACCCCCTTGATGCCCCCTTCCAGTTCACGTTTTGCGGTGATCGTACCGCTGTCGTATTCGAAGCCGACGATCGTGGTAGTGCAGGCCAGCCCGAGCAGTTCCGCGACCATGACGCCGACCTGGGCCGAACCGCGATCCTGGGACTGCATGCCGGTGAAGATGATGTCGAAGCCTTTGTCTCTGGCATAGGCGGCGATGACCCCGGCGATCTGCCACGGGTCTTTCGTTGCGGCGGCCGGATCCTGAATGTGGGCGGCGTTGTCGCACCCCATGGCGAGGGATTTCTTGATCGCTTCGACGACGCGGTCGGGGCCGATCGAGAGGACGGTCAGTTCGCTGCCCTCCCCCAGTTTTTCCCGCAGCTGCACGGCCTGCTCCACGGCGTATTCGTCATATTCGTTCATGCGGAAGGCCAGGTCGGTTTCGTTGTACCAGACCCCGGCGGCGTCGGGTTTGAAGCGGGACTCCAGGTCAGGGACCTGTTTGATGCAGACGAGCAGTTTCATATGATTTACCTCCAGTTTGTTCTGTTGTGCACTTTCAAGAAAGCGTGGATTTTTCGCAAGGTCAAGGCGATCAAGGAATTGCGCGGAGGCGTAGTACCCATAGGGCATAAACAGCGCTACGCCGCACAAGAAATTCCGCAGATCAACGCCGAGATTGCGGAAAAGCCGCGCTTTCCAACCGTTCCGCCACTATTTCGGCCAGGTCTCTTACCCGGATCTGTCCCTCGGCGCCGCCGGTCTTGATGCCGTCCTCGAACATGGTCAGACAGAAGGGGCAGTTGGAGACCAAGAGCGGCGCTCCGGTGTCGGTGGCCATCTTGATCCTCGCTTCGCTGATCTTGCTCCCCAGCTTCTCTTCGGCGATGATGCGGCCGCCACCTGCGCCGCAGCAGAAGCTGTCGTAGCCGATTTTGTCCATTTCGGTGATGCGGCCGCCGGCTGACTCAAGGATGTTGCGGGGCTGGTCGATGATGTCCATGTAGCGGCCGATGTAGCAGGAGTCGTGGTAGGTGAAGTCGAATTGCTCCGCCTTGATGCCGATACGCCCCTTGTCCAGCAGCTCATGCACGAAGGTGCTGTAGTGTTCGACCGGGATATCGAGACCCAGGTCCTTGTAGTCGCGTGCCAGGGTGTTGAAGCAGTGGGGGCAGGTGGTGACTATTTTCTTGACGCCATAGGCCTTGATCAGCTCGATGTTTTCGTTCGCGGTCATCTGGTAGAGGTATTCATTGCCCAGCTTGCGGGGCGGCTCCCCGCAGCATTTTTCTTCCTTGCCGAGGATGCCGACTTTTATTCCCGCGGCACTGCAGATCTTGATGAAGTTCCGGGCAACTTCCTGGTTGCGCTTGTCGAAGGAGGCGTAGCAGCCGACGAAGTAGAGGATGTCGACGTCCGGCTCTTCGGCCATGATCCTGACGTCAAGGCCTTCCGCCCAGTCGCCTCTGGAGGCGTAGGCGAGGCCGAAGGGGTTGCCATTGACCTCTAAATTGTTGATTGCCGTCTTGACCTCGTCGCCCGGGAAGGCGCCTTCCATGAGGGTGAGGTTGCGTCTCATCTCCAGGATCTTGTTGACGTGCTCGATGTCGGCCGGGCAGATGTCCTGGCAGGCGCGGCAGGTGGTGCAGGCCCAGAGCACATCCTCGCTGACGGTCCGGCAGAGGTCGGCCTTGGCATCGCCGCAGGCGATCTCGCCGATCTGATGGACGACTTTCATCGGGGAGAGCGGCTTGTCGGTAGCCCAGGCGGGGCAGCGATCCTGGCACCGTTTGCAGGAGGTGCAGGCGTCGGCGTCGAAGATGTCTTTCCAGGTCAGATCACTGATCGTGGCGGCGCCGAACTGTTCGGCCGTATCGTCTTCGAGGTTGATGGTGGCGATGAAGCCCTTCGGTTCAAGCGGCGCCAGAAAGGCGTTGACGCTGGTGGTGAAGATGTGGCGCAGCTTGGTGTAGGGGATGGCGTAGAAGAAGCCGAGCACCAGGACGAAGTGGAGCCACCAGAGGATCTTGTGGGTCACGAGCAGGGTGCCGGTGTTCATTGTGGTAAAGAGCTGTCCCGCCAGCATGCCGCCGGGGGAGAAGCGTGCCAGCTGGGGGTTCAGCTGCAGTTCGGTGGCGGCCATGCGCGCCCCTTCGATCAGGAACCCGGTGATCAGGATGGCGAACAGCAGCTGCAGGACGATGTAGTCGTCCCTGACGATCTCCAGCCCTTTGGGCCTGATGACGAATCTGCGGATGAAGAGTCCGGCCAGCATCAGGATGGCGAGGATGCCGGCGATATCCAGCACCAGCGAGAACGCCTTGTAGAATTCGCCGGAGAGGAGGTTGACCTGCAGCAGGGGGGTGAAGAAGTCGGCCTGGAACATGACCAGCAGCGTGCCGACGAAGAGCACCAGGAAGCTCCAGAAGAAGATGGAATGGAACACGCCGCCGTCGGTGACGCGGAAGATCTTCGACTGGCTGAATACTTCGGCGAGCATCCGCTTGACCCGTTCGTCGTAGCGGTCGAAGCGGTCCA
>DATNCC010000005.1:0-3232 GCA_035571735.1 Dongiaceae bacterium | reverse complement strand
GAAGCGCTTCGCATCAATCGTCTTCTCGACACCTTGCATAGATTGAAACTCGTCGTCATCACCAAAGAGGACCTGATCAAATTTCGTGGGGGAGGATACCGCCAGAATATACGTTTTGGACAGGAAGGGCATGATCGTGTCGCAGAATTGATCTCCCGCAATGAACCTTTGCTGGTAGCCCGGATCGGTGCGGTGGAGTTGGCGTGCCTGCGCTTTTACCTGGAGAAAAGGAGGGCAAAGGATAAGCACTACAGTAAAAAAATCAAAGACACGATGTTCAACAACGCCGGATTCTTTCCGGTTGGCGACGCGTCTCTCGATTCTTTTGCGGAGATGTACCTGGATCACCTGACACAGGTTGATGTCTTGGGAGTCTGGTTCAATCAATTCGAAGATGAGATTTGCAATACCTGGTGCCGGGATGCCGAGCTGGTTGATCTGGATTGCTTTGAACCGTTCCGTTTCAGCAACCCGTGGAGTGCAGCCCTCAAAGGTCGGAAGGTATTGGTCGTTCACCCTTTTGTAGAGTCGATAAGAAAACAGTATGAGGAAAAGCGGCAACTTCTTTTTTCTTCTCCGGACATACTCCCGGATTTCGAATTGATAACGCTCAAGTCGGTGCAGTCCATAGCCGGATCGAAGGTGGACTATGCCAGCTGGTTCGATGCCTATCATCACATGTGCGATGAAATTGCACGGATCAATTTCGATATCTGTCTCATCGGAGCGGGCGCCTACGGCCTTCCTCTGGCGTTTTATGTAAAGCAGTTGGGCAAACAGGCAATTCACCTTGGCGGCGTAACCCAGATACTCTTTGGCATAAAAGGAAAGAGATGGGAACGGGAGTATGCTGATTCTACGGCGAAACTGTTCAATGAACACTGGGTACGCCCCCTGCCATCGGAAACTCCCGCACACAAAGACAGGGTGGACAAGGGCTGTTACTGGTAATGGATGGAGACTTTTCATGGCGTTAGCTGATTGCCTGAGCACAATTTTTTACGAGAATGAAATCCCTCCGGAAGTCGAACGCGGTCTGGAAACCATATACCAAAGCCCTTTTTGCGTAACAAAACATTTTGAGATGTTTCGGGGGGTGCGCAACCTCAATGCATTGGTCATTACGTGCGGGGAATCCGACCTCCGGCATGTCATCGCATATGTCATTTCAGGCAGGGAAATAACGGTATTAAACGAGCTTGTTGAGATCGGGCAGGAATACATACAGCATTTTGCCGATGCGGTGTTCAACAGATATCCCATGGTCAGCACGCTGAATTTCAATTGTATAAAAAGCAGGATTGTTGATTTCAATTACCCTTGGCGGCGCTGGAAGAGCTCTCAGGATATTGCCATAGAACTGCCTCGAAGTTTCGAAACCTACCATGCCCAACTGGGCAGGCAGACCCAGAAACATATCAAATATTACATAAACCGGCTGCAGAGAGAATACGGTGACTTCTCCTTTCGTGTCGCAGCGACCCGTGAAACAGACCCGACCGTGATCGGCAGAATCATCGAAATGAACCGCTTGCGCATGAAAGACAAAAACATACGATCCGGTTACAACGGCAACTTTGAAAACAGACTCGTTGAATTTTGCAGTTACTACGGTTTGGTCAGCACTGTACATATAGGCGGCAAGGTAGTTGCGGGAGCCATCTGCTATGAAGTTGGCAATCAGGCGTATCTGGAGGCGATTTCACACGACACCGACTACAACAGATATAATATTGGTCAGGTCTGCCTTTACCTGACGGTGAAGCATCTGATAGAAAAAGGGAGAGATACTTTTCATTTGCTGTGGGGCGAAAATGAATATAAATACAGGTTTCTCGGTGTAAAACAGGAGCTTTATTTCATATCCATTTATCGATCATACTTGTCAAAATTATTGAGCCTTCCCAAACTGGCAAAACATACGTGCTCATATTTATTAAGGCAGATGGAATATCTTACGAAGAAATACATTATCAACCGGTACAGACAGAGACGATGAGCCCTGCAAAACTTGACAGAGTTGTCATTACTGAGAATCCCCGCCTGCATCCCGGCGCTCTATGTCAGCACAAAATCGATGAAGGGCTGTTCAGAAGATTTTATGGCAAGGATGCCACCCTCTTTTATTTCGGCCGGGGCGCTCTCTGGCATGCGATACGATCACTGCACCTGTCTGCCTCGGATAACGTACTGGTCCCTTCCTATCACTGCGGAGTGGAGATCGAAGCGGTGTCGATGGCGGGAGTGCGACTTCGTTATTATGACGTACAGGAAGATTTTTCCATCGACCTGTCCGACCTGCACAGCAGGATCGATGCCGATACCAAGGCCATACTGCTGATTCATTATTTTGGCTTTCCCCAGCCTGTCGAGGCGATCAAGGCCATCTGTACAGCGGGTAATATCACGCTCGTTGAAGACTGCTCCCAGGCACTGTTCTCCTCCTTCAAGGGAAAGCCGCTGGGGACGTTTGGTGACCTGGCCGTATTCAGTCAACGAAAAACCCTGCCCCTCCCCGATGGAGGAGCGTTGCTGATCAACAACCCTTCGCTGACACCGGATCCTCCCGGCAATAAGCCGAGTAACTATGTCGCCGTAAAAAAGATGATCGGCATGTTGTTTCGCTCCATATTCAATCTGAATCCCCGCAATGAACTGCCCTATATTTTTGAACGTATGGCAGCCATCATCAATAGTCGTGTTGCGAGAAAAGAGGGTTCAAGATACAGTACCGGCATGGAAGTCGATAGTGACCGATGCAGTCTCGACATGTCCGGCCCATCGAGGTACATTATGGACCGCACCCGCATCGAGCCTGTTATCCGGCGCCGGCGTGACAATTACCTCTGCCTCCTGAGACATTTGACCGGTGTGCCTCACTTCAGGATCGTCCGGGAGCAGCTTCCCGAAGGGGCCTGTCCGCTGTTTTTTCCCGTGAGGATCGAAGGGGTCGGCAGGCATGTCATCCAGGAGCGGCTGCTGAGATCCGGAATCAACGGCTTTGTTTTTGGTGATGAATTGCATGCCGGTCTGCCAAGAAATCAGTTCAGGAACGCAGAAATGCTCTCTCGGGAGGTTCTCAGTCTCCCGGTGCATCAGGATCTTAAACCCGCGGATATGGCATATATTGCGGAGACATTACGGCAGGCGGGCAGGGAGCTGGATCATGCCGATTCTCACTGATGTAAAAAATGCGTTGGCGTTTCTCCGGCGGGGCGAGTTCAGGGAACTT
>DATNCC010000004.1:0-8131 GCA_035571735.1 Dongiaceae bacterium | reverse complement strand
GTCCGTCCTACCGGACCAGCCGCCGCCGAAGCGTCAACCCCCAGGGTGAATTTGCCTTTCTTCAGTCCGTCGATACTTCTGCGGTTTTTGAAAACGAGTATGAAATCGGTAGATTCAGCGCCGATCTGCCATCCAAGGCTTCCTCCCCCCAGGCTCACAAATACGGGCGGACTCCAATCTCCGTTCTTCTCGCGGACAGCCATCACGCCGGTACCGAATCGTCCCGCAACGATGATGCCGCCCTTCATGACCCCGGGGATAACGGCTATGGCGGCGGCATCTTTGAACAACGCCGGAGGAACATTCATCTCCGGCATAGCCATGAGCTCCTTGATGACGGCAGAAGACTCGCTAATCCTCTTCGCTTCATCGGCAAACGCGGAAATTGCGGCTCCGCTCAACATGAACGCCAGTATGGCAACAAATAACTTCCCGATCTTTGATCTCATTTCGAAAACCTCCTTTCATGATATTACTCGGCAGATGCCAAGCATCTTATTTAATTACACTATACCACTTTTCCGGGTAAAAGCGCTTGCAGGAGAAAAAACCTGTATCTCCGGCTTGGACAACCCGTTGAACATGCATGCTTGACATTGCAAGAACAATTGGTTTAATTGAGACTAATAAAGATCGTGGTATCAAATCAAATTTTGGGAGAACAAAAGTAATGGCACACGGAAAGGTAAAATGGTTTAACGACGCAAAGGGGTTTGGTTTTCTTGAGCAGGATTCCGGAGAAGACGTTTTCTGTCACTTCTCCGCCATCACGGGCGAAGGTTTCAAATCCCTGCAAGAAGGGGATGAGGTGGAATTTGATGTAGTCAAGGGACCGAAAGGTCTACAGGCTGCAAATGTCAGAAGAGCTTGATGACTATCAGCTATTGACACGAATTGCCCGGAGAATATCCGGGCTTTTTTGTTCCCGCCGGCCAGACTGACTGCCTGCTCCGATTTCTGTTCACCACCGGTCGATGTTCCACCCGGAACTCAATCACCGATCACTAAAATATGCAGTAATTCCTGCTTCCCTCCATAAGTTTTTCAGTGCCCCGATCCCGCTCCAGATTGAAGAAAATGACGGTTCTCTCGTTGAATTACGGATCAACGGAGGTAAACTTCATATATTCGATGACAGGAGGAACAAGTGATGCAACTTTCAGGAACGATAACGGAGTTCTCGCTTGATCTCCGCATCCGCGGAGCAATCTGGGGGCAGTTCATTGGTGACGCATTCTGTCTGGGAAGTCACTGGATCTACGATCTGGCGGAGCTGGAACGGCGCTTTCCGGGCGGGCCGCAGGGATTCGAAACACCTGCTGACGGACATTACCACTTCGGGAAGAGGTCGGGGGACCTGACTCACTACGGTGAGGGCGCACTGCTGCTCCTGCAATCGCTGGCGGAGCGGGGCAGGTTCGATGCCGTCGATTTCGGCTCCCGTTTCGTCGCCCTGTTTGATTCTTCAAGCTACCAGGGTTACCGCGACCATGCCACCAAAGAAACCCTGGCCAGGTACCACGCTTTTCGCGCCTCGCATCCCGAAGCGGCATTCTCTTTTCAGGATGGTGCCGACGACGATCAGCCGGCAACGGTCAGCAGGCTGGCATCCTTGGCAGCGCTCCACTTCCGCCAGGACGACTTCCTGTCTATTGTGGAGCATGCCACATTGGTCAGCCAGAACAACGATCGGGCCGTGGCCTATGCCCAGGCCCATGCCCTGATACTGCGGGAGCTGTTTTCGGGAAGCCTGTTTCCTGAAGCGGTCCGCACGACCGCTGTTCTTATGGCAATGAAAGGGGAAGCCGGCTCAGAGGTGGCCGAAAAGATTGATGCCGCCATGGCCGCCCGTAATCTGGACGTAAGAGAAGCGACCCTCGGTTTTGGTCAGTCGTGTCCGCTGGCTGCGAGCTTTCCGGCAGCGGTTCACTGCGTCTTGCGTCATGGGGACGATTTTGGCGAGGCGTTGCGGGCCACGGCCGCGGCAGGAGGGGATAACGCGGCCCGGGCGGCCATGATCGGGGCCTGGCTGGGTGCGGCTCTCGGCGTCGAGGCAGTTCCGCACCAGTGGCGGGAAAATCTGACAGCGAAAGAAGTAATCTCTGCCTGTGTGGAACGCATCGTGGCGACATCATGCGATGCCGGATAAAGCCGTAACAACCGCCCTCACCTGCAAACTCTCAGCAGCAGCTGCAGTACCAGCCGGAAAATTGCGGCAGAAAGACATTGTCTATGACCTGGATGATCCCGTTGGTGCATGCGATGTCAGTTCTCACGTAGTGGGCGTTGTCGATCACCTGCACACCTTCCTCCAGCCGCACGGCCAGTGACTTGTCGCTGAGCGTCATGAGTTGCTCGCTCCCGGCGATCTCGGCAGCGGAAAGTTTTCCCTCGACCAGATGGTACTTGAGAAGCAGGGTGAGGTTATCCGGATCGCCGGATATCTCCTCCACGTTGACCTTCTGGAAAGCCTCGTCGTTGGGGGCAAAGAGGGTAAACGGCCCCGGCTCCTGCAACCTGCCGCTAAAACCGGCCTTTTCCATCAGCCCCAGCAGGGTCTGAAATGAACCGTTGTCCTCAAGGGTACCGAGAATATCCTTCATCGTGCTCTCCTTTGCAGTCGGCGGGCTTATCGGCGCACTCCCCTCGACCTTGGCGGTCATACCGTTTTTCATGTCGACCGAAACAAATATCACTTCCAGAAGATTAACAGAGAGCTTGCGGTGGTGCAAGGTTTCCCCTTGCCCCAGGAGAACCTTGCAGACCTCCGCCACCTCCATGCTGGCTACCAGGGCCGGGGTGAAGGAGGGGTTTCCCAGCTTCTGCTCCACCCCCTTTCCTTCCACCCAGCGCCGGTACAGCTTCTGCACGACATCATCACCGGGAAACTGGGTGGCTACCTGGCCGTACCAGCCACCGATCGCCCCGTGCACCATGGGGATCCCCAGCTCGGTACAGGTTTTGGCCAAGGCCAGCCGGGTCTGGATGGAGTCAAGGGCGTCCACTATCACCTGGCTGCCATGGAGGAGTTCCTCCCCGTTTTCCGGAGCATAGGCCTTTCTCCTCGGGACAAGCGTTACGGCGGGATTGATCTCCGCCACCCGCGCTGCCGCCGCCTCCACCTTGGCCCGCCCCAGGGTCGCGGGGCTCGACAGCAGCTGCCGGTTAAGGTTGTGCTCCTCGAACACGTCCGGGTCAATGGCGATTATGGTCCCGACACCCAGCCTCGCCAGCTCTTCGATGACGTACCCCCCGAGGCCGCCGCAGCCGATGACCGCCACCCGGCTACGAAACAGCGTCAACTGCTGGCCGACGGAAATGGCCTGGCGGTTGCGCTGATAGCGGGCAGGGAGGAGTCCCAGAGCCAGGATCGCATCCTCGACCCGGGCGAGTGCCACCCCGAACCGCTTACCGGCCTCGACCTGGGCTCTCCAGCATACAAGATCGCCGTTCGCCTGCTCCCGTATAAATCTGTTCAGTTCTTCCATGTCGTTCCCGTTACAGGCCGTCATTCACCCTCCGCCGACAAGAGGAAAGAGGGCAAGTATGTCACCGGCATGCAGTTCCTGCTCCGGTTCTGCATGCCGGTGATTGAGCATGATCATGCCGATTTCCCTGTCCGCTATCCCCAGTTCTTCGATGATATCGGCGATCCGGGTTCCGGGCGGATAGTCCCGGACTGCCTCGTCGAAACGGCCGGTGCGAAGGGTTGCGAACAGTTTAACGGTGATATTCATAGACGCTCCGAGATAGCAGGGGTGAACGTAGGGACGGACGGCGTCCGCCCGTCTGTGGGCGCATGCCATGCACCCCTACATCACCTTTGTTTAAAAATTCCAGAATTCGTCGATCTCTTCCCCTTTGAAGGTCCAGGTGACGTTGTGGGGGGGACAGGGATCATCCTCGAAAAATTCCGGAAGGCGGTCATCCTGTTTCGTGAAGCCGGCTGCCAGGTTGAAGGCGTGTTCGGTCTTCAGTACCTGCTTGCCGAGGGCAGTGACGTCATCCCCGGTCAGGGCAATCCCGAACTTGGCGTTGAGCATGTCGATGACCGCCACCAGGGTCTCGGGGATGTCCAGTGCCGGGAAAGCAACGAAGAGACAGAGGCCGGTCGTGTCGATGGCCGCGGTGGCGATCTGGAGGTTCCTGGAGAGTTCCACCTGCCCTTCGTTCTTGAGCGGGTCCACAAAGCCGCCGACACTGAGGATGTTGGTGGCCACGGCATAACCCATGGTATGGTCCGCCCCCTGGGTGGAGGTGGCATAAGTGATGCCGATCCCCTTCACCGAGCGGGGGTCGTAGGCCGGAATCCCCTGCCCCTTCACAACCGGCACCCGGGTGAGCCCATAAGCCCTCCCCACCGAAGCCGCACCGTTGCCGAGGATGCGGCCGAGCGGCGTCCCCTGACCGATCTCCTCCAGGAGCCGCAGGACGCCGGGGCCGTCACCGAAGGGGATGATGCCTGCTTCCATGGCCACCCCCATGATGACCGCACTCTCGATGGAATCGATGCCGATGTCGTCCATGATCCGGTCGGCCCGGGCGATGACGTCCAGATCGTCAATGCAGCAGTTGGCGCCGATCCCCCAGATGGTCTCGTATTCGAACCCGGAGGTGACGTATTCCCCCTCCTCGTCGCAGTAGACCTGGGAACACTGGATGATGCAGCCGGCGTGGCAGCCGTGCTTCGGCTTGCCGCCGCGCTTGATGATCGTCTCGCGCATGGTCTCGCCGCTGATCTTGTCGTGCCCGTCGAACTGACCGTAGCGGAAGTTTTTGGTGGGCAATCCCCCGGCCTCGTTGAGGACGTTGACCAGGACGTTGGTGCCGTAAGTGGGGAGCCCCTCGCCGCTCACCGGGTGCTCCAGAATCGCCTTGGCAAAGGAGCGGGCGGCGAGCTTAAACTTTTCCGGATCCTTGATCTCTGCCCCGGGCCCGCCCGTGTCGTCGATGGTGATGTACTTCACCTTCTTCGAGCCCATCACCGCCCCCAGCCCGCCACGGCCGTGACTCCTGATGTTGCCGTCCGGATCACGGACCGAGATGTTGGCTGCGATCATCCGCATCTCCCCCACCGGGCCGATGGTGAGGACGCCGACCTTCTCGCCGATCCGTCCCATCAGGGTCTTGATCACCTCGTAGTTCCGCTTGCCGACCAGTTCCTTCTCCTCCACAACCTGGAAGCCGTCCTTGTTGATCTGGATGCCATAGAATTTGTCCTCAGCGGGCTGCCCCTCGATGATGAGCGCCTTGATCCGGAGCTTCGCCAGGTTTTGCGCCGCGGTGCCGCCGGCGTTCGACTCCTTGATGGTTCCGGTCAGGGGGCTCTTGGCGCCGGCAGACAACCGTCCCGACTGCGCGGCAGGGGAGCCGGCCAAAAGGCCCGGTGCAAATACCAGCTTGTTGTGTCTCCCCAGCGGATGGCAGGTAGGGGGGACCTCCTTCGCCACGATGGCCGAGGTGAGCCCCCTGCCGCCGAGCCCCTGCCATTCGGCCGGCACTTCCTCGAAGGCACCGGTGAGGGTCGTCATGTTTACTCGCAGTATTTTTTCCGACATGATTGTTTCCTCCCTTTCTTTTAATTATACACGTTGATACGACTCGGTGCATTCTCCTTTCCGAAAGGGAGGCGCCACCGTTTCCGGCGGCGCCCATAGGCCTTCTGCCATAAGGTCGATCCTGTTAGGCCGAAAGGCTCGGAGATTTCTTGCATACGAAAATTCAATCAGCTTACATTGCGGCTTTGTAGATGCCGATCACCTGCTCCAGATTCGCCTTGCGCGGATTGGTCAGCATGCAGGCGTCCTTCTGGGCATTTTCCGCCATGGTTTTCAGATCCTGCTCCTTGACATTCAGCGCCTTGAGACCGGCGGGGATGCCGATGTCGACGGAGAGCTTGCGGATGGCTGCAATGCCGACAGCTGCGGCATCAACATCGGACAGGCCGTTGATATTCTCACCCATGGCAACGGCAATGTCGGCGAAGCGGCCCGGATTGGCGATCATGTTGAACTCGCACACCGCCGGCAGCAGGATGGCGTTGCAGACGCCGTGGGGAAGATTGTAGAAGCCGCCCAGCTGGTGGGCCATGGAGTGGACATAGCCGAGGCTGGCATTGTTGAAAGCCATGCCGGCCAGATACTCGGCATAGGCCATCTTGTCACGGGCTTCCAGGTTGTCGCCGTTGGCCACGGCCGGTCGCAGGTATTCGGCCACCAGCTCGATCGCCTTAATGGCGCAGGCGTCGGTGATCGGGGTGGCGATGGTGGAGACGTACGCTTCGACCGAGTGGGTCAGGGCGTCCATGCCGGTGGCGGCGGTCAGCGAGGCGGGCATTGCCACCATGAGGAGTGGATCGTTGATGGCGATGTTGGGGGTGCAGCGCCAGTCGACAATGGCCATCTTCACGTGGGTGTCGGTGTTGGTGATAATGCAGAAGCGGGTCATTTCCGAGGCGGTGCCGGCGGTGGTGTTGATGGCCAGGAACGGGGGCATCGGTTTGGTGGACTTGTTTACCCCCTCGAAGTCGCGGATGTGGCCGCCGTTGCCGATCACGAGGCCCACCCCCTTGCCGCAGTCGTGGGAACTGCCGCCGCCCAGGGAGACGATGCCGTCGCACTTGTTCTTCTGGTACACCGTCACCCCGGCATGGACGTTCTTGTCGGTGGGGTTGGGCTCGGCGCCATCGAAGATGACCGCCTTCAGGCCGGCCTCTTCCAGCTGGGCCTTGATCTTGGCGGCGACCCCCATTTTGGAGAGACCGGCGTCGGTGACGATCAGGAGATTGGTCGCTCCGAGCGCCTTGGCCTGACCGCCTGTCTCCTTCGAGCAGCCAACGCCCATCAAGGAAACGGTTGGGATGTAGAATCCGAATGTCTGATCTGCCAATGCCATGATTTTTTCCTCCTCTTTTTTGGATGCCGACTACTCAGTCGGGAAATACTGTTACGGATTTGTTTGTCATTCCGGTCCGGCGAGCCTGGTCTTGTTGATCGGCAGCTGACGGATCCTTTTGCCGGTAATGGCGAACAGGGCGTTGCAGATGGCCGGCGCGATCGGCGGGACCCCAGGTTCGCCCACCCCGGTCGGCAGGCCCTCGCTCGGGACCAGATGCACGTGTGTTTCAAAGGGCGCCTCATTAATCCGGGCTACCGGATAGTCGTTGAAGTTGGACTGCTGGATACTCCCCTTGGCCGCCGTGATCTCCCCCATCAGCGCCAGGCTTGCGCCGAATACCGCAGCCCCTTCGAACTGCGCCCGCACACGCTCGGGGTGGATCACTTGCCCGGCATCCACCGCCACGTCGATGCGCGGAATGGAAATCCGGCCCTGGTCGTCGACCTTGACATCCACGACCACCGCAATATAGCTGAGAAAGCTTCGATGTGCGGCAAAGCCGAGCGCCCGCCCCTTTTCCGGCTTTCGGTTCGCCCACCCCGATTTCTCCGCCACCAGTTCTACGACGCGCCTCAAACGACCTGTCTCCCAAGGATACTGGTCAAACGGTTTGCCATAGTTGGCGTTTTTCGTCCCCTCGTTCTTGAAATCGATGCTACGCGGCAAGCCCAGAAGATCGAGGAAATACTCGATCCGGTCCCTCTCCGCAGCTGCGGCCAGCTCATCTATGAACGACTGGACCGCGAAGGCATGATAGATGTTGGCCACCGAGCGGAACCAGCCTATGCGCACATGGGCCAGGGCCGGTCCGTTCTCGGCGCGCAGGTTGGGGATGTCGAACGGCACGTCCAGCCACCCCTGGGACAATTCGCCGTCGCTGCCATAAAGTGCCGCAGCATCGAAGGTCGAAGATATGGGCGGAAAGGCGCAGCGTTGCAGCCACGCCGTCGGCCTCCCCTTGTCGTCGGTGGCCGCTTTCAGGTACATGGCAGCCACGGTGTGATAATAGTCGTAGCGGATGTCGTCCTCGCGGCTCCATGCCACCTGTACCGGTTTGCCGGCCTTTTTCGAGAGAAGCGCCGCTTCAACCACATAATCCGGTTTCGATTTGCGGCCGAAACCGCCACCCAGGAGCGTAACATGGCAGGTCACATCCTGTTTGGCGATCCCCAGCGCCTTGGCCACCTCAGCCTGCACCGCCTGCGGATTCTGGGTCGCCGCCCAGACCGTGACC
>DATNCC010000003.1:0-2834 GCA_035571735.1 Dongiaceae bacterium | reverse complement strand
CTCTATCAGGGCGATGAGGTTTGCCGTAACCGCCGAAACCCGCTTGATGCCATAGGAAAAGAACACGGCAGCCAACCCGATCTGCAGCACGCCGAGCACCAGGATGCTGCCGATGGCGCCCGGGGTAAAGCGGGGGATGGGGAGGAAAACGGCAATACTCAAGGCGATCAGGGCGGTAACGGCATGAGAGGCCATCAACGACTGCAGCGGATTTCCTTCCTTCTGCATGCGTGTGAAGATGAACATCAGGGCGAAGGTGCACGCAGATGTCAGCGCCAGAAGGTTGCCGAACAGCTGTCCGGCGGACAGCCGGTCCAGGAACAGCAGAACCATGCCGACCGGTGTCAGGCACAGGGCAATCAGTTGCTCCCGGCGGATGTGTTCCTTGAGGATAACGACACCTAACATGGCGGTGAAGACCGGGGCCAGGTATTGCAACAGAATGGCATTCGCCGCCGTGGTGGTCTTGTTGGCCGCAACAAAGAGCAGCATGGTGGCAGCATTGGCCAGAGCTGCTCCCGCGAGCGGCCAGGACCATGTCAGCCGGACGGTACGGACAATCGTCAGCAGAAAGAAAAAAGCGATCAGGCTTCTCATGCCGGCGATCAGGAAGGGGTTCCAGTCCAGGATTTTTATGAACAAGCCGGCTACACTCCAGAGAAAAGCGCAAGCCATCATGGAAAGTGCACCCAGCAGGGCGGGGGAAAAACGTGTTGTCATGGAGGGTCTCTGAAGCCTTTCTAAATTCGTATTTTCTGTGCCTCCCTGACCGGCCGGTCATGAGAGATCCCACCGGGGTCCCCAACTTAAATGTCTCTGATTACGATCTCAATCAGATTAGGCTTTCCTGATGAGATGCCGGCTTCGACAGCCGCTGCGATGTCACCGGCGCAACCAACCCGGATGGCAGGGACGCCCATGGACTGTCCAAGAGCAATGAAATCAATGACAGGATTAACGATGTCCATAGCAATAGAACTGATTTTTGGCGTCAAATTGTAGTGTTGTTGCGACTTCATGAATTGCTTAAGAATGTTATACTCGCAGTTATTCATCACAATAAATGTGACGGGCAGGTTTTCGTGGGCTGCTGTCCAGAGCGCCTGCGGTGAATACATTGCGGCACCGTCGCCAACCAGGCAGACGACCGGCTCCCGACCAAGACCAAGAGAAAATCCGACTGCAGCCGGCATCCCCCACCCGAGTGCGCCTCCACGAAGAAACGAGTATTGACGAACCGAGGCGCTGTCAAGAAAACTCCTGACATGATTCGTTGTCACCAGGGCCTCGTCAACAATGGCTGTATCCGGACCGATCGCCCGGACGACCTGTTGCGCGGCGACCAGCGGGTGAATTGATTCATTTGAAAACAGTCCGGCTGCGGTTTGTAATAACTGCTCACGTCGTTTCGTCTGCGCGGCTGCCGCTTTTTTGCGAAGTTCCGAGAAAGCCCCGGCCTTACCGGCGACTTTATCTGAAAGCAGTTTATTCAATACGCTCAGGGATTTTTGAATATCACCAACCACTGAGAGTTTCGAGGGATAGGTTCGGCCAAGATCAGAACCATCGACAGACATTTGAAACAGCTTGCAATTTTTAGGCAACGCCGAACCTTCGGTATATAGTACCGTAATGAAAGATTTTCCGCCCAGGCCGAACACGCACTCTGCATCTTTCAAGCACGCGGCAATTTCAGTGGATTTGGTCGGCAGGTTGCCTGCCCAGAGGGGGTGGCTGGTCGGAAAAGGTATATGTGCAGGCCATGAAGATCCAAATACCGGGGCAGCCAGAATTTCCGCCAGGGCCACGACCTCCGGTGCGGCATTGTGAAATGAAATCTCATCTCCGGCTACAATGACAATTCGCCCCGGCGTGATAGCCGCCAGTTCTTCCGCAAGCAGTTCAAGGGACCCGGCTACCGGGCGCCTGTCAACATGTGAATGCTCCGGTATGGGGATTGTGCTCATCTCCTCCATGACATCCATCGGCAGAGACAAAAATACCGGGCCGGACTTGGCGGCACGACAGTCCTGAAATGCCCTCCGGACAAGAATCGGCAACTGTTCAGGTGTTGTTACCTCTTGCGCCCATTTGACGGCTGGTGAAGCGATTCTTACCAGATCGCCGAAAAGAAGCGGATCAGTAACGGAATGTCGAGAATCCTGCTGACCCGCGGTAACAACTAATGGCGTGCCTGCAATACTTGCATTCAAAAGATTGCCAAACCCGTGGCCAAGTCCTCCTGCGGTATGCAGGTTAATAAATCCGGGGCGGCCCGAAGCCTGTGCATAGCCATCAGCCATCGCCACAACGCTTGCTTCCTGCAAGCCCCAGATATAGCTGATAACTGAACTGTCCCCCAGAGCATCTATAAAAGGCAACTCGGTCGTTCCCGGATTGCCGAAGACATATTCAACGCCTTCACTTTCAAGCACTTCAAGTAATATTTTTGCACCGCTGCGTGCTTCCACCTGATTTATTTTTGAGACTTGGTTTTTAAGCATTGCTGCCACCTCATCCGCCCTTCGGCCATATTTTAAAGTTATTTGCGAGTAAACATGGGGGCAGCACAGATCAGCATTAGCGAAGACCGGCTGCCGCCGTGTGGTTGTCACAATTGCCGCTACAGATTCCCCTTTAGCCCGATCGCCTCGGCCTGCGTCTTCATCCCCTCGATGCAATCGGCAATCAGATCAACCAGTTCCACCCCCAGCATGGCAGCCCCCCTCTCGATGACCGAGCGATCAGCCCCGGCGGCGAAGGCCTTGTCTTTCCATTTTTTGAGTACGCTCTTTACCGGCAGGTCCAGGATGCTCCTGGACGGCCGAACCAGC
>DATNCC010000002.1:0-20797 GCA_035571735.1 Dongiaceae bacterium | reverse complement strand
ACCTTCGACATCGATGCCAACGGTATCGTACATGTTTCCGCCAAGGATCTCGGTACCGGCAAGGAGCAATCGATCAGCATCACCGCGTCTTCCGGTCTCTCCAAGGAAGAGATCGACAAGATGGTGCGCGACGCCGAGGCTCACGCTGACGAGGACAAGAAAAAGCGTGAAGCGATCGAAGCGCGTAACCACGCCGACAGCATGGTGTACACCACCGAGAAGTCGCTCAAGGAGTACGGCGATAAGATAGATGCGGTCGAAAAAGGGAACATCGAGAACAAACTGTCCGAACTTAAAAAACTGATGGAAGGCGAAGATGCCGAAGCCATCAAAAAAGCCACCGACGAACTCGCCCAGGCTTCGCACAAGCTGGCCGAGGCCATGTATGCCAAGAAAGAAGGGGCGGAGGGCGAAGCTGCTGCCGGAGCGGAGCAGGGCAGTTCGGCCAAGCCGAAGGACGACAAGGTTGTGGATGCCGATTTTGAAGAGGTCAAGGACGAGAAGAAGTAGTCCGGCGCCGGTTGTTGACGAGACTGTAGGGGCGGGTTTTGAAACCCGCCCCTACACGCATTTCAAGATATAAAGGAAATTATTTGTGGCAATAGGCGATAAACGTGATTATTACGAGGTGTTGGAGGTCCATCGCAACGCCTCCGAGACAGAGATCAAGAAGGCATTTCGCAAGGTTGCGGTCCAGCACCATCCGGACAAGAATCCGGGGGACAAGGCTGCCGAGGAGAAGTTCAAGGAAGCCTCTGAGGCTTACGAGGTCCTTTCCGACCCACAGAAGCGCGCCCAGTACGACCAGTATGGCCATGCCGGTGTTTCCGGGGCGGGGGGCTTTTCCGGCGGCGGATTCGGCGGCTTTGGCGCGGGCACCCCGTTCGGCGATATTTTTGGCGATATCTTCGGCGACATCTTCGGCGGCGGTGGCGCCGGCCGTGGCCGCAGCCAGGGGAGGCGAGGCGACGATCTCCTCTACAATATGGAGATCAGCTTCGAAGAAGCGGCATTCGGCGTGGAAAAAAAGATTGAAGTCCCGTTTGCCAAGCGGTGCGTCACCTGCAATGGGTCAGGTTCAAAACCCGGCACCGATCCCAAGGTCTGTCCGACCTGTCGCGGCGCCGGACAGGTCCGCTATCAGCAGGGTTTTTTCAGCGTCAGCAAAACGTGCGGCCAGTGCAACGGGGAAGGCAAGGTGGTTGACGATCCCTGCCCCGACTGCCGCGGCAAGGGGAGCACAAAAGACACCAAGACGCTCTCCGTCAAGATACCCGGCGGAGTCGAGACCGGTTCACGGCTCAAGGTAACCGGCGAAGGCGGACAGGGCAAGGGCGGACCCAACGGTGACCTGTATGTCGCCATCAGCGTGAAGGAACATGCCATCTTTCAACGTGAGGATAACAACGTCATCTGTGAAATTCCGATCAGTTTCATCCAGGCGGCGTTGGGGTGCGAGCTGGAGGTTCCGACGCTGGACGGCAAGGTTTCCATGAAAATTCCCGACGGAACCCAGTCCGGCAAGATCTATCGCCTGAAGGGGAAGGGGATTCCCTCGCTGCAGGGATACGGCCGTGGTGACCAGCTGGTCGTGATCCGGATCGAAACTCCTACCAATCTCAACAAGAAACAGAAGGAACTGCTGGAAGAGTTCGCCAGGATCAGCGGTGAGGAAGTTTACCCGATGAAAAAGGGATTTCTCGATAAAGTAATGGATTTCATCAGCTGACGACAGGTAGCGTGCCCTGATTATATCTTGCGGAAAATGGCAGTAATCTAGTATCGTTGTCGAATCAAGACGGCTCACAGAGGCATTGAATGGATAAACAGCAGTTGGTCGAAAAAGCTACCGAAGCACTTCGCCCTTTCGAAACATCGAATCTGATTGAAACCGTGAAGCATCTGAGCATCAAGCAGGTTTTCTCCAATCCCGCGGTTCTCATCCTGATTGTCGCCATCTTCTTTTTCGGGGTTGTCAAGCGCTCAAAACCAATTCTGCTCAGCCTTTTCTCACTGCTCTGTATCGCCGTAATCATACGCTATGCAATGCCGGCACCCGGTGACGACCTCTCCCTGTCAGCGACGCTGCCATTTATAGGCGGCGGCCTGCTGATCGGCGGAGTGATTATCTACTTCTCACTCGTAAAATCCGACTGATGCCCTGATAAACAGGGTAAGTGCGTTAACGAAATTATTCCTGCTAGGCAGAAAATAATTTCTAACTTACTAATAAGGAATTGATTACATGAAAATCGATAAGCGTGACTGGATGTTTATAGCCGTGGCAGTTGTGGTACTGGGGATTTTTTTCGCCATTTCCGGTAAAGAGAAGACGACAACGGTGCCCAACAATCAGATGCATAAAGTATCCTATGATGCCGCCTATCGGAATGCACCCGGCCCTGACGCTTCAATCTTCACGCGGGCATTCTACAAGCCGGATAAAAAAGCGGCCGAGGTATATTGCGAGCCGTGTCACAAGGAAAAGGGGGTGCCGTTTCCCCCCGATCATCCCTCCAAGAACCGCTGCCTGTTCTGCCATAAGCTGAAGCGTTGATTTAATTTATTCCGGTTCAGGTTCTTCCCTGGAGACAGCGATGGCCTGTTCCGGTTCTTCAAGGCTGACCCGTCCGATTTTCCCCGACCGCAATTCCCGCAGAAAAGCCTCCGCGGCCCTGTGTACGTCGATTTCCCCGCCTGCCATGAGACATCCCAGGCGTCGCCCGATTTCTTCTATCATGCCTGTCGGAGTTTCAGGCAGCTCTGACAGCTTGTACCGCACCTTCAGCAGTTCCGGATACCTGCCCATCATATACTCGGCGGCAAAGAGCCCGACGCAGGTATAGTCGAGGGCGCTTGCGCCGATCGCACCGCTTG
Organism: Dongiaceae bacterium; assembly: GCA_035571735.1. Lineage (GTDB taxonomy): Bacteria > Desulfobacterota > Desulfuromonadia > Geobacterales > Pseudopelobacteraceae > JACRCG01. Next base: position 17,920 of record DATNCC010000002.1, on the reverse strand, counting down.
TTGCCAGGCGATATGCCACGGCCTGGTCATCCATGTTCGGCCAGAGAATGCCGGGCGTATCCGACAGAACGATACCGTTCCGGAGGTCGATCTGCTGGCCACAGGTGGTGACCGCCGGCTTGTCGCCGACCCTGGCCATGCATTTCCCCGCCAGGGTGTTGATCAGGGTTGATTTGCCGGTGTTGGGAATTCCGAATACCATTACCCGCAGCGGCCATCCCGGTCGCCCGCGGTGCGGCACCGTCTTCTGACAGAGTTTGATCAGCTGCTTTGCATCGGCGTGGACCCGGGCGGAGAGCGGCAGGGCGCACACCCCCGACTCCCGTTCAAAATGGTGCACCCACGCCCTGGTGACGGCGGGATCGGCCAGGTCCTGCTTGTTCAATACCTTGATGCAGGGCTTGTTGCGCCGCATCTCCTCCAGCTGGTGATTGGAACTGGAGGAGGGGAGGCGGGCATCCAGCACCTCGACAATCACATCGATCTTGCGGATCGCCTCGGCCATCTTTTCCTGCGCCTTCCCCATATGTCCCGGATACCATCGAATCGTCATGTAAAATTCCTTTTTAGCCCGAAAAAATAGTGTCCACGAAAAGCACGAAAAACACGTATTAAATCAGTAAAATAGCAACATCATGGAGCAACCTGTTCGGTGAATTGCCGTTCTGCCATAACGCTTTAATTTTCGTGTTTTTCGTGTCTTTCGTGGACCAAAAGCTGTTTTCAGGTCTAGTACAGCTCATATTTAAGCAGGCGGCACTCGATCGCCCCGTTGAACAGGACGTAGCGCCTGGAGGCTTTGAGGCCGATATATTTGGCCAGCTCAAGGTTGCCGGTCAGGACGTATCCGGTCCAGCCGCGACAATATTTCTTCATCACATCGCCGATCTGACAGTAGAGCTCCCTTAAGTCATTCTCTTCTCCCAGGCGCATGCCGTAGGGGGGGTTGAGGATCACCACCCCCTTGTCCCCCTGAGGGCGGAATTCCTGCAGCGCGGCGTGAAAGAAGTGGATCTGCCCTTCCAGGCCGGCCTTGGCAGTATTTCTTCCCGCCAGCAGAAGAGCCTTGCTGTCGAGGTCATATCCGGTTATCAGGCCGACCGGCAAACTGCGGATGCCACCTTTCGCTTCCGAGCATATTCCGTCCCAGAGCCCGGCATCGAAATCCAGCCAGCGCTGGAACCCGAATTCGCGCTGAAACCCTGGCGGAATATGTGCCGCGTAAAGCGCCGCCTCAACAGGAATGGTGCCTGAACCGCACATCGGGTCAGCCAGGGGAATGGAGCCGTCCCATCCGGTCAGGGCGACAACGGCGGCGGCCAGCGTCTCACGCAGGGGCGCCTCGTTCCGCTCCAGCCGGTAGCCGCGCCGGTCAAGCGAATCTCCGGAACTGTCGAGGCTGACCGTGCAGATGTTTTTGTGCAGATGGACGTTGATGCGGACATCCGGCGAGGCCGTATCGACATTCGGGCGGCGGCCGCACGCTTCGCGGATACGGTCGACCACGGCATCCTTGGTCTTCAAGGCGACAAACCCGGAATGAGTCAGGGCCGAATCGCGCAGGGAGCAATCCACCGCCAGGGTCATGTCAGGAGTAATCAGCTCCTGCCAGGCAACGGCATGCACGCCGGCATACAGGTCGGCCGGGCTCGTGCAGGGGAACATCGACACCTGAACCAGCACGCGGCTGGCGGTCCGGAGCCAGAGATTGGCACGGTACAGCCCGGCCCGGTCGGTACAAAATGCCACCCCCCCTTTTCCGGGTTTTGCATCACCGATTCCAAGAACCGCAAGCTCCGCGGCGGCGAGCTCCTCGGCGCCGCGAGGTACGGCGGCAAAGCAGTTCAGGACCGTATCGTGTTTCATTGCAGGGGTATGTGTCACCGCAGCTTTTTGGACTGCCGGTGATCCTGCCTTGTTTGCGACACTTGTTTCAGCCGGTATGGCCGGACGTATTTTCGGTCGTAAGATGTGATTCCCTTTACTCATTACTGCTCCCGGTTTCCTTTGCCCAGACAATTTCCAGAAAAGTGCGTGTTTCTGCCTCGGAACCGCTGTTGTCGATGACCACACTTCCGTAGCGCGTCTTGTCCGCGAGCGGCATCTGACTGCCGACTATCCGTTCCGCCTGCTCCCGGTTTATGCCGTCACGCCGCATGAGCCGCTCCAGCTGGATCTCGGGACGAACCGTGACTACCCAGAGGTCATCGACGCGGTCGGTTGCATTCGCCTCGATCAGGAGCGGCGCCATGTAAATCAGCCGCTGATGGCCGGCCGCGGCAGCCTGGGCGATGCGTTCTTCAGCCAGTTTTCGTATTTCGGGATGGAGGATCCCTTCAAGCAGGCGGCGTTTTTCCGGGTCTGAAAAGATCAGCTCTCCAAGACGTTTGCGATCAAGCTCGCCGTCGTGCGTCAATACCTCTTCGCGTCCGAAGAGCGAGGCGATCTGCTCCAGGGCTGGGGAACCGGGCAGTACAACATCCCGGGCAAGCTGGTCGGCATCGATCACAGGTATGCCCCGTTCTGAAAAAAACCGGGCAACAGAGCTTTTCCCGGTGGCAATTCCGCCTGTCAACCCGATAACTCTTATTACGCCGGGAGTTATTTGCTGCCTCATGGTACTCTCCTGAGGCGACATCATAGCAGAGCAAACCGTAAAAAGACAGATTTATGACTTGAGTTGGCCGGCTAAATAGTGTAATGATCTTCGATCAAAGTGTGTTTCTGCGGTTTGTGATACGGGCGGTTAGCTCAGCTGGATAGAGTACAGGCCTCCGAAGCCTGGGGTCGCGGGTTCGAATCCCGTGCCGCCCACCAAAAAAACATGACCGGTTTCAGGTATGTGCGGGTAAACGCCCCCGGCTGTCACAGATAGCCGGGGGCGTTCTTTTATGATACTGCAGGAATTTGGAACACGTAATGGCTATTCAGCGGGAGTGGTCGCCGCGCTGTCATTTTTATGATTTTTCCGGTGCAAGGTTTTCAGAATTGCCAACTGCGAAGGGGTCAGGATGGCACGAAACTGCGCCCCGACCTTCGCCCTGTTGACATTGAGATCAGCCTGTATTCCGGCGATCTTGGCCGTTTCGGAACGGATTGCCGCTTCGTCGATCGTATCGGCATGCATTAAAGACTGAAGATTACTCCGCTCGGTCCGGAGACTTGCAATGATGGGCTTTACAACATCCCTGTTTCCCTGAAAAATCGCCTTTGCCTGGGTTTTCTGCGCGTCGGTCAGGCCAAGTTTCTTGCCAATTCTCCTGAAATCCTGCCGCTGCTGTTTGCCGCACTGCTCACCGCCCCACCCCCCGTCGTCTGCTTGCGCGATTGTTGCAACCGCTGTTAATGCGGCGATACAAAACATTACTGCGACCTTTGCCATTTTTCCGCTTTTTCCTGATGTCATTTTGACCTCCGTGTAAATGGTAGTTACTTCTGAGTTAGTTTCCATCCGAAAACTCCGGCATCAATATCCGGTCATGCTCTTGTGATCGTCCTGGTCCGGCATCCCCCCACGTTGCCAGCCACCATTGTTGGAGTAGTACCTGTCTGGATATCAACCTACACCGACAATGTGGAGCAAATATGGAGTGAATATGGATTTTTGCCCACAGCTCGAATTCACACTTCCTATTTTGGCGAAACCTGACTACGATGCAGACGCTGAAGCAGAAGATTAACTACGATGCGTGAGTTTTAATCGATGAAACTGAATGTAACCCACAGGGTTTTCCTGGCGATTCTCGCCGCCAATGCAATCATAGTCCTCTCCATGTTCCTGATCATGCAGAGGAGCATGGATCGCGGCTTTCTCAAGTACGTCAATCAACAGGAACAAAACCGGATTGACCGGCTGGCCGCGAAGTTGGGTAAGGCGTTCGGAGCTCGCGGGGACTGGGCCTTTCTGCGCGATGCACCAGACACGATCTCCCGGTTGATCGGTGAAACGGTCTCCGAAGATGCCCCCCAATTTCCTCCCCCCCCAACGACACATGAGATAAAACGGGAACCTCCCCAACAGTCCGAGCCACCACCCGCAGGCAGACGCTATTATCGTCTGGAACGTCGGATCGTGGTGCTGGATGCCGCCAGGAGCCCCATCTTTGGTATCAGCAATCCCGCGGATATCGAGATCTTCAAGCCGATTCTGGACAAGGGAAAGGTGGTCGGATATCTGGGGATGCTTCCGAGTAAATTCCTCTCGGATATCCATCAACTCAGATTCGTCAAGGAGCAGAAGCTGGTGTTTGCTCTTGTCGCCATGGTCATGCTGCTCGTTGCTACGGCGATATCACTTCCCCTGGCGCGTCTTCTGGTACGTCCGCTCAAAAAACTGGCTGCGGCCACCGGCCATCTTTCCTCGGGACGCTATGACGTCAGGGTTCCTGTCGACTCCGACGACGAGTTCGGTCATCTGTCCAGGGATTTTAACGCGCTGGCGTTGAGCCTCGACAAAAACGAGCAGGCCAGGCGCCAGTTCGTGGCCGACATCTCCCATGAATTGAGGACCCCGCTGGCCATCCTGGGGGGCGAGATCGAGGCTATCCAGGACGGGATCCAGGATCTGTCGCTCGAATCGATCGGCTCCCTCCAGGTGGAAGTCTTCCGCCTTAACCGGCTGGTTGAAGATCTCTACCAGCTGGCGCTTTCGGATGTCGGGGCTCTTGCCTACCGGAAATCCGATGTAGACCTGACGAATATCCTGAACGACGCAATCGATCGTGCCCGGCCGAAATTGGCGGAGAAATCGCTGGCACTCAAGGTTCATCTGCCTCAAGATCCTGTAATCGTATTTGCCGACGGCGAGCGGTTGGCGCAACTCTTCGACAACCTGCTGGACAATTCAAAAAAATATACCGATTCCGGCGGAACGCTCGACATCGCGCTCGAAGCGGCGCACGGCGGAGCAACGGTCGACATCATGGACAGTGGACCGGGAGTTTCGGAAGAAGAGCGAAGAAAACTGTTCGAGCGTCTCTTCCGGGTGGAAGGGTCACGCAACAGGTCTTCCGGCGGCGCCGGTCTTGGCCTTGCTATCTGCCGCAATATTGTCGAGGCCCACGAAGGAGCAATAGAAGTACTCCATTCGCCGCTCGGGGGGGTCTGGCTGCGCATTACCCTGTCGCTCTCCGCAGGTCTCGAATGAGCGACACCATACTGATCGTTGAAGACGAGCCCAAGCTGGCCCAGCTCCTGAGCAATTACCTGCGCCAGGCGGGGTTTGAGACTGAATGCCTGGAGAACGGTCTTGACGTCCTGCCGCGGGTTCGTGAAAGAGCGCCGGCCCTGATGCTTCTGGACTTGATGTTGCCGGGGCGAAACGGCGTGGATATATGCAAGGAGATCCGCTCGTTCTCGGCGGTGCCGATCATCATGGTCACCGCCCGCGTTGAAGAAATCGACAGGCTTTTGGGGCTTGAGCTCGGCGCCGATGATTACATCTGCAAGCCGTTCAGCCCAAGGGAGGTCGTGGCCCGCGTCAAGGCGGTGCTGCGAAGAGGTGCCATCCGGCAGCAGTCGGGCATGCCACCCATTCTGCATCTGGATGAGGAACGTTTTCAGGCGACGCTGCAGGGCCAGGATCTGGATCTTACCGTGGTCGAGTTTAAACTGCTTAACTTCCTTGCGGCCAATCCCGGACGCATATACAATCGAACCAAGCTCATGGATCAGATATATCCCGATCAACGAGTGGTCAGCGATCGCACCATCGATAGCCACATCAAGAACCTGCGCAAAAAGATCTCCGGCGTATCGCCGGAAACGGAACTCATCCATTCGATCTATGGCGCGGGGTATAAATTTGATGCTTGATGCACAACAGTAACAACAAATCGCCAATAAAATAGAGGACAGCGAGAATGCAAGAAACCGATACCGAAAAAACCGAATCAGAGACGCAGCCGGCCAGACTCTCATTCTTCAAACGTTGGTGGTTCTGGTTCATATTACTCTGTCTGGTTGCCGGAGGCGCCTTTGCCGTCTGGAATAAGCAGCAGCTTCCTGCGGCGCCCGCATCGGGCAAGTCCGGCACCAGGGCGGCATCCCTGCCTACGCCGGTATCTGTGGCGCCGGTCCGCACGGGCGGCATGAATCTCTACCTGACCGGACTCGGCTCGGTGATCCCTCTGAACACCGTTACGGTCAAGAGCCGCGTGGACGGACAGCTCATGGAGGTCCACTACCGCGAGGGGCAGAACGTCACCAAGGGGGCCCTTCTGGCGGTCATCGATCCCAGGCCGTTCCAGGTGCAGCTGACCCAGGCCGAGGGACAAATGGCCCGCGACCGGGAACAGTTGAACAATGCCCGAATGGATCTGGAACGGTATCGCACGCTCTGGAAACAGGACTCAATTCCCCGGCAGCAGCTGGACACCCAGGAGGCGCTGGTGCGCCAGTTCGAGGGAGCTGTCAGGGTGGACCAGGGGCAGATCGACAACGCCAGGCTGCAACTGACCTATTCTCGCGTCACCGCACCCATTGGCGGCAGGGTGGGGCTGCGCCAGGTGGACGCGGGCAACATCGTGCATGCCAATGATCAGACCGGACTCGTGGTGATAACCCAGCTGCAGCCGATCACGGTCGTCTTTCCGATCGCCGAGGACAGCCTGCCGCAGCTCATGGCCAGACTGAAGAAAGGGGAACGTCTGGCCGTGGATGCCTTCGACCGTGAACAGAAAAAGCGTCTGGCCGGCGGGACGCTGCTTACCGTGGACAACCAGATTGACCCCGCCACCGGAACGGTCAAACTCAAGGCGGTCTTTCCCAACAGCGGCAACGAGCTTTTCCCCAACCAGTTCGTCAACGCCCGCCTGCTGGTGGAGACCAGACACGACTCCATCATCGTGCCGGCGGTCGCCGTCCAGCGCGGACCCCAGGGAGCCTTCGTTTACGTGGTCAATGCCGACAGCACCGTGACCCTCCGTCCGATCACGACCGGTGTCAGCCAGGATGGCGACACCGCGGTGACAAAAGGGTTGCAGGCGGGCGAGAAGGTGGTGGTGGATGGCGCCGAGAGGCTCAGGGAGGGAAGCAAGGTCGAGGTGAAGGAGCCGGGGCAGAAGGAGCAGGGCGCGCCGAAAGGACAGAGAAATGAAGGTAAACGTTGAATCTCCTTCTAACATGGGGAGATTTATTCCAAGTGTTTTCAAGCTGACACCTTACCACCCCTAGCCCCTCCTATTTTAGGAGGGGGACTTGAAATCTCCCCTCCTTGATAAGGAGCACCCTCTGGGGCATAAAGGGTTGGGGGTGGTCGATTTTCAGGACACCAAACTAATGAATTTTTCCCGCCTCTTCATATTGCGTCCCGTGGCCACTACCCTGCTGATGATCGCCATCCTGCTGGCAGGGGCCGTGGCCTACAAGCTGCTGCCGGTCTCGGCTCTGCCCCAGGTGGATTACCCGACCATCCAGGTGCGCACCTTCTACCCCGGAGCTAGTCCGGATGTCGTGGCGACCTCGATAACCGCGCCCCTGGAGCGGCAGTTCGGACAGATGCCCGGACTAACCCAGATGACATCGTCCAGCTCCGGCGGCAGCTCGATCATAACCCTGCAGTTCAGCCTCGATCTCAGTCTGGACGTTGCGGAACAGCAGGTCCAGGCGGCGATCAATACCTCCTTCACCTTCCTGCCCCGCGACCTGCCGACCCCGCCGGTCTACAGCAAGGTCAACCCGGCCGATGCTCCCATTCTGACTCTGGCCCTGACCTCCGAATCGATGCCGCTGCCCAGGGTGGAAGATCTGGCCGACACCCGATTCGCCCAGAAGATCGCCCAGTTGCCCGGTGTCGGCCTGGTCAGCATCAGCGGCGGCCAGCGTCCGGCCGTGCGCATCCACGCCAATCCCACCGCCCTGGCCTCTTATGGCCTGACCATGGAGGACCTGAGAAGCACCATCCTGACCGCCAACGTCAACCAGGCCAAGGGGGGCTTCGACGGCCCGCGCCAGTCCTATATCATCGGCGCCAACGACCAGCTGCTCTCCAGCAAGGAGTACCGCTCGCTGGTGGTCTCCTACAGGAACAACGCGCCGGTCTTTCTCTCCGACGTGGCCGAGGCTGTTGACGACGCCGAGAATGTCAACCAGGCGGCCTGGATGAACAGCTCCCCGGCGGTGATCGTCAATATCCAGCGCCAGCCCGGGGCCAACGTGATCGAGGTGGCGGACCGCATCAAGGCGCTGCTGCCGCAACTGCAGGCTTCGCTCCCCGCCTCGGTTCATGTCACGCTGTTGACCGACCGTACCACCAACATCCGCGCTTCGGTCCGGGACGTGCAGTACGAGCTGCTGCTGGCCGTGGGACTGGTGGTGCTGGTGATCTTCCTGTTCCTGCGCAACCTGCCGGCCACCACCATCCCGAGCGTGGCCGTGCCGCTCTCCCTGGTGGGTACCTTCGGGGTCATGTATCTGCTGGGTTTCAGCCTCAACAACCTGACCCTGATGGCCCTGACCATCTCCACCGGTTTCGTGGTGGACGATGCCATCGTCATGATCGAGAACATCTCGCGCTACGTGGAAGCCGGTGAGAGCCCGCTGGAGGCGGCCCTCAAGGGGGCCAAACAGATCGGTTTCACCATCCTGTCGCTTACCGTCTCGCTGATCGCCGTGCTGATCCCGCTCCTGTTCATGGGGGACGTGGTGGGGCGCCTGTTCCGCGAGTTTGCCGTTACCCTCGGGGTGACGATCCTGATCTCGGCGGTGGTGTCGCTCACCCTGACCCCGATGATGTGCGCCCGCATCCTCAGACACGTACCCGAAGAACGCCAAGGGCGCTTCTACCACGCCTCCGGCCAGTTTTTCGACCGGGTCATCGCTGCCTACGGACGCACCCTGCAATGGGTGCTCGGGCACCAGTTTGCCACCCTGGTGGTGGCCGTAGCCACCCTGGTGCTGACGGTCGTACTCTACATCGTCGTACCTAAAGGGTTCTTCCCGACCCAGGATAGCGGTGCGATCCAGGGGATCTCCGAGGCGCCCCAGTCGATCTCGTTCGCCGCCATGGCCGAGCGCCAGCAGGCCCTGGCCCGGGTGATCCTCAACGACCCGGCCGTAAAGAGCATCTCCACCTTCATCGGCGTGGACGGAACCAATACCACCCTCAACAGCGGCCGGATCCAGATCAACCTGAAGCCGATGCGGGAGCGCAAGGCCAGGGCTGTCGAGATCATCCGTCGGCTGCAGCCCGAACTGGCCAAGGTGGGAGGGATCACGCTCTTCATGCAGCCGACGCAGACTCTCACCGTGGACTCCAAGATCAGCCGGAACGAGTTCCAGTACACCCTGGAAGATCCAAACACCGCCGAGCTGAGCTCCCTGGCGCCCAAGGTGGTGGAGACGCTCCGCACCCTGCCCGAGCTGCGCGACGTGAGCAGCGACCAGCAGGACAAGGGACTCAGGGTCGTGCTGGACATCGACCGCCCCACGGCGGCCAGGTTCGGCATTACCCCGCAGCAGATCGACGACACCCTCTACGACGCCTTCGGCCAGCGCCAGATTTCCACGATCTTCACCGAGTTGAACCAGTATCGGGTGATTCTCGGGGTCAAGCCCGAATTCCAGCAAAATCCCGGCGGGCTGCACTCCCTCTTTCTGCGCGGCAGCGGCGGCGGGCAGGTGCCGCTTGGCGCGGTCACCAGGATTGCCGAGACGACCGGCCCGCTGGTGATCAACCGCCAGGGACAGTTCCCGGCCGCTACGCTATCCTTCAATCTGGCTCCCGGGGTGTCGCTGGGTAAGGCGGTCGAGGCTATCGAGACGGCCATTGCCGGGATGGGGCTGCCGGCCAGCATGAGGGGTACGTTCCAGGGGGCGGCCCAGGCCTTCAAAGCCTCACTGACCAACCAGCCGCTCCTGATCCTGGCTGCCCTGGTGACGGTCTACATTGTGCTCGGCGTGCTCTACGAGAGCTTCATCCATCCGGTCACGATCCTCTCCACCCTCCCGTCGGCGGGAGTGGGGGCAGTGCTGTCGCTGATGCTCTTCCGCACCGAGCTGGACGTCATCTCGATCATCGGCATCATCCTCCTGATCGGCATCGTCAAGAAGAACGGCATCATGATGGTGGACTTCGCCCTGGATGCCGAGCGCAACGAGGGGAAGAGCCCGGAGGAGGCTATCTACCAGGCCTGCCTGCTCCGTTTCCGGCCGATCATGATGACCACCATGGCGGCGCTCCTGGGCGCCCTGCCGCTCGCCATCGGCCACGGACAGGGCGCCGAGCTGCGGCGTCCTCTGGGGATCGCCATCGTCGGAGGGCTGATCTTCAGCCAGATCCTGACGCTCTACACCACGCCGGTGATCTACCTGGCGTTTGACCGGCTGGCGAGACGGAGGGGGAAGAAACTAACCCCTCCCAGCCTCCCCTTATCAGGGGAGGAGCTAACCTTCCCCCCTGATAAGGGGGGACCGAGGGGGGGTAATTTGTGAACATCTCCGCTCCCTTCATAAAGCGGCCGGTGGCCACCACCCTGCTGACAATCGGGCTGGTGCTGGCCGGGGTGCTCGCCTTTCGCCTCCTGCCGGTGTCGCCTCTGCCGCAGGTGGATTTTCCGACCATCTCGGTCAACGCCGGCCTGCCAGGCGCCGATCCCGTCACCATGTCAACCTCGGTGGCTGCTCCGCTGGAGCGCCAATTCGGACGCATCGCCGGGGTGACCGAGATGACCTCCACCAGCAACCGCGGTTCCACCAGCATCACCATGCAGTTCGACCTCTCCCGCGACATCAACGGTGCAGCGCGGGACGTCCAGGCCGCCATCAACGCCGCCCGCGGCGATCTTCCCGCCAATCTTCCCAGCAATCCGAGCTACCGCAAGGTCAATCCTTCCGACGCACCGATCCTGATCCTGGCGCTGACCTCCGAGAGCATGAGCAAGCCGCGGATGTATGACGCGGCCTCGTCGATCATGCAGCAGAAGCTCTCCCAGGTGAAGGGTGTCGGCCAGGTCTTTGTGGGGGGGAGCTCGCTGCCGGCGGTGCGGGTGGAGTTGAACCCCCTGGCGCTCAGCAAGTACGGCGTCAGCCTGGAGAGCGTGCGCGGCGTGCTGTCCAGCACCAACGTTAACCGTCCCAAGGGGGAGCTGACCCAGGGTGACAAGAGCTGGGAGCTCCGCACCAACGATCAGTTGCGCAAGGCCGAGGATTACCTGCCGTTGGTGATCTCCTACAAAAAGGGCACGGCGCTGCAGCTGAAGGACGTGGCCACGGTGCGGGATTCGGTAGAGGACCTGCGCTCGACCGGACTGGTCAATGGCCGGCCAGCCGTGATGGTGATCGTCTTCCGCCAGCCTGGGGCCAACATCATCGAGACCGTGGACAATGTGCGCAACCTGTTACCGCAACTGGAGGCGGCCCTGCCCGGAGCAATCAAGCTGTCTGTGGTGCTCGACCGCACGCCCCCCATCCGCGGCTCGCTGCGGGATGTGGAGCGCTCCCTGATGCTCTCGGGCATGCTGGTGATTCTGGTTGTGTTCTGGTTCCTGCGCAACATCCGCGCCACGCTGATCCCGGCCGTGGCGGTCGGCGTTTCGATCATCGGCACCTTCGCGGTGATGTACCTCTGCGGCTATTCCCTGGACAACCTGTCGCTGATGGCGCTGACCATCGCCACCGGCTTCGTGGTGGACGACGCCATCGTGGTGCTGGAGAACATCACCCGCTACCGGGAGATGGGACAATCCCCCTTCCAGGCGGCCCTGTCCGGTTCGAAAGAGATCGCCTTAACGGTCCTCTCGATGAGCGTCTCGCTGGTAGCCGTCTTCATCCCGATCCTGCTGATGGGGGGGATAGTCGGCCGCCTGTTCCGGGAGTTTGCCGTCGTGCTCTCGACGGCGATATTGGTCTCGCTGCTGGTGTCGCTGACCGTGACCCCGATGATGTGTGCCACGATCCTGAAATCCGAAGTGCAGCGGAAACGTGGCTTCATCTACCGGGTCAGCGAGGAGATGTTCAGTCGGATGTACGCCGCCTACGAGAAGAGTCTGGCCTGGGCGCTGGCGCACTCCCGCCTGATGCTGACTCTGCTGCTGGTCACGATCGGTTTCAACCTGTACCTCTTCCGGGTCATACCCAAGGGGTTCTTCCCCGAGCAGGACACGGGACGGATCACCGGCAGCATCCAGGCCGCCCAGGATACATCCTTTCAGGCCATGGAAAACAAGCTGGCGCGGATCGTGGCGATCATCAAGGAAGACCCGGATGTGGAGTACGTGGTCGGCTTCACCGGCGGTGGCGGTGGCGGCGGCTCCACCACCAATACCGCACGGATGTTCATCTCGCTGAAGCCGTTCGAGAAGCGCACCGCCACCGCAAACGACATCATCAGAAGGCTGCGCGGAAAGCTGATGAGTGTGCCGGGCGCCCCCGCCTTCCTCCAGCCGGTGCAGGACCTGCGGGTGGGAGGGAGGATCAGCAGCGGCCTCTATCAGTACACCATGAAGGGTAACGACCTGAACGAGCTCAACAGCTGGTCCCAGCGGATGTTACGGAAGCTGCGCACCATCCCCCAGGTGGCTGACCTGAACAGCGACCTGCAGGACAAGGGCATGCAGGCGGAGCTTGTCATCGACCGCCCGACGGCCAGCCGGCTGGGGATCACCCCCCAGGTGATCGACAACACCCTCTATGATGCCTTTGGCCAGCGCCAGGTATCGATCTCCTACACGCTGCTGAACCAGTATCACGTGGTGATGGAGGTGGATCCACGCTTCTGGCAGAGCCCTGAGACGCTGCGCGACATCTACGTCCCCTCCACAAGCGGCGCCCAGGTGCCGCTCTCCGCCTTCACCCGCTTCGAGCCCTCCGCCACCGCCCTGGCCGTCAACCATCAGGGGCAGTTCCCGGCGGTGACGCTGTCGTTCAATCTGGCGGCCGGTGTGGCCCTGGGAGATGCGGTCAGGATCATCGAGGCCGCCAGCCGGGAGATCGGTATGCCGGCCTCCATCCGGGGCAGCTTCCAGGGGACGGCCCAGGCCTTCCAGGCCTCGCTCAGGAACCAGCCGCTCCTGATCCTGGCTGCGCTGATAACTGTCTATATCGTGCTTGGCGTGCTCTACGAGAGCTACATTCACCCTATCACGATCCTCTCCACGCTGCCGTCGGCGGGGGTCGGCGCCGTGGCGGCCCTGCTGCTGTTCAGGACCGATCTGAACCTGATCGCCATCATAGGCGTGATCCTGCTGATCGGCATCGTCAAGAAAAACGGCATCATGATGGTGGATTTTGCCATCTCGGCCGAGCGCAATGAGGGGAAGAGTCCGGAGGAGGCAATTTTTCATGCCTGCCTGCTCCGTTTCCGTCCGATCATGATGACCACCATGGCGGCGCTTCTGGGGGCTATCCCGCTGGCGCTGGGGAGCGGGATAGGATCGGAGCTGCGCCGGCCACTCGGTATCGCCATCGTCGGAGGACTGATCTTCAGCCAGATGATGACCCTCTATACCACTCCGGTGGTATATCTGTATCTTGACCGTTTCAGAATATGGGTGGCCCGGAAAAGAGGAAAGTCGCCGCTTCCGCCCGGACTGATTGCACCCTGAATCTGCCGAGAGTAGTTGAAAGGACCAGATAATGAGTAATTCAATAACCGGATATAACCGCTTTTTTATCCTAGCCGTCGCACTCTCGCTCTCCGCCTGTTCAGTCGGACCCGATTACGTCAGACCGACGGTGGAGACGCCCGCCGCATACAAGGAGGGTGACGGCTGGAAGACAGCTCAGCCGGGGGATACACTACTCAAGACGAAGTGGTGGGAGCTGTTCAATGACCCCGACCTGAACCGGCTCGAAGAGCAGGTCGCCGTTTCCAACCAGAACGTGGCTCTGGCCGCGGCCAGGTTCCGCCAGGCCCGCGCTCTCGTGGCAGAGGCCAGGGCGGCATATTATCCCTCGGTATCGCTAGGTGCATCGGCTACGCGCTCCCTCGGTTCGGCCAATACCGGTCGTGGCCAGGGTGCCGTTCAATCGGACTTCCTGCTGCCGGTCAATCTCTCCTGGGAACTCGATGTCTGGGGGCGCATCGCCCGCTCGGTCGAGGCGAGCAGGGCAGGATTGCAGGCAAGCGCCGCCGATCTGGCCGCGGCACAGTTGAGCGCGCAGGCCGAACTGGCCTCGGATTACATGCAGCTCCGTGCTCTGGATGCCCAGAAACAGTACCTTGATGACACCATTGCCTATTACCGGAAGACGGTGGAGTTGACTCGGAATCGCTACTCGGCCGGAATAGCGGCGAAGGTGGACGTGCTCCAGGCGGAGACCCAGCTCAAGAGCACCCAGGCCCAGATGATCGATCTCGGGGCGCTGCGGGCGCAACTGGAGCATGCCATTGCCGTTCTGATCGGGAAACCGGCCGGCGTCCTGTCATTGTCTCCGTTGCCGCTCGGCGCCGAGCCGCCGCCGATCCCCCCGGCGCTGCCGTCCGAACTGCTCGAACGTCGCCCCGATATCGCCTCAAGCGAACGGCTCATGGCGGCTGCCAATGCCCGTATCGGCGTGGCGCAAGCAGCCTATTACCCGACCGTCAAGCTGGGGACATCAGTCGGACTCGAGGCCTCGAATATCTCAAGGTGGCTGTCATGGCCGAGCCGATTCTGGTCGGTCGGTCCGACGGTTTCGCAGACCCTGTTCGATGGCGGCCTGCGCCGCGCCCAGAACGATCAGGCTCTGGCGGCCTACGACGCCACGGTGGCCGCGTACCGGCAGACAGTGCTGGACGCCTTCAGGGATGTGGAGGACAACCTGGCGGCGCTGCGAATCCTGGCCGAAGAGGCCAGGATACAGGATGAGGCGGTAGAGGCGGCCCGGCAGACCGTGCAGATCACGTTGAACCAGTATCAGTCCGGCGTTGTCGGCTACCTTAATGTCGTGACCGCCCAGACGGCCGAACTTGCCAACAGGAGAACGGCGATAGGAATCCTCGGCAGGCGGATGACCGCCGCGGTTCAGCTTGTCAAAGCGCTCGGCGGCGGGTGGGAGCAGACTGTTACGGCCGGTAAGTGATGATGTTTGTTGTAGTATATCAATAAAGAGAGGCGAAGCCGGTTGCCGGCTTCGCCTCTCTTTGTTTGTGCTCGATTTTAGACCTGAAATATCGAGCCGGCCGTTTTTGCCTCAATCCCTACGTGAAGTAATCGGCGAAAACCGGCTGAATGGCATCAGGCTTACGGCTTGGTACGTACGGGCCACACTTTGCCGACTTGGTTGCCTATATTGGATTGGCTTACGGAGCCGTCGGTCATGTCGACCTGCCAGGAGTCAGTGACTAAAAAAGCGTTGAGGTTGGCCCAGTAAGGCGAATCCGACGCGACGTTTGAAAAACCTGAAGAGTTGAGTTTGTCGGAAAGATACCCGTCATTAACAAAGATCAGCAGTTCATAATAAGTTGGCAGGCGCCACATTCCAGCCGTGCTGCCATCAGCCAGACCGCATGCCCCGCCGCCGGCCAGGGTTGACACATTCGATTCGCCGGTTACCCTGCTCACTACGTTGAAGCAGTTGGCGTTCTTCAGCCAGATCAGGTTGGTGACGGCGTCTGTAATGGTGCCGTCATGATTGTCGACAAAGCGTAAATCGGGGATGGTTACCTTAGCGCCGGTAATTGTGCCTGTTTTTGATGAGTTATTAGACAATACCCAAGTGCCTGTAACGTTGCCGCTGTCGTCAATCTTTATATTGGTGATCGATATATGTGCTCCTGTAGCAGTATTGAATGTTTCATCAATACTGGAGAGGTTGCCGATTTCGCTGATGGTGCCGCTAAAAGCGCTTCCTACAATATCGTTGTCCGTGTGGCCGGAATAAGTACCACCACCATTTACATTCAGCCTCCATTTAGTCCAATGACCGGGTAAACCTGTAAATGTCCCCGAGTATATGCCGGCATATTTTGCCGCAGGGGTCGTAACCGGACCCAGGTTGCCATTTCCGGTGCTTCCGCCGCCTCCGCCTCCACAACCAAAAAGGGCTACATTCAATGCAGTACACGCCAACATCATCAAAATTTTCTTCATACATTCTCCTT
This sequence comes from Dongiaceae bacterium, assembly GCA_035571735.1. Classification (GTDB taxonomy): domain Bacteria; phylum Desulfobacterota; class Desulfuromonadia; order Geobacterales; family Pseudopelobacteraceae; genus JACRCG01. Next base: position 1,899 of record DATNCC010000002.1, on the reverse strand, counting down.
TTTGTCTAGCTCAATATGGGCACAATTCCGACACTAATGAGCTTGGAGGCTCATATACAGCGGCCATGGATCGAGCTTAAATACTACAAAGCATAACTTTAAAAAGCAAGCTGAATCAGGCGGATTCCGAAAGAAGCAGAGAAAAAACTGCATGGTCAGTTTTTAAAGCGGAACAGATTCGATGGCGCTTTGATCCTGAGCGGGGCCCGGAACAGGCTCAATTCATAAGAGGCTGGCAGGGGAGGGAGGGGGGAGGCATTCCTGATTATCTCTGTTACCAGTCGGTCGGCCTCTCTTGAGCCTGTTCCCCGCAAAATCTGAATCGAAGCAATGGTCCCATCACGCCGGACCAGTAATTCAAAGATTCCATCACTGCGAAGGGGCTCCTTGAGGAGCCCGGCATTGTCCCACCACACCCGGTTGATCTTCTCTACCATTTCAAAATAATATCCCCGAGTGTCATCCCGCAGTGTTCTGCCGTCGGCCAAGCCGCTGAAATAGCCGTGTGTCATCCCTAATCCCAGAGGTGTGGACATCAGCCCTTCCCTGATATCAGAGCTGCCGGAGGGATTTAATGGCTGATCAGGTACCGGTTCCTGCGCGGGCTTATCAGGTTTTTGGGCTGGAGTTGGTGTCGGTGATGTTATGGCAGGCTGCGGTTCAGGCGGTGTAGCTGCAGTTTTTGTCGGCGCGCTGATCGAGGGCGTGAGTTCAATGTCCTGAATTATAAAGTTCGCGGGCGTATTCCCGCCGGTACTGAAACCGCTGGCGATGATAATAACCATTGCAGCCCCAATGTGCAGCACAAGGGAAAGCGCGAGAGCGCACAGAATCCAGCGCTTCCTGAAATCATTGGTTGAGCTTGAAGTTTTAGTGCCAATTGTCTGTGTTGATGTCATAAATCAGGCTGAAGGTTGAAAGGCAGAAGCTGAAGGCTTAAGGCAGAGAAGGCTGAAGGCTGAAGATTGTAAGGATTTTACCTTCAGTCTTCAGCCTTCAGCCTGAGTTGGCCGAACTCTATTTTTTCTTAAGTTGTTTTTTTGCCGGTGCCGGCGCCGCCGCAGCGGCGGGTGCCGGTGCCGTCGCACTCTTGTAGTTGTTCAGATCATGGGCGATGCTGTGGCAGAACCCGCATTTCGGGAACTGGGACAGCATTGTTGCCGGGTGAGGCGTGCCGTGACAGCTCTGGCACTGGGGCACCATCTTGTGTTTCGCCTGATGACACGCCACGCAAGCCAGCTTGCTGTGCTTGAATTTACTGGCCGTAAGCAGGTCATAGGCTTTCTTGTGACAGGCAGCGCAGTCCTTGGACGGTGTCTTGTCGCCATAGGTTACGTTCTTCGGCATGTGCGCCTGGTGACACTTCTTGCAATCGTCTTTGGTCTGCTCGGCGAAGTGAGGCTTGTGGCACTGGGTGCAATTCGGAATCTTGCCGTGAACGTTGTGGCACGTGCTGCAGAAGAGCGCAGTATGCTTGCTCTTGTTGTCGCGCAATTTGACGATCTGGCCGGTGTGGCAGGTCACGCAGGCGTCGGTGACGTTATTGCCGAATTTTATATTCTTCGGGGTGTGGGGATTCGAGTGGCAACCGAGGCAGCCGGCCAGCTTGAAGTGCGGTTTGCCTTCGTGGCACTGGCTGCAGAGCGGGATGATCTTGCGATTCGTGGGGGGGTGCCCGTTGTGACAGTCCTGGCAGCCGATCTCGGTCTTGTGCTTGCCGCCTGCACTGGCGATGTCGGCGGGAGGTTTGCTGTGGCATTTGGCGCAGTCATCGTTCGATAATTTCGGGGAGACGGCAACCGCGGGATCGGCGGCGTAAACCATGCCTTGAACGGTGAGAAGGGCGAACCCGGCCAACAAAACAATCCATACTCTTTTCGACATGCTGCATTTTTTCAT
>DATNCC010000001.1:0-2674 GCA_035571735.1 Dongiaceae bacterium | reverse complement strand
ATGCCGTTTCAGTACCGATTCGAATGGTACGATGCGGGCGGCATGGAAATCAATTCCGGAGCAGGCTCCTGGAAACCGCTGATTCTGTATGGACGCGAGAGCAGGACGGTGCAGGGTGTTGCCCCGGATCCGCGAGCCAGAGAGTTCAAGCTTAAAATACGCGAACCGGATTGATTACGGCTGAACCGTCTGATATGTTCTCTGTTCCGGCGATCATGAACAGTAGAAATTATTCAATTAATTGATGCGAGGAGATACTCTATGAAAAATGGCATGAAAGTATTTTTGGCAGTGGTGGCGATTGGCGCGTTGGCTCTTTCAGGTTGCGCATCGACCATGCAATACGGTGATGCCGGTTCGGCGAAACCGATTACGACCGAATTCGGTTCATCCGATCTGCAGCAGATCGCCGAAACAATGGTCGATTCGATGATTTCCTTTCCGCCGATGGTAGAGATGACCTCTTCACGGCGACCGGTCGTCAGCGTCGACAAGGTCAAGAACAAGACGATGCAGCATATCGACACAGAATCGATTACCGACTCGATCCGGGCAAAACTGATCCGTTCCGGCAAATTCCGCTTTATCGACCGGACCACCGATGCGCAGACGATCGAAGAACTCAAGACCCAGCAGGACAGCGGCCTGGTTGATAAGAAAAGCGCCGTCAAATTCGGCCAGCAGCTTGGAGCCGAATTCCTGCTGACGGCCAACTTCTCCGAGATCAGGCAGAAGGCCGGCAGTACCACCGATGTGTACTACAAATTTACGATGTCACTCAAGAACCTGAAAACCGGCATCCTGGAATGGTCGGATGAAAAAGAGATCCGCAAGGTGTTCAAACGCGGCACATTTGGAGGGTAACGCCATGAAAAAACTGCTCTTGTTGCTTCCCGTGGCACTGCTGCTGGTCGCCTGTTCCGCTGCCAAACCGAATTTTGCCTTTCTTGAAAAAACGGCTGTAGACCAGAATACCGGGCTTACCTGGACACGAAACGCCAACATGCCCGGTCACCAGCTTGTCTGGCGCGGTGACGACAACGTCTATGAATACATGAAACGCCTGAACGAAACCAACTACGCCGGATATGCCGATTGGCGGGTTCCCTCCAGGGAGGAGATGGCGAAGCTGATCGAGTATGCCAAGTCGATGGGGTATGACCAGGCCAGGATGGATACCTGGCCGTACCAGAAGCTGCGGCAGCTGGGGTTTATCGACGTGCGTGACTATGAGTACTGGACCTCCACCCGCCAGTCGCCGACCGAAATGTGGACCGCCGACCTGACCAGCGGCAAGGTCGCTCCGAAGCCGGAAGCAAAGCCGTATTACCTTTGGCCCGTTCGAGGCAACAGTTCACGCTGAATCATCGGAAACGAAACAGCAGCGCAGTAATTTACAACGCCTCTGCCGGAGAAACAGCAGAGGCGTTGTTGTATCGGTCACGGTCGCCCCTTGTTCCTTACCCCTCACAGTTTATCGATAAAAGCCGCAATCTCGGCATGCACCTTTTCAGACCCCTCTCCGGCAAGAATTCCATGACGATTGAAGTCGAGGGGCAGATATTTTTTCTGTTTTGCTCCGAGGCGATTGAACAAGAGTGCCGTCCCGTCTGAATTGACGACCGGATCACCAAGTGCCTGTAAGATCAGAGTCGGAGCTTTCACGTCAGCCAGGCGCGGCTCAAGATCTTTCATGAAATGCTCCAGTTCCGAAAGCGCCGCTACCGGAACCCGGGCGTAGTTGATCTGCGGTCGTTCCGGGACGATCTCGATATATTCCTTTGCCGCTCCGTGGAGGTGAATCATATCCATGAGCCTGTTCCAGGTGGTAACCGCGGATGCGAAACGGGAGGACAAATCCTGGAGGCGAAACGGAGGCGAAACCGCAAATACTCCGGCCAGTCCGGGAATCCTGGCTGCACAGTCCAGCGCCAGGCCGCCGCCGAATGAAAATCCGCCAACCACGACCCGCTTGCAGATGGCACTCATCATTGCATAGCCGGTGTCCACCGATTCGACCCAGTCGCTACAGTTACGGGTGGCAAGGTCTTCAGGAGAAGTTCCGTGTCCGCGGAGACGGACACAATATACCCAGAATCCCTTGCCGTGCAGATAGGCTGCCAGCTCACGCATTTCGGCGGGGGCCGACAAGAAGCCGTGCACAAGCACTACACCCAGCCGCCGCGAACTTCCCCTCAGCAAAAACGGTGCGCCGACAGTACGCTCTTTGGATACGTCCGGACGGTAGAATTGTGAGTAATCAGCTTCAAACTGTTCGGCTGCATGGCGCAGCAGTACATCGACAACCCGGTGCCGGACCAGTATTTCCGGCATCCACGCCATCCAGCGCACCTGGCGTTGCAGGGCTGACAGAGTCTGCACTTCATTGGCCACCACGCCGAGCGGATTATCGATTCTTACCCTTTGGAATTCTCTCTTTGCAGAAAAGTTGTCTGAAATTTTGAGCAGATGCCCCTTTTCGCAACGGACAACGCCGGTTTCCCTGGCGAGAGCCAGGAAGTCACGGTATTTATGGTACCGATCGTCCGTCAGCAGGGCAACCTGGCCGACCTCCAGACTCTGGTGGCAAAATACCAGGGTCCTGTCCGGAACCAGGCCGGTCAGCAGAAACACGCGCCTCCGGAAGTCATCCTCCGAGATCCTTCTGAAGGGG